>JAXDMK010000134.1:0-29364 GCA_034666105.1 Actinomycetota bacterium | reverse complement strand
CGACGCTGTGATAGGCGCCACCCGAGAGCGAGCGGACGTCGGCCAGGGCGCCCGTGGCGGGCGTGGCTGTCGAGCGGGAGGCGGTCGTCCCGTCGCCGAGCTGGCCGACGTGGTTCAGGCCCCAGTCGACGGCGCGGGCGGGCGCCAGCGACACCCGCCGGATGCGATTGTTCTCACCGTCGCTGATGTAGAGGCTGTCACCGGCCACGGCCACGCCCGACGGCCCGGAAATCCGGGCCGCGAGCGCGGGACCGCCGTCGCCGGAGAAGCCGGGGGTGCCGTTCCCCGCGATCGTCGTCCTCACCCCGTTCCGGTCGTACCGGTAGATGACCTGGTCCACGACATCGCTGACGTAGAGGTTGCCGGCGTGGTCGGCGGCCAGGTCGGACGCGGCGACGTTCGTGGCGAACGTGCTGATCCGCCCGGCGGCGTCGACCTTGCGGATGCGCCCCGTCTCCACATACCGCACCTCGGTGAAGAAGAGGTTGCCGGCGCCGTCGAGGGCCAGGTGGCCGGGCACGTCCAGCTGGGCCGAGGTGGCCGGACCGCCGTCACCCCCCGGCCCCCCGTAGGCCCGTGTGCCGTTCCCGGCAAAAGTGGTGATGATGCCGGCGGGGTCGACCTTGCGGATCCGGAAGCTTTCCGGGTCGGTGATGAACACGTTGCCCATCCCGTCGACGGCCACGTCGGTCGGATTCACGATGGTGGCCGCGGTGGCCGGTCCCCCGTCGCCGGTGGAGCCATTGCTGCCCCTGGTGCCCGCAACCGTGCTGATGATGCCTGCGGGGGTGACCTTGCGTACCCGCCCGCCGCTGCCGTCGGCCACGTAGACGTTGCCGGCCCGGTCGGTGTCGACGCCGTAGGCCCCGATGCCGACTGCCGTCGCCGGCCCGCCGTCGCCGCCCACGGGCGACCACGCCCCGTTCCCCGCCACCGTCCGGATCGAGCCGTCGGGAGACACGGAGCGGATGAGCAGGTTGACGGGATCGGCGAGGACGATGTTCCCGGCCGGGTCGACCTCGATGTCGCTGGCGGCCGACATCTCGGCGTCGAGGGCGGGCCCGCCGTCACCGGCGAACGACTTGGTGCCGTTGCCCGCCACCGTCGTGATCGTCCCGCTGGCGTCGACCCGGCGGACGCGGTAGTGGTAGACGTCCGAGATGTAGACGTTGCCGGCGGCATCGGCGACTACCCCGTCGGGCGTTGCCAGGTTGGCGTCCACCGCCGGCCCGCCGTCGTCGAGCGGCCCCTCCCCAGGCCCTGCCTCGTCACCGGCGAAGGTAGTCACCGCACCGCCCGGATCGACCCGCATCACCCGGTTCGACTGGGGCTGGGTGACGTAGATGACTCCCCCGGGGCCGACGGCGATGCCGCCGAGGCTGTTGGACGAGTGGACCCGGACGGGAATGTCCGCCACCAGGCTCAGGGTCGTTCCTGAAAGCTTCAGGATCCTGCGTCCCGGGGAGTCGGCGATAAGCAGATCGCCGGCCGCGTCGAACGCCAGCGCGGTCGCCCCCACCCGGGCGACGGTGGTGATGATCCCGTCGGTGTCGACCTTCCGGACCCGGTTCTGGCCGGCGTCGGCGATAAAGAAGTTGCCGGCACTGTCGACGGCCAGACCCGTCCCCCGGAAGAAGGCGGCGGTGGCCGGCCCGCCGTCGCCCACCGTCGGGTACACGCCCGGCCCGGCGACGGTCGTGATGATGCCCGCCGGGTCTATCCGGCGCACGCGATCGCTCGCGCCCTCGCTGATGTACAGGTTCCCGGCCGCGTCCTGCGCCAAGCCGCGCGGGTCGTTGAGAAAGGCGGACGTCGCCGGTCCCCCGTCGAGTGGGTCCCGGCCGGGTCGGGGGGTGGAGTTGGTGCCGGCGATGACCCGTTGCCCGCCGGTGGTCAGGTCGACCGCTCGCACCACACCGTTGGCCGAGTCGGCGACGATGAGCTCCGACCCTCGGAGGAGGAGACCGGCGGGGCCGATGCCCATCGAGAGGGCCGGCCCGATCCCCAGGCCGCCGGCCACGGTCGTGATGGTGCCGACACCGCCGACGGCTCCGACGCCATGGGCCATGGTCGACGGCATGACGGAGACGGGCACGACCACCAGGGCCAGGGTGATGACGAACCGCGCGGCCGCAGCAGGGCCCGCCCGCCGTTTTGATCGCATGTACGACCCCTATCGGCGCCCGAGGGGGCCGGGTTGAGGTATTCGGGCCGGCCCGAACCGGCCGCCCCCGAACCGGCGACCGGCTAGTTCCGGCGGAGGCGGTCGAGGGCGGGGGCGGCCAGGCCCACGACGAGCCCGACAACGGCCAGCGCGATCGGCAGGACCAGGAACAGGCCGCTGTCGGACGCGATGACCTTGAGCACGAAGAAGTCGAAGACCAGGAACAGGCCCAGGAAGAACCCGCTGAAGGCCCCCAGGAACGGTCGGCCACCCTTCATCTCGCCCCTTTCACCGGCCGTACCCCCCCTGGTAGGGGCGCTTGGGCCGCGACGCCGACACCAGGCCGGCGGCGGCGGCCGCGGTACCGGCCAGGCCGGCCACGGCGGCGGCGCCGGTGCTGGCGGCGGAACCCTCCACCTCCACCGTCATCTCACCCTCGCACTGACCCTCGATGCCCTTGTGGTAGCCGGTGAGCTTCCACTTCACCGACGGGAACTGCCGCAGCAGGGCGGGGATGTCCTTCACCCCGTCGGCGGTGCCCTTGTTCTGGTTGTTGGCCGTCGGCCCCCACTGGCCCAGGTTGAACGACACCGGGCCCAGCTTGAGGTCGACCGAGCCCTCGTGGTCGTGGGTGACCTTGTTGATCTCCCCGTGCCACAGGGCGCTGTCGGCCCGGGGGATCTTCACCGCGGTGGCGGCGGCGTCGACGGTGACGGCGGTGCCGTCGTCGGCGGTCACCGCGGCCGTGCCCGAACACCCGATCGTGTCGCGGGTGATCTCGGCACCCGCCGGTGCCGCCACCAGCAGCACGGCGATGGCTGACGCCGCTGCCGCCCCCAGAATCCGCTTCATGTCCCCTCCCTGGACCGGAAGGCTACAGGTGCTCCTCCCCGGAGCGAAGGACGCGGTAGCGGCGGATCAGGGCGTTGGAGGAGCTGTCGTGGTCGAGGGTCGGCTCCTCGTCAGCCGTGAGCTCGGGGACGATGCGGTTGGCGAGGGCCTTGCCCAGCTCCACGCCCCACTGGTCGAAGGAGTTGACGTCCCAGATCACGCCCTGGGTGAACACCTTGTGCTCGTAGACGGCCGTCAGCTGGCCCAGGACCCGGGGGGTGAGCCGGGGGGCCAGGATGGTGTTGGTGGGCCGGTTGCCGGGGAAGGTGCGGTGGGGCACCAGCTCGTCGGCGACCCCCTCCGCTGCCACCTCCTCCGCCGTCTTGCCGAAGGCCAGGGCCTCGGTCTGGGCCAGCAGGTTGGCCATGAGCAGGTCGTGATGCTCGCCCATCGGGTGACCGGGATGTCCGAAGCCGATGAAGTCGGCCGGTACCACCTTCGTCCCCTGGTGGAGCAGCTGGTAGAAGGCGTGCTGGCCGTTGGTACCGGGTTGGCCCCATACGATCGGCCCCGTCTGCACCGTCACCGCCCGGCCTTCGAGGTCGACCGACTTGCCGTTGCTCTCCATGTCGAGCTGCTGGAGGTAGGCCGGGAAGTGGGCCAGGGCCTGGCTGTAGGGCAGCACGGCGTGGGTTTCGAAGCCGAAGAAGTCGTCGTACCAGAGGCCGAGCAGGCCCAGGAGGGCGGGCAGGTTGCGTTCGTAGGGCGTGGTGCGGAAGTGCTGGTCGATCTGGTGGAAGCCGGCCAGCAGCTCCCGGAACCCGTCGCCGCCGATGGCCACCATGAGCGACAGGCCGATGGCCGAGGGGAACGAGTAGCGGCCGCCCACCCAGTCCCAGAACTCGAACATGTTGGCGGTGTCGATGCCGAACTCGGCCACCTTCGCCGCGTTGGTCGAGACAGCCACGAAATGGCGGGCCACCGCCTCGTCGTCGCCCAGGGCGGCCAGCAGCCAGCGGCGGGCGGAGGCGGCGTTGGTGATCGTCTCCACCGTGGTGAACGTCTTGGAGCAGACGATGAAGAGGGTCTCGGCCGGGTCGAGGTCGTGGGTGGCCTGCCACAGGTCGTCGCCGTCGACGTTGGACACGAAGCGGAAGGTCATCGACCGCTCGCTGAAATCCTTGAGGGCCTGGTAGGCCATGGCCGGCCCCAGGTCGGACCCGCCGATGCCGATGTTGACCACGTTGCGGATGGCCCGGCCGGTGTGTCCCCGCCACTCGCCGGTGCGCACCCGCCGGGCGAAGTCGGCCATCTTGTCGAGCACCGCGTGGACCAGGGGGACGACGTCGACCCCGTCGACCACGATGGATGCGTCGCGGGGGGCGCGCAGGGCCACGTGCAGGACGGGACGGTCCTCGGTGCGGTTGATGCGCTTCCCGGAGAACATGTCCTCCGTGCGCCGGCGGAGACCGGCCGCCTCGGCCAGCGCCACCAGCAGATCGAGGGTCTGGGCCGTGACCCGGTTCTTGGAGTAGTCGAGGTACAGGTCGCCGGCCTGGACGACCATCGCTTCTCCCCGGGACCGGTCGTCGGCGAAGAGCCGGCGGAGGTGGACGTCGGCCAGGTCCCGGTGGTGTTCGACGAGCGCGGCCCACTCCGGCGTCCGCTCGATCAGGCCCATGACGGGGGCCATGATCGCGCGAGAAGGGCCCCGGTCATCCCGGGGCCCTTCCTCTCCAGCGAGGGTGCGGCTTAGACGATGTCGTCGCGCACGACGCGACGGCGGGGGCCGTAGTCCTCGACCACGGTCTCGCTGCTACCGCCCCGGCTCCGGGGACCGAAGACGAGCAGGGTCATGATCAGGCCCAGGGCGCCGGCGATCATCAGGATCACGCCGACGGTGGACAGGTCGAGCCCCGACACCGTCGCGTTCACCGCGAAGGTGAGGATGGCGCCGACTGCGAACAGGAAAACGCTGACACCGATACCCATGAGATTCTCCTTGGGACTGGTTCGACCTTGGATGTTCGAACGGAACGGAAGTCGAGTGGCCTCCCCGAAAACCACGGGGAGTGAGTGGCTACCGCCTCTACGTGTCGCTCGACATGCCGGATATCTACCCGAATGTCCCGCTCGGAACCCTTCGGCCGATCCTGCGGTCAGGTGACGGTGGGGTGACGGGGCTGGTAGAGGAGCATCTCCAGTCCCCCGGGCAGGATCATGGTGACGGCCACGCCCCAACCCACCGACTCCGGCTCGCCCTTGAACTCGATCCCCTTGGCCCGCAGGTCGGCGACGGTGGCGGAGATGTCGTCGCACATGAGCGAAAGCTCGTGATGGGTGGACTCGGCCGGATGGACGCCGACCTCGGCCGGGGGGAGGGCGAAGATGAGCCACCCCCCGCCGGCGTCGACGTGGCTCCATCCGAAGACGTCGCGGAGGAGGTCGCGGACCGCGTCGGCCTCGGGCGTGTAGAGCAGGACGTGGGCACCGGTGATTGCCATCGCCGCCGATGCTACGACGGGGGCGGTGGTCAGGGTTCCATGCCCCGCCCCGTGCCCCGCCTAGGGTCAGGGCGATGGCCACATCCACCGCCGGTTTCGTGGGACGGGCCCCCACCGGCCCCGTCGGCGAGGCCCGGCTGGTCACCAGCTTCGTGGAGTTCGCCCAGGTGTACGGGGGTCTGGAGCCGACGGCCGACGGCCGCCCGCCCTACCTGGCCCACGCCGCCCGGGCCTTCTTCCTCAACCGCGGCACCCACCTGTACGTCTCCCGGGACGGCGGCGATCAGGAGGCGGCGCTGGAGGTCCTGGCCCGGGTGGACGACATCGGGCTGGTGGCCGCGCCCGACGCCGGCACCCTCGACACGTTCGACGAGTGCGTAGCGGCGACGGCCGTCCTGATCGCCCACGCCGAGCGCTCGCGTTTCCGGTTCGCCCTCGTCGACGCCCCCGAGTCCAGCACGGTCGACGACGTGCGCCGGTTCCGGGCCCGGTTCGACTCGGGCCAGGCCGCCCTCTACCACCCGTGGGTGGTGGCCGAGGCCGCCGTCGACGGGGTCGTCCTGCCGCCGTCGGGGTTCGTGGCCGGCGTCTACGCCCGGGGCGACCAGGAGCGGGGCGTGCTGAAGCCGCCGACGGGCGACGCCGTCCGGGGCGTCGCGGGACTGGAGTCGGTGGTCGACCGGGCGGCCCAGGCGGTGCTCAACCAGGAGGGCGTCAACGTCCTGCGCTCGTTCGAAGGCGAGGGCATCCGCCTCTGGGGCGCCCGCACCATCAGCTCCGACCCGGAGTGGAAGTACATCAACATCCGCCGTTACCTGCTCTACCTGGAACGATCGCTCGACGAAGCCACCCAGTGGGCCGTCTTCGAGCCGAACGGGGAGAGCCTGTGGGCCACCGTCCGGCGGGCGGCGGAGGCGTTCCTCGACGCCCAGTGGCGGGCGGGCAGCCTCATGGGCCGCCGCCCGGACGACGCCTATTTCGTCCGCTGCGACTGCACCACCATGACCCAGGACGACATCGACCACGGCCGGTTGGTGGCGCTGGTGGGGGTGGCGCCGGTGAAGCCGGCCGAGTTCGTGATCATCCGCATCGGCGTGGCCACCGCCGGCGCCGCCGGGTCGTAGCCGGGTCACAACCGGCGGGGATCACGGACCCGCGGTAGGGCCCCCTCCCCCGTGGAGCAGGGCCCGCACCGAATCGATGGTGTCGGCGTCGGCCGGGTCCTTGTCGTCGCGGTAGCGGCGGACCCGGGCGAAGCGCAGGGCCACTCCCCCCGCGTACCGGGTCGACGCCTGCACGCCGTCGAGGGCGATCTCCACCACCAGGGGGGGGTCGATCTCGACCACGGGGCCGTGCCGTCCCGATTCCCGGGCCAGGAACTCGGCCGTCTGCCACTCGAGGATGGCGTCGGTGAGGCCCTTGAACGTCTTGCCCACCATGACGTACCCACCATTGGGGCCGCCGGCCGGGTCACGGGCGCCCAGTTGGAGGTTCGACAGCCAGCCCCGGCGCCGGCCGCTCCCCCACTCCGCGGCCAGGACGACGAGGTCGAGGGTGTGGACCGGCTTCACCTTCCGCCACGCCGCCCCTCGCCGGCCGGCCTCGTAGGGCGAGGCCACCGCCTTGACCATCACCCCCTCGTGGCCGGCGGCCAGGGCCTCGGCCTGGAAGGCGAGGGCGGCCGCGGGGTCGCCCGCCGGGTCGGCGGGGGCCAGGGCCGGCACCCGGGGCACGCCGATGCGGTCGAGGACGGCCGAGCGCTCGGTGAGGGGCCGGTCGAGGAGATCGTCGCCGTCGAGGTGCAGGACGTCGAAGAACCACACGCCCAGCGCGGCCCGACCCGGGGGGCCCGTCCGCCGGCCGAAGCTGCTCATCGTCTCCTGGAACGCCTCCGGCCCCTCGTCGGACACGCCCAGCACCTCGCCGTCGAGCACCACCTGGTCGAGGTCGAGGGCGCGGAGCATGTCGACCACGGCCGGCAGGCGGTCGGTGATGTCGTTCAGGTTCCGGGTGAACAGCCGGACCTCGTCGCCGGCGCGGTGGGCCTGGATGCGGGCCCCGTCGAGTTTCCACTCGATCTGGGACGGGCCCAGCTCGGCCAGGGCCGACTCCACGTCGGGCGAGGTCGACGCCAGCATCGGGAGGATCGGACGGAGGACTTCGAGACCGATGGCCGACAGTCCCGGCTCCCCGTCGGTCAGGGCGACGGCGGCCACCCGGGCCAGATCGCCGGCCAGCATCGCCGCCCGGCGCACGGTGGCCAGGGAGATCCCGGTGGCCCGGGCCACGGCGTCGGTCATCACCCCGTCCAGGGCCCCCTGGCGCAGGTCGCCGATGAGGAGCCGGCGGACGAAATCGGCCTCGGCCGCGGTGGCCCGGGCGAAGAGGTCGTCGAGCAGGGCCCGCCGGCGGCCGACGGACCCCGGCCCGGCCAACACCTGCAGGTCGGAGACGACCCGGTCCAGCTCGAGGATCTCGATCGACGGCTCGGCCGCCGGGGACGGGCCGTGGTCGGTGGCTCGGAGCGACGCCCAGCCCACGCCGATCTTGCCCTGGCGGGGACGGCCGGTGAGGAAGGCGACGGCCGGCTCCACCTCGTCCCGCGCCAGCCGCCGGAGGAGGTCGGCCAGGCTCAGGACCTTGGCCGAACGGGACGGGGTGGACGCCACCGCGTCCGACGTCCGAACCACCTCGGCCAGCAGCACCCGGCCAACGTAGGCTGCGGGGGCGGCGTTCTGGGACGCCGACCGCACCGCGAGAGGTGGCCGTTGCGCATCCTGTTCACCACCACTCCCGGGTGGGGCCACGTCCACCCCATGGTGCCCCTGGCCCGGGCCTTCGTCGACCGGGGCGACGACGTGTCGTGGGCGGCGGCGGCCGAAGTCGTTCCCCGCCTGGAGAGGGAGGGCTTCGTCGCCCACGCCGCCGGCCCCGGCCTCGACGAGAGCATGGGGCTGGTCCACCGGCGCTTCCCCGAGGTGGACGCGTTGCCTCCGACGGAGCGGCCCGACTTCTTCTTCCCCCGGCTGTTCGGCACGGTCCGAACCCCGCTGATGGCGGCCGACCTGATCCCGATCGCCCGGAGGGTGCAGCCGGCGCTGATCGTCAGCGACCAGGCCGAGCTGGCCGGGCCGCTGGCCGCCGCCCTCCTGGGGGTGCCGGGCGTGACCCACTCCTTCGGGGGGCTGCTGCCCGGCCCCCGGGTGGAGGCCGCGGGCCGGGCGGTGGCCCCGGTGTGGGAGGCCCACGGGCTCGAGCCCCGCCCCTACGCCGGCACCTACGACCACCTCTACCTGGACATCTACCCGCCCAGCCTGCAGCCGGGAGCGGCCGACGGGGGCCACGTGCCGTTCGTCCAGCCCCTGCGGCCGGAAACCTTCGTCACCGGCGGCGACGAGGACCTGCCCCCCTGGATCACCTCCGGCCCCTCGACGGCACCGCTCGTCTACGTGACCTTCGGCACCGTCTTCAACTCGAATCCGGGCCTGGTGGCGACGGTCGCGGAGGCGCTCCGCGACCTTCCCCTCCGGGTGGTGGTGACCCTGGGCCCGACCGGTGACCCGGAGGCGCTCGGTGCTCAGCCGGAGAACGTCCACGTCACCCGCTACATCCCCCAGACGCAGCTCCTCCCCCACTGCACCGCGGTCGTGTCCCACGCCGGCTCCGGCACCCTGCTGGCCGCCCTGGGCCGGGGGTTGCCCCAGCTCTGCCTCCCCCAGGCGGCGGACCAGTTCGGCAACGCCGCCGCCTGCGCCGGGGCGGGAGCGGCCCGGGCCCTGCTCCCGGGGGCCGTCTCCGTCGGCGCGGTGCGGGCCGAGATGGAGGCGGTGCTCTCCGATCCCGGCATCCGCGCCGCCGCCGAACGCATCGGCGGCGAGATCCGGGCCATGCCCGGGCCGGCCGAGGTGGCCGGGATCATCGCCGCCCGGTTCGACCTCTGACCCGACCCCGGGTCAGTCGAACCGGCTCCGGGCCAGGGCGGGGGGTTGGCGTCCGGCCAGGAGCCAGCCGGCGGCGACGGCGATGGCCGGGACTCCGCAGGCGATGGCGGCCAGGGGGCCGAAGGGAACCCGGGTCAGTGGTTCGAGGTCGCCGGCGTAGGCCCCCACCAGGACCAGGTAGGCGCCGGCCGTGCCCAGGAGCACGCCCAGCAGTGCCAGCGAGCCGGCGGTGGCGGCGGTGAGGTTGCGCCGGACGGTGCTCGAAGCCCCGGCCGCGGCCAGGATGCGGAGGTCGCCGGCCGCCTCCGAGCGGATGAGGCCGACGGTCATGGCCAGGACGCCGAGGGCCAGGAGCATCCCCGCCGCGGTCGCGCCCGAGCGCAGGCCCGCCAGCGACGCCTGCTGGTCCCGGGTCTCGACGGTGAGGCCGGCGTCGACGGCCAGGTCGTGGGCCGCCGCCCGCTCCTCGGTGGTCAGGGCATGGTCGGCTTCCATGAACCATCCCGCCCGGATCGGCTCCCAACCCATGCCCGCGGCGACGGTCGGACTGATGAAGGTGTCGGGCACCGACGTGTAGCCGGGGGTGGGGATGCGGACCACGTCGGTAAGCGGTTCCGGGTCACGGAACCGCTCCTTGGTGAGGAAGAAGAGGTCTCCGTCCTCGGCGGTCACGATGCCGCCCCCGGTGGGCGGGATGTGGAACGTGTCGAGCACCGCCGGGGTGGCCACGTAGAGGAGGAGCCCGTCGTAGTCGTCCGTCGCCGCCCGCCGCCGATTCACTTCCACCGCCTGCAGCTGTCCCGCCTCGGCGAGTTGCGGTTCGGGGATACGGGCCGGGTCGACGAGCAGGTCGAGGGGCGTGACGGTGGCGCCGCCCAGGGACACCGCCAGCTGGTCGACGCCGGCGCCCAGGGCCTCCAGCGCAGCCGCCGGGCCGGGCGTGACCGCGAACGGTTCCTGACCGTGGCCGACCCGGATCAGGAGCTGGCGATCGGAGAGGTTGCCCTCGGCCGCGGTGTGGGCGTTGGCGGTGGCGACGATCACCACCGCCACCGGCACCCCCAGGGCCAGGCTGATGGCGGCCAGCGCGGCACCGGCGCGGGCCCGGTAGCGACCGAGGTCGCGCAACGCCAGGCGACCGGAAACGGGCAGGCGCGACGCCATCCGGCCGGCGGCGGAGACGGCCAGGGGAGCCATCAGGAGCACCCCGATCGGCGTGGCCAGGGTGCCGGCGACGATGAGGGCGACGTTCTTCTGATGGGCCAGGGCGAAGCAACCCAGCCCGGCGACGATCAGGACCGCCGCCACCGCCGCCGGTCGGCGGGCCGGCTTCGGCGCCGGCGGCCGTCGGGACAGGGCGAGCATCACCGGGATGCGGGCCACCGCCCGGGCCGGCCACCAGGCGGCACCGGTGGCGGTCACGACCGCCAGCAGGACGCTGATGGCCACCAGCCACCAGGGGACGGAGAGACCGTCGATGCGGTGGCCGGCGGCCGCTTCCACCCGCCCCGACGCCAGCGCCCACGCCGCCAGGCCCCCGGCGGTGCCGATCACCGCCGCGCTCAGCCCGACGAGGACGCCGTTCAGCAGGGTCACCAGGCGGACGTGGCGTTCGGTGGCACCCATCGCCGCCAGCAGCCCCAGCTCCCGCAGCCGGCGCTGGGCCAGCACGACGAAGCCGGCGGCGGCGATGAGGGCGACGAGGAGCATCCCGACCGTCGCCAGACCGAAGGTGGCCACCGCCCCCACCGTCTTGTCGTTCCGGGGCGAGTCGCGGCGCACGTCGCCGTCGACGGTCATCGTGCCGCGGAACTGCTCGACCCGGGCCTGGCTGCCGCCAACCAGGATGCGCACCAGGTCGGTCGCGTCCGGGGGCCGGGGTGCGACGAGGGCGAAGTCGTCGTCGAGGCGGCGCGGGTTTTCGACCAGGCCGACCAGGGTCGGGCGGCGACCGTCGAGGTCGACGACGCCACCCACCGAAACGTGGAGGTCGCGGGCGGCCGACTCGGTCAGGGCCACCTCCTCGGGGGCGGATGGGTACCGACCCTCACGCAGGGCCAGCATCGGTCCGCTGAAGGGCCCGTGGGGATCCTGGGCCCGGACCTCCAACGGCCTCGCCGACCCGGCGACGGGGGCGAAGTGGGCGAGGAGCACGTCGATGGTGCCGAAGTATTCGGCCGCGGCCGCGATGTCGGCGGCGGCGGCGGCTTGGGACCCGGCGCTGAAGGTGATGCGGTGGCCGGCCGAGCCGAACTCGCCCCGTCCGTCAGGAGCGACGTTGTAGGCGAAGGCGGCACCGACGGTGGCGACGGTGACGGCCACGCCGAGCAGGGCCAGGACCAGGATCTGCTGGTGCCACTCCCGGCGGAACATCCGCCACGCCCAGCGCAGAACGGCCCTGGGCGCGGCGGCGGCGCTCACGGGGTCGAACCCGAGGCCAGGAGCGATTCCGGCCCCGCCGGCGGCACCGTCTGGTCGACGATGCGTCCGTCGCGGATGAACACCACCCGGTCGGCCCACGACGCCAGCTGGGCGTCGTGGGTCACGATCACTCCGGCCACGCCCCGGTGGCAGGCGGCCCGCACCAGACGCATGACCGCTTCCCCGTTCACCGAGTCGAGCGCTCCGGTCGGCTCGTCGGCCAGGAGGAGCCGTCGCTCACCGGCCACGGCCCGGGCGATCGCCACCCGCTGCCGCTCGCCCCCGGACAGCTCGTCCGGATAGCGGGACGCCTTGTCGGCCAGGTCGAACGCGGCCAGCGCCTCCAGGCCCCGGGCCCGGGCCGTCCGCAGGCGGACGCCGTCGAGCTCCAGGGGCAGGGTGACGTTCTCCACCGCGGTCAGGCCGGCCAGCAGGTTGAAGTCCTGGAAGACGTAGCCGATGGACCGGCGGCGCATCCGGGCCCGGTCGTTCGTGGAGAGCGTGGCCACGTCGGACCCGCCGATCACGACGTCGCCGCTGGTCGCCTCCTCCAGGGTGCCGGCGATGGTGAGCAGGGTGCTCTTCCCCGATCCGCTGGGCCCCATGATCGCCACCAGCTCCCCGCGGTGGACGGCGAGGGACACGGACCGGAGGGCGTGCACCTCGGCCGGGCCCTCGCCGTAGGTCTTCGAGACGGCGCGGAGCTCCAGGGCCGCGGTCACCGCCGGGCGCCCAGCGGGCGACGGGGCTTGGACCCGCTCGGGGCGGCGGCGTTGTCGTCCCGATGCGGGGATGGGAATCGCCGCAGCCGGACGTCGGCCGCGTCCAACCAGCGCACGACCGCCTCCAGCCGGAACAGCTCGGCGTCGACCACCAGCGCCAGACCCACGTCGTCGTCGGCCGCGCCGTGCTTGAGGGCGGTGTACCGCTGCATCGTCTCCAGCAGGTGCCGGCGGTGGATCTGCAACAGCTCGCCGACCTCGACGCCGGGGACGGTGAGCGCGACCAGCACCTTGATGACCAACTCGTCCCGCGGGGGGACGTCGGCGTCGGGAGGAGTCCGCAGCCACTGGACCAGCTCGGCCTGGCCCGCGCCGGTGATGCGGAAGCCCTTCTGGGGGCCGTCCGACTCCCCGTCGTCGGACTCGACCAGACCGTCCCGTTCGAGCCGCTGGAGGGTCGTGTACACCTGCCCGACGTTGAGCGGCCACACCTCCCCCGTCCTGGCCTCGAACTCCTGCCGCAGCTGCAGCCCGTACTTCGGACCCTCGCTCAAGAGCGCCAACAGGGCGTGGCGCACACTCATGACGTCTTCGCACCTATGTCCATACCCGGTATCCTACTGGATATACAAGGCGGTGGTCGGCGGGCAGAGGCGGCGCCCGCCCCGGGGAACCGGGTCAGCCGGCGAGGCCGGGCACGGTGCAGTTGAGGGCGGATTTCAGCGCCGTCACGTCGGCGCTGCCGACGTCGAGGCCGAGGGCGGTGAGCAGGGGCGTGAGGACGTTGGTGTCGACGCCGCCGATGAGCCCGGGCAGGGCGCCGACGACCGCGGAGACGATGGAGCCGCTCGTCAGACCCAGGGGGATGAGGCCGAGCAGGGTGATGGTTCCGCTGGTGTAGGTGGTCAGGCCCTGGAGGCCGACGGGCTGGGAGCCGGCGTGCTTGGAGAAGGCGGGCGGGGCGAACTCGGAGGGATAGGAGAAGGAGAGGGGGACGGCGGGCCCGTCGATGGTGGGCGTGAAGCTGGTCATGCCCACGTCGAGGATGGGGAGCAGCCCGAGGGTCGAGACCCGCAGCGAGGTCAGCTGGGCGAACCCGGAAACCGCCTGCGGGTCGGCGCTGACGGTGATGCCGGTACAGGTGGCACCGCTGAGCGTCCCCGTGGCCCCGCCGAGGGTGAGGCGCACGGGAAGGTCACCGGTGAGACGGAGCAGCGACAGTCCGACCGAGAGGTTGACGTCGATCTTGGGCGTCACGACGAGGTCGACCTGACCGGTCGTCACCGAGCCGCCGACGGGACCGATGTAGGTCTGGGGCAGCTCGGTGACCTTCAGGCTGAGGGCGGTGCTGGCCACGCCCGGAACGGTGATGCCGGCGTTCGACAGCGACAGGGTGTTGGTCCCGTTGATCAGCAGCGCCGAGCCGGTGACCAGCTGGAACAGGCCCACGGAGCTGCTCAGGGCCGCGTTCTCCGAGCCCTGGGCCACCTGGATCAGTCCCCCCAGGTTCATCTGGACCGACGACGTGGCCGCCAGCCGCAACGTGTTGAACAGGCTGGCGTTGGCTGCGTCACCGCCGAGGGTGAGGGCGCTGGCCGTCGCCTGGAAGAGCTGGGCCGCGGTCATGTTGGCGCTCAACAGCTGGCTGACGGTCCCGACGCTGAAGCCCATGGAGGCCAGCTGCGTCTGCAGGGCGGAGAGGCCGACGGTGCCGCTGGCCAACCCCTGCCAGCTCACCAGCGACAGGTTGACCGTCCCGTGGACGGCCTGGCCCATCAGGGAGTTCAAGAGGGTCGACGACGACGTGTTGAGGGTGACCAGCGACGAGCCGATGGTGAATCCGGCCCGGGGCTGGATCCGGCTGAGGGCGGCGCGGGAAACGGTCTGGGGCTGGGAGGACACGAAGGGGAAGAGGTTGCGGTGCACCGACGACGCCGTCACCCGCACCACCGTGGCCGAGCCCAGGTTGGCCGGGAGCGAGGTGAACGGTCCCAGAGCCGTCGATGCCCACTCGACGGCGAGGGCGTGCTGGCCGTCGGTGTACGGGAAGCCGTTGCGCACGGCGCTGGCCTGGGCCATGGCGGTGGGATTGGAGGGAAGGGCACGCACCGCGTCGAGGGCGACCATGTCCGCCACCAGCTGTACCCGCCGGACGTCCTGGGCCAGGGTGCCGAGGTCGATGGCGAAGCTGGCCATGATCACGGCCATGACCATGCCCACCGACCCCAGGATGAGGATGGCGCCCTGCTCGTCCCGCCGGGGCGCGAGCCGGCCGGCGACGGCCCGGATCCGACGTCGGACCGCCTCGAAATGACCCCTGACGTGCGGGAATCCACGACCCATGACCAGGGCTTCGGCTCCCCGAAACACCCGCTTGAGATCCCCGACCCGAACTGATCCGATCGACCTAGGCCGCCGGACCCCGTTCGACCACGGCCCCCGGCCGCCGGCGACCATCTCGGCGCCGACGGCCCCGGTGCGGGATACTCACCCGGCGCCGGCGGCTCCCGGGCGACCGCCCCCGGCCAGCGCATCTCCGAGCGACAGGACGGCAGCGTGGTTGTGAATCGCCTCTCCCGGAGTGTTGCCGGGCTCCGGCGGCACTGGCCGCTGCTGGTGCTGCTGACGGTCGGCGGGCTACTCCGCCTGGCCATGATGCGGGCCTACCGGCCCGCCTTCTGGTACTTCGGCGACAGCTCGGTGTACTTCGCCCACGCCATCAGCCATGTGCCCGACTCCCGCAGCCCCTACGGCTACTCCTTCGCCATCCAGCTCCTGCGGATGCTGCCGGTCCGGCCCCTGGAGCTGATCCCGCTGCTGCAGCACCTGGCCGGCCTGGCCGTCCCGGCCGCCTGCTACGCCTATCTCCGGCGCGGCGGCGTCTCCCGCCTGGTCTCCGTGCTGGCGGTGGCGCCGGTCGTGCTCGACGCCCGCACCATCGTCGTCGAGCACTACGTCCTGTCCGACACGCTCTTCACGACGCTGACCGTCACCGGCCTGATCGTGCTGACCGCGAAGGACCGGCCCGGGAAACTGGCCTGCGCCATCGCCGGCCTGGTGCTCGCCGCCGCCGGCCTGACCCGCACCGTCGGCCTGCCGCTGCTGGCCCTGCCGCTGTCGTACATCGTCGTCCGGTCGCTCGGTGACCGGCCGGCACCGTTCCTGACCCGGCTGAAGCCGGCCGCGGTGCGGATGGCCGCCTTCGCCGTCTGCGTGCTCGTCCCGGTGGGCGGCTACATGGTCTGGTACCACGACACCTACGACGTCTACTCGCTCGGCACCTACCGCGGCCGGTTCCTCTGGGCGCGCGTGTCCACCTTCGTGGAGTGCGACAAGGTGCCCGACCTGACCGTCGCCGAGCGGCGACTGTGCCCGCCCCAGCCCCTCGGCCGGCGTCTCGACCCCGACCTGTACCTCTGGAACGCCGGCCCCAATAGCGAGCTGGCCGCCCCCGAGTACGACTCGCTGTTCGCCGGGTTCTCCCGCAAGGTGCTCCGGGCCCAGCCCGTCGATTACGCCTGGACGGTGGCCAGGGACACCTGGCTGTTCGTGCGGCCCGGCGGCTACCCGACCGACCGGATCACCTGCCTGGCCAACCTGTGGCAGGTGCCGAAGCCGGACCCCCGGGGACCACGGCTGTACAGCGACTACCAGCCGTGGCTGTGCCAGCCGACGATGTCCGCCGGCGACCTCCGCGCTGCCGACCGCACGGTGGTGGCCAGCACCCGGGGCGGGGGGCTGGCGACCGGGCTCCACTGGTATTCGAGAATTCTGACGGTGCCGGCCACGGTCCCCGCGCTGGGCTTCGTCTTGGTGGTGGTCTCGGCGCTGGTCCCTCGCTGGCGCACGACGCTACGGGCGAGCTCGGACTCGCTGCTGTGGGCCGGCTTCGGCATGGGCATCGTCGTGATCTCGGTGGCCACGTCGGCGTCCGACCCCCGCTACGGCGTGCCCGTCCTGCCCCTCGTGCTCACCGGCAGCGCCCTGGCCTGGCACCGGGTCCGCTCCGCCCCGCAACCGCCGGCACCCCCGGCCCCGGACCCTTCCCCTGGGCCGCTGACGCGCACCGATGTGGTGGGCGACCGGGGTGTTGATCCCCGTACTTCTGCCGTGTGAAGGCAGCGCTCTACCGTTGAGCTAGTCGCCCGTGAAGGAGGCCTGCGCCTCCGTCGGCCACGATAACGCAGGCTCGGCCGCCCGCAGCGGGGCCCGGAGGGTGGCGGTGAGGCCGGCGGGGCGGCGGGCGGGATTGATCACCATCCGCACGCCCGACACCACCATGCCCCGGTGCCAGCCGGCCAGCCCGAACAGCCCGTCGGTGTCGGGGGCGGTGATCTCGATCCGGGCGGGACGGGCGTGGCCCCGCATGCGTCCGCCCACCACCACCAGCCCGTCGGCCCGGCGTTGCAGCGACCGCACCGGCGCCACCATCGGCAGTGACGGCCCCGACGGCTCCGCCCTCATCACCACGTCGCGGTCCTCCCACGCCAGGGTCCGCTCGTCGTCGTCGGCCAGCCAGCGCAGGGTGCCCAGCTCCTTGGGGAGGCCCCAGTTGACCCGTCCGCCCCGCCGGGAGTCGGGGGAGTCGACCACCATGAGGGTCATGCACAGCCCGAGCCGGGCGCCCAGCCGGGCCGGCTCCGCCACCGAGAACTCCAGGTAGGGGCCGACCGGCGACTCGGTGAAGCGGGCCGCGGCCACCACCAGCGGTCCCGGCACCGGATGCAGGCCGTCGGGCAGAGGCGGTCGGCAGAGCGGCGGCCGGACGAGGGCGACGATGCACTCTCCGGCCAGCTCCCACGGTGCAGCCGGCGGTGTGGTGGACCCCACTCCCCCACGCTAACCCTGCCGGGGCCAGTTCCAGCCCCGGGGGTCCGGATGTGGTGGAATCGATTTCGTGCGGATCGCGATCATCGCCCCCCCGTGGGCCCCCATCCCGCCCACCCTCTACGGCGGCATCGAGCAGGCCGTCGACGCCGAGGCCCGAGGCATCCTCGCCGCCGGCCACGAGGTCCTCCTCTTCACCACCGGCGACTCCACCTGCCCCGTCCCCCGCCGGTGGCTGCTCCCGGAGGCGGAGGGCCAGCGCATGGGCGTGGCCGTCCCCGAGGTCCGCCACGTGCTGGCCGCCTACGACGCCGTCGCCGACTTCGATATCGTCCACGACCACACCGTGGTCGGGCCGGCCATGGCGTCGCGTCGGGGACCTGACAGCGGGCTGCCGCCCGTGGTCACCACCATCCACGGTCCCCTCGACGGCGAACTGGCCGATGTCTACCGGCGCATCGGCGACACCGTCGGCCTCATCGCCATCTCCCACGCCCAGACCCGGTCCGCGCCCGACGTCACCATCGCCCGGGTCATCCACCACGGGGTCACCGCCCGCGAGTTCCCGTGGGGCGACGGCACCGGCGACTACTTCGTCTTCCTCGGCCGGCTGGCGGCCGACAAGGGCGCCCACCGGGCCATCGCCGCGGCCGAGAAGGCGGGCGCCACCCTCATCCTGGCGGGCAAGGTGCGGGAGAAGGCGGAGAAGGAGTACTTCGAGCAGGAGGTCGCCCCCCACCTGAGCGACACCATCCGCTTCGTCGGCGAGGTCCCCCACGACGAGAAGCTGCGCCTGCTGGCGGGGGCCCGGGCCACCCTGTTCCCGATCCGGTGGAACGAGCCCTTCGGCCTGGTGATGATCGAATCGCTCGCCTGCGGCACGCCGGTGCTGGCCTACCCGGAAGGGGCCGCGCCCGAGGTCATCGTCGACGGCCAGACCGGGTTCCTCGTCGACGGGGAGGCGGAGATGGCCGACGCCATCGCCAGCGTGGGCGAGATCGACCGTCACGCCTGCCGGGCGGCGGTGGAGGGCTACTTCTCGGTGGAGCGGATGGTGCGCGAGCACCTCGAGCTGTTCGACGACTTGGCCGTCGGCCGGGCGGATCAGGTGAGGGGCAGGGGCGGGGGCGGAGACTCGGGTGGCGACGGCGCGCCCGGCCCGCCGGCGGATCCGTCCGGCGCCAGCGGCGGCTCGACCCTCCAGTCCTGACGGGCGGCGATGCCCTCCCGGTAGAGCCGGGCGCCGATGCGGGTGCGCAGCTCCCGGGCCACCCGGGCCCGGTTGCCGGGCGTGGTCTTCACCTCCACCCGCACCGTCAACCCCTCGGTGCCCATGGTCTCGACTCCCAGGACCTGCGGTTTCTCGGTCAACGACTCCGCCCACGCCTCGTCGCCGGCCAGCTTGTCGACCTCGTCGGTGATGGCGGCGATGGCCAGGGCCAGGTCGGCGCCCTTGGGGACCACGACGTCGACCACCGCCTTGGCCCAGTCCTTGGCCGCATTGCCGACCATGCGGATCTCGCCGTTGGGGACGAACCACACCGTCCCGTCGTTGGCCCGGATGGACGTGACCCGCAGGTTCACCTCCTCCACGGTCCCCGTCACCGCCCCCACGGTGATGAGGTCGCCCACCCCGTACTGGTCCTCGGCCAGGATGAAGAACCCGGACACGAAGTCCTTCACCAGGCTTTGGGCGCCGAAGGCGAGGGCGAGGCCGACGATGCCGGCGCCGGCCAGGAGGGGACCCAGGTTGAGCCCGACCTCGCCCGCGATGAGCAGGACGGCGACGGTCCAGATGCCGACCCGCAGGGTGCTGGCGGCCACGCCGCCGAGGGTGGTGGCCCGCTGCTCGGCCCGGGGCGACTTCTCGGCCAGCGGCCCGGCCCGGCCCAGCCGGGTCACCGACCGGAGGGCGAGCCTGCTGCCGATGCGGCTCAACACCATGGCCGCCACCAGGATGAAGGCGATCTTGAACGGTCCCTCGATCAGCGACTCCACGTTGCTGGCCGCCGACCCCTCCAGGCCCAGCTTGTGCAGGGCCTTGCACACCAGGTCGCGGGTCTGGCAGTCCATCGTCCGCCCAGCCTCTCACCCGAGGGCCGGGCGCCGGGCCTTCAGTCCGAGGGGGGCCTCAGCCGCTCGATCGGCTGCTCGAGCCCGTCCACAGGGGGAGCGGGGGTGTGCCGCTCGATCGGCTGGTCGATGCCGGCGAGATCGGGGTCGGACGTCGTCCGTCGGCTGGCGGGCTGCTCCAACCCGTCGAAGTGGTGAGGAGTGCCGTGGAGCGTGATCAACCTGTCGATTTCCCAGTAGTTGTTCGCCGCCAGCCGCTGCACCAGTTGGTCGATGGCTTCGGCCGGCGAAGGCAGTACGAAGTCGGCGACGAGCATGCCGCCGTACGACGGCCCACCCTCGCGCTCGTCGTCCCAAAGCCATAGCTTCCCGTTCTCGTCGCGCTCGTGGTACTTGACGTAGATCGACGACCCGCCGTTGCCCTCGTCGTCCCGGACGTAGACCGCCGACGCCAGCATCCAGGGCCCCTCGCTGAACGACTCCCCCAGCCGTCGCTCGTCTCCCCGCAGCTCCCAGACACGGTCCTCGTGGGTGTCATCGAGTGTGTCCGAGCAGGTGATGCCGATCGCCAGACCGGCCGGGCACATGCGGGCGACAGCGAGAAGGATCTCCGTCCGGTTCCTCCGCCCTGACAGGTCCCGCCAGTAGTGGCCGCCGCCGAAGGAAAACGTGTTGTCGCCATTCAGATCGAGGCGCCACACGCTTGTCGCGTTCGAAGGGTCGAACGCGGCGGCCCCCTCGTAGGTCCACTTGTCGTCCACGCGCCACCGTGACACAAGGTCGGTATCCAAGGTCAGCTCGGTAGGCGGGTTCTCTCTCGTCAACCGCTCCACGCCGTCTTCCTGGCTCATCGCTTTCCTCCCGCTCCGGCCGTCCGCATCCCAAGAGGATACGGACCGGTCGACGAGCGCGGGAGGCCGTGAACGGATCCCGGGAGGCGAGCCCGAGTGGCCCTCGGCGGATGCGACTGGCGGGCACTCGATGGGGGCCAAATGAGCGTTCGGCGAGGGGTTCGACTAAAGAAAGAGGGTGATCAGAGAGGCCCTGGCCGGCCAGCGCATAGGCATCACCGGCGCCACCGGGTTTCTGGGCACCGCCCTCGTGGAGCGGCTCCTGCGCTCGGTACCCGATTGCGAGCTCGTCCTGCTCATCCGGGGCGGGCGCCGCACCAGCCCCGCCACCCGGGCCAAGCGGGAGCTGTTCGGCAACGACGCCTTCCGCCGGCTGCGCGACGAGTGGGGCGACGATTTCGACGCCAACGTCGCCCGCCGGGTCCAGGTCATCGCCGGCGACGTATCGGTCGACGGGCTGGGCCTGGACGACGCCGGCCGGGCTTTGTTCGCCACCTGCACCACCGTCATCCACTCCGCGGCCCGGGTCAGCTTCGACTCGCCCCTCGACGCCGCCGTCGAGGTCAATCTGGTCGGCCCCCTCCGGGTGCTGGAGGAGGTGCGGGACGGGGCCGTCACCACCGGCCAACCGCCCGCCCATCTGGTCACCGTGTCCACCGCCTACGTGGCCGGCAGCCGGCGGGGTCTCTCCCCCGAGGCCCCCCTGAGCGAGACGCCGTTCAGCACCGAGGTCGACTGGCGCAACGAGGTCGCCGCCGCCCGTCGCACCCGGGCCGACGCCGACGCCGAGAGCCGCCGCCCCGAGCTGCTGGCCCGCTTCACCAAGGAGGCCCGCGACGAGCTGGGCGCGGCCGGCCCGCCCCTGCTGGCGGCCAAGGCCGAGAAGCGGCGGGAGGCGTGGCTGTCGGACTGGATGGTCGAGGCCGGACGCCAGCGGGCCAAGGCCCTGGGCTGGCCCGACGCCTACGCCTACACCAAGGCCCTGGCCGAGCGGGCCGTCCACGAGACCAAGGGCGACGTGCCGGTGAGCGTGGTGCGGCCGTCGATCATCGAGTCGGCTCTGGCCGAGCCGTCCCCCGGCTGGATCCGCGGCTTCCGGATGGCGGAGCCGGTGATCATCTCCTACGGGCGGGGCCTGCTCAAGGAGTTCCCCGGCATCCCCGAGGGCATCATCGACGTCATCCCGGTCGACCTGGTGGTGGCGGCCATCATCGCCACCGCGGCCGCCGGTCCCGAATCCGCCGGTCCCCGGGAATCGGGCAACGTCTTCCAGGTGGCCACGGGCAACCGGAACCCGCTGCGCTACAAGATGCTCGTCGACCTGGTGCGGGAGTACTTCCAGGCCAACCCGCTCTACGACACCCACGGCCAGCCCATCGTGGTCGCCCCGTGGCAGTTCTCCCGGCGGGGACGGGCCCAGAAGCAGCTGGAGCGGGGCATCAAGATGCTGGGGGCGGCCGAGAAGCTGGTCAGCAACCTGCCCATCCGGGGGGAGAAGGCGGAGGTCACCGGTCGCCTCGAGGAGCGCCGCACCCTGGGCGAGCGGGCCTTCGACTACGTCCGCCTCTACGGCGCCTACGCCGAGACCGAGGCCGTCTTCGACGACCAGCGCCTGCGGGCCTTGTGGGCGACCCTCGACGCCGCCGACCAGGCCGCCTTCTGCTTCGACACCACCGTCATCGACTGGCGGACCTACGTCCAGGTCGGCCACATGCCCTCGGTCGTGAAGCAGGCCCGGGTGCGCACGACGAGCGGGGGCCGGGAAGGACTGTCCCGGTACGAGCGGGGGAAGCGGTCGGTCCTGTCCCCCGACCGCCACATCGCCGCCTTCGACCTGGAGAACACCCTCATCGCGTCCAACGTGGTCGAGAGCTACTCGTGGCTGGCCACCCGCCACAAGCCGGACGAGGACCGGCCCGCCTTCGTCATGCGCATGCTCTCGCAGGCGCCGGGGCTCCTCTCGCTCGACCGCAAGGACCGGGGCGACTTCCTCCGCCACTTCTACCGCCGCTACGAGGACGCGCCGGCCGACGAGCTGCGGGAGGACGCCAAGCAGCTGTTCAGCTACCTGCTGCTGACCAAGTCCTTCCCCGAGGGCTTCCGCCGGGTGCGGGAGCACCAGAAGCTCGGCCATCGCACCGTCCTCATCACCGGGTCCCTCGACTTCATCGTCGAACCCCTACGGCCGCTGTTCGACGAGATCGTGTGCGCCCGGCTGATGGAGAAGGACGGGCACTTCACCGGCGAGCTGCTCGACTCCCCGCCCACGGGTGAGGCGAGAGCCCTGTTGATGGCGTCCTACGCCGAGGCCGAGGGGCTGAAGCTGTCGGAGTCGATCGCCTACGCCGACTCGGCCAGTGACCTTCCCATGCTGGAAGCGGTCGGACATCCCGTGGCCGTCAACGCCGAACCCAAGCTGGCCGCCATCGCCCGCAAGCGGGGCTGGCACGTGGAGCAGTGGACCAAGTCGTCGGGAGGGGCCCAGGGGCTCCTGCCGCTGGCGCCGCGGCTGGCCGGGGGCGCCCAATGAAGGCCGTCCAGGTCGTCGACTCCATCCCCCGCTACGGGTTGGCCAAGGTGGCGGGCTCGCTGGCGCCCGGCCTCGGGGCCAAGCTGGGGCCGGTGTCTCTGGTCGACATCGACGAGCCCGACCTGCCCGCTGCCGGCTGGCACCGGGTGCGGCCCCGCCTGTCGGGCATCTGCGGGTCCGACCTGGCCACCGTCGACGGCAAGTCGTCCCCGTACTTCCAGCCGCTGGTGTCGTTCCCCTTCGTCCTCGGCCACGAGATCGTGGGTGATCTCGACGGAGGGGGCCGCGTCGTCATCGAGCCGGTGCTGGGCTGCGCCGCCCGGGGCGTCGACCCGCCCTGCCGGGAGTGCGCCGCCGGCCGCACCGACAACTGCGAGCGCACCGCCTTCGGCCACATCAAGCCCGGCCTGCAGACGGGCTACTGCCACGACACGGGCGGCGGGTGGTCGACGTCGATGGTGGCCCACGAGAGCCAGATCCACCCCGTCCCCGACCAGTTGGACGACGACGCCGCGGTGATGGTGGAGCCGGCCGCCTGCGCCGTCCACGGCGTGCTCGGGGTCGAGGGGTCGACGGTCCTCGTCCTGGGCGCCGGCACCCTCGGCCTGTGCGCCATCGCCGCCCTCCGCCGGTTCACCACCCCGGGCACGCTCATAGCCACCGCCAAGCACCCCGAGCAGCGGAAATGGGCCCGGGAGCTGGGTGCCGACGTCGTCGTCGAGCCCCGCGAGACCCACCGCCTGATCCGGCGGACCACCCGCTCGCTCAAGGTCGGCGCCACTCTTTCCGGCGGCGTCGACGTGGTCGTCGACTGCGTGGGCAGCGCCAAGTCGATCGAGGAGTCGCTGGCCGTGGTGCGGCCCGGGGGCGACGTCATCCTCCTCGGCATGCCGTCCACCGTCACTGTCGACCTCACCCCCCTGTGGCACCGCCAGATCCGGGTGCGGGGCTCCTACGCCTACGGCACCGAGTCGCTCGACGGCGAGCCCCGGCGCACGTTCGACCTCGCCTTCGAGCTGGTGGAGCACGCCCGCCTGGGCCGGCTGGTCTCCGCCCGCTACCCCCTCGACCGCTACCGTGAGGCGATCGACCACGCCGCCAACGCCGGATCGCGGGGCGCGGTCAAGGTGGTTTTCGACCTGCGAGGAGAAAAAAGGCGTTGAGCAGGCCCGGTTTCGTCTTGGAGGTCGACCGGTCGACGCCTCCCATCCTGTTCCACCACGGCGAGGGCTTCCGGCTGGAGAAGCTCCCCGCCGGCAGCCGGGTCGTCTACCCGGCCGAGCCCGTCGACCCCCTCGACGACCCCGAAGGCGCCATCCGCCACGCCCTCGAGCACCCCGTCGGCGACAGCGAGCCCCTCCGGGCCCTGCTCCGCCCGGGGATGAAGCTCACCATCGCCTTCGACAACGAGGCCGTGCCCCTCCCCCCGATGGCGGGTCCCGACAACCGCCAGCGGGTGATCGAGGCGGTCCTCGAGCTGGCGGCCGAGGCCGGCGTCGACGACGTGGTCCTCATCGCGGCCCACGGCCTGCACCGGCGGGCCACCGAGGCCGAGCTGCGGCACATGCTGGGCGACCGGGTCTACGACGCCTTCGCCCCCCACGGCGCCCTCCAGCAGCACGACGCCGAGGACCACGACAATCTCATCGTCGTCGGCCAGACGGCCGAGGGCGAGTACGTCGAGGTGAACAAGCGGGCCGCCACCAGCGACCTGCTGGTCTACGTCAACATCAACCTGGTGGCGATGGACGGCGGTCACAAGTCCACCATGACCGGCCTCGTCTCCTACCGCAGCCTCAAGCACCACCACAACGTGGTCGGCATGCAGCACAGCCGCTCGTTCATGGACCCGCCCAACTCCGAGCTGCACAACGCCACCTGGCGCATGGGCCGGGTGTTCGCCCAGCACTGCCAGGTGTTCCAGATCGAGACCACCCTCAACTCCGACACCTTCCCCAGCCAGTTCGGCTTCCTGCAGAAGCGGGAGTGGGAGTGGTCGATCCGCGACCGGGCCTCGTACCTGGCCACGGCCAAGAGCCTGGAGGCGTGCCCGCCGGCGCTGGCCCGCAAGGTCATGCACGGGATGAAATCGCCCCAGAAGATGACGAGCGTGCAGGCGGGCGAGGTGGAGGCGGTGCACCGGCTCACCCTCGACGAGGTCCACCGCCAGCACCTGGTGCCGGTGGAGGGCCAGGCCGACATCCTCACCATGGGCCTGCCCTACGTCGGCCCCTACAACGTCAACTCGATCATGAACCCGTTGCTGGTCATGTGCCTCGGCCTCGGCTACTTCTTCAACCTCTACCGGGGCCGGCCCCTGGTGCGGGAGGGCGGCGTGGTCATCCTCAGCCACCCCACCCGGTGGGAGTTCCACCCCGTCCACCACCCGAGCTACATCGACTTCTTCGAGCAGGTGCTGTCGGAGACCACCGACCCCCTGGAGATCGAGAAGAAGTTCGAGGAGGACTTCGCCAACGACCCCTGGTACATCCACCTTTACCGCAACTCCTACGCCTACCACGGGGTCCACGCGTTCTACATGTGGTACTGGGGTGCACACGCGTTGCAGCACGTGGGAGGGGTCATCATCGTCGGCGGCGACCCCAAGGCGGTGCGGCGGATGGGCTTCAAGCCGGCCTCGACGATGCGCGACGCCCTGGAGATGGCGGAGGACGTGGTCGGGCGAAATCCCTCCATTACGCATCTTCACGCGCCCCCCATCCTCCTCGCCGACGTGACGTGAGCCGCGACCGGTGAGGCTGCCCCGGCCCAAGTTCCCGCTGGGGCCGCCGACGTGGCCGACGCTGATCCCCCGGCCGCCGGTGGAGCCGGACACCGGCGTCGCCTACGACACCGCCTGGGCCCGCAAGTTCCCGGCCCGGGTGGCCCGAGCGATGATCGTCGACGACATCCTCCGGCCCGTCGCCCACCTGCTGGCCCGGCCCGAGGTCACCGGCCTCGACCGCCTCGACGACCTCGACGGGCCTGTCATCTTCGTGGCCAACCACAACAGCCACCTCGACACCACCCTGCTCCTGGCCACCATCCCCGAGAGGTGGCGCCACAAGACGGTGGTGGCGGCGGCGGCCGACTACTTCTTCCCCACCAGGGTCAAGGGGGCCGTCTCCGCCCTCACCATCGGGGCCATCCCCATGGAGCGCAACAAGGTCGACCGGCGCTCGGCCGACCTGGCCGCCGAGCTGCTGGCCGACGGCTGGAGCGTGGTGATCTTCCCCGAGGGCGGCCGCAGCCCCGACGGCTGGACCACCACCTTCCGGGGCGGCGCCGCCTACCTGGCCCTGCGCCGCGACCGGCCGGTGGTACCCGTCCACCTCGAAGGCACCCGCAAGGTGTGGAAGCGGGGCGAGAAGCTGCCCACGCCGATCGACAGGAAGTCGGCGGTGCGGGTCACCTTCGGGGCACCGATGTGGCCCGAGAAGGGGGAGACGTCCCGCCGCTTCGCCGGTCGCATCGAGGCCGCGGTGGCCACCCTGGCCGACGAGCAGCGCACCGACTGGTGGCAGGCCCGGAAGCGGGCCGCCGCCGCCACCACCCCGTCACTGAAGGGCCCCGATGCAGGCGCCTGGCGGCGGGCGTGGGCCCTGGAGGGGCAGGGGCGCAGCCCCGTCAGCCGCGAGTGGCCCGACTCCCGCTGACAACGGCCGCCCGGCCATGGCGGTGACCGGGGAGCGGCTGGCCTTCGTCGTCAGTGGGGCCGCCGGCACCCAGGAGAGCCTCGACAACCTGCGCCGCCGCTACGGCAACGTGGAGCCGGAGGACGCCGACGTCATCGTCGCCATCGGCGGCGACGGGTTCATGATCGAGAGCCTGCACCGGTTCCTGCCCATCCACGCCCCCATCTACGGGATGCACGGGGGCACGGTCGGCTTCCTCATGAACACCTACGGCGAGGAGGGGCTGATCGAGCGGGTGCAGGCGGCCGAGCTGAGCGTGCTCCACCCGCTGCGGATGCTCGCCACCAGCGCCGACGGCGCCTCCGTCAACGCCCTCGCCATCAACGAGGTGTCGCTGCTGCGCCAGACCCGGCAGGCGGCCAAGATCCGCATCACCATCGACAAGACCGTCCGGGTCGAGGAGCTGATCTGCGACGGGGTGCTGGTGGCCACGCCCGCCGGCAGCAGCGCCTACAACTTCTCCGCCTACGGCCCCGTCATCCCCATCGGGGCGCCGGTGCTGGCCCTCACCCCCATCAGCGCCTTCCGGCCCCGGCGGTGGCGGGGAGCCCTGCTCGACTCGAAGGCCCAGGTCCGGTTCGAGACGATCGAGCACTGGAAGCGGCCGGTGAGCGCGGTCGCCGACCACACCGAGGTGCGCAACGTGGTGTCGGTCGACGTGCGGGAGGACCCGTCGGTAGAGCTCCGGATCCTCTTCGACTCCGACCACAACCTCGAAGAACGCATCCTCCGGGAGCAATTCACTACTTGAGAACAACGGATCGGCGGCAAACCTCAAGTTTTTGACAACTTCTGCCGACGAGGAGGCACCGAACCCGGTACCGATCCCGGGGCCGGTCGCCAGCGTCGCCGGCCGAAGCGACCCACCTGGGGGCCAGTCTCCGGAGAAGGAGATCGATGTCCCTCTCCCGTCCTTGTCGCGTCGCGGCCGCCCTGCTGGCCACCGCCCTGCTGCTGATCCTGGCCCCGCCGGCGTCAGCCGACACTGCGTCGGACGAGTCCCGGGTGCTGGCCCTGATCATGCAGACGCGCGCCTCGGTCGGCGCACCGGCCCTGCCGGTCGACGCCACCCTGGCGTCGGCGGCCCGGGGATGGGCGGCCAAGATGGCCCACGACGGCACGCTCTCCCACAACGCCGGCGTCGGATCGCAGGTCACCGCGTCGCGGCTGGCGGAAAACGTGGGGATGGGCGGGAGCATCGACATCGTGCACCAGGCGTTCCTCAACAGTCCCGCCCACCGGGCCAACATGGTCGACACCGGGGTCAACGCGCTGGGCGTGGGCGTGGCCTGGGCCAACGGCACCGTCTACATCGTGCAGGACTATGCCCAACTGGCGTCGCCGCCGGCGGTGAACCGGGCCCCGGCGGTGCCCGGCGAGCCGGCGCCGGCCAACGTGAGCGTGCTGCGGACGGCGCCCACGCAGGCGTCGGCCCGGTACTCCGACCCCGACGGCACCGCCGGGCGGGTGTTCTTCGCGGTGCTGGACGAGACGGGCAAGGTCGTGCGCCAGGTGTGGAGCCCGGTCGTCTGCAACGGCTGCCGGGCCGGCGTCTCCTTCGCCGCCCTCCCCGACGGCTTCTACGGCCTGGTCACCGCCGCCTGGGACGGCACCGATGCCTCGGCCGTGTCGCCCACGTGGGCGTTCACCGTCGACCGCTCGGCCCCGCTCGCCCCTGTCGCCCTCCAGCGGGTCGGAGGCAACGCCACCGCCGTCTACAGCGACCCCGACGGCACCGCCGGCTGGCTGCGGGTGTACGTGGTCAACGCCGGCAACGTCGTGATCAACGAGGGCTGGACCGCCCGGGCGTGCTCCGGCTGCACCGCCACCTACCCCCTCCCGGCCCTCGCCGCCGGCACCTACCGCCTCTACGCCATCGCCTACGACGGCCTCCTCTCCCCCGCCGTCGGCCCGAGCCCGTTCACCATCTGAACGGCCCGAACTCGCCGGGGGTGGGCACCTCCTGTGGGCTACCCTGGGACCGACTCACCGGGGCAGCGGCAATGGCGCCTCTCCCGCTTCCCGAAGCTTCCTGAGGGGGCGCCCCGGGTTCCTGCACACCTCCGTCGAGGAAGGCCACCTGCATGAGCCCATCCCGTTCCCCGATTCGGGCCCCAATCCGATCGGCCGAGCACGACGCCTGCGGCATCGGCTTCGTCGCCGACGCCAGCGGCCGTTCCTCCCGGATGATCGTCTCCGCCGCCCTGCGGGGCCTGGCGTGCGTGAAGCACCGGGGGGCACTGGCCGCCGACGCCCGCTCCGGCGACGGCTCCGGCCTGCTCCTTCCGATCCCCCCCGAGATCTTCGGCCGCGACGCCGACGGCACGCCCTACGGGCTGGCCATGCTCTTCGTGCGGGGCGACGACCCCACCCTGGCGGTCGAGGCCGCGGCCGTGGCCGAGGGCATCCGGATCGTCGACTGGCGGGAGGTCCCCACCGACGACTCCGAGCTGGGCGAACTGGCCCTGTCCACCCGGCCCCGGATCGTGCAGGCCGTCCTCGCCGGGGCCGGCGCGAACGAGAAGGCCGCCTTCCGCCTCCGCCGGCGCATCGACGCCACGACCGAGGGCACGTACGTGGTCTCGTGCTCGTTCCGCACCGTCTGTTACAAGGGCCTGGTCACCGCCGACGCCCTGGGCGACTTCTACCTCGACCTGGCCGACGAGCGCTTCGCGGCATCGTTCGCCATCTTCCACCAGCGCTTCTCCACCAACACCCTGCCCACGTGGGAGCGGGCCCAGCCCTTCCGGATGCTGTGCCACAACGGGGAGATCAACGCCCTCGCCGGCAACGTCAACCGCATGC
>JAXDMK010000133.1:0-7622 GCA_034666105.1 Actinomycetota bacterium | reverse complement strand
GACACGCCCTCCCAGATGTGCTCCGCCCGCTGGCTGATGCAGTAGGTGGCGCCCCGGGCCGTGTTGAGCACCTTGCCCGCCCCGGCGAAGATCTGGCGGCTGACGAAGAAGGGGATCAGGACCTCGGCGTAGTGGCCGAAGTCGTCGCGCCGGCTGGTGAGGTAGTTCTCGTGGCAGCCGTAGGAGTTGCCGGCCGAGTCGGTGTTGTTCTTGAAGAGATAGACGATGCCCCGGATGCCCTCCTCCCGGAGGCGCTGCTCGGCACTGGCCAGCAGGCTCTCCAGGATGCGCTCGCCGGCCTTGTCGTGAGCCACCAGGTCCTCGATGGAATCGCACTCGGGAGTCGCGTACTCGGGGTGGCTGCCGACGTCGAGGTAGAGGCGGGCCCCGTTCTCCAGGAACACGTTGCTGCTCCGGCCCCACGACACCACCCGCCGGAACAGGTAGCGGGCGACCTCGTCCGGGCTCAGCCGGCGCTGGCCGCGCAGGGTGCACGTGACGCCGTACTCGTTCTCGAGGCCGAAGATGCGACGCTCCATCTGCCGACGAGGGTACCGTCGATGGAGTGCAACAGACCCGTATGGTGCGTCTGGCCACCGTGGCCAGCAGCTTCCACGCCCGGGTGATCGCCGCCCGCCTCGGCGTCGAGGGCATGACCATCGAGCTGCGCGGCAACCTCGACGGCATCTATCCCATCGGCGACGTCCACGTCTTCGTCGACGCCGACGACCTGCCCGCGGCCCAGGAACTGCTGCTGGTCGACGAGGTCGAGTCGGTGTTCGACGTCATCGACGACGCCCACGACCCGTCGACTCCCCGCGAGCTGTGGGTCGTGCTGGGCGCGATCATGGTGATGGCGGCGGTGCTCTTCGTCCGGGCCTTCTGAAGCCGCCGGTCGGTCAGCCCTCGGCGGGCGCGGTCAGCAGGGGTTCGAGCTCGGCCAGGGTGAGCCGGCGGAAGGCCCGGTGGGTCTGGGCCCGGTCGAGGATGGCCACCTCCAGCTCGGTGGCCGGGATGGTGCGGTCGGGACCGGCCAGGGCCGACACCGCCCCCCGCAGGGCGGCACCGAGGTCGATGGAGGCGTCGTCGGCGGTGGCCGCGTTGAGCCGCTCGGAGATGGCGTCGGAATCGCCCCCGAGCACTGTGCGGTGCTCCTCGTCGACGACGGTGCCGTCGTAGGAGATGCGGAAGATCTGGTCGAACTCGAGCTGCCAGCCGACCTCGGCCACCAGGATCTCGACCTCCATCGGCTTCATCTCGTGGGTGAAGACGTTGCCCAGGAGCTGGGCGAAGGCGTTGGCCAGGGAGCGGGAGTCGACGTCCTCCCGGGAGTAGCTGTAGCCCTTGAGGTCGGCGTGGCGGATGCCGGCGGTGCGCAGGGAGTCGAACTCGCTGAACTTGCCGACGCCGGCGAAGGCGATGCGGTCGTAGATCTCGGCCACCTTGTGCAGGGTGCGGGACGGGTTCTCGGCGCACAGCAGGATGCCCTTGTCGTAGCTGAGGGCGACCAGGGCCCGCCCCCGGGCGATGCCCTTGCGGGCGTAGTCGGCCCGGTCCTTCATGATCTGCTCGGGCGCCACGTAGTACGGCATGCTCATCGGGCGCCCGCCTTCGGCTCGGTCACTTGCGTTGCCCCTCGGTCATGCGGGCGATGAGGGTCTGGAAGCGGTCGGCCACCTCGCCGTCGCTGACCCGGGCGAACCCGTCGGCGGTGATGGTGGCCACGGTCGGGTAGATGCCCCGGATGGGGTCGGGGCCGCCGGTGGCGGAGTCCTCGTCGGCCGCCTGGAACAGCGACTCCACCGCCAGCTCGATGGTGGCGGCCCGGTCGAGGCCCTTGCGGTAGCCGAGCTTGATGGTGGTGCGGGCGTCCCGGCCGCCGGAGCCGGTGGCGTGGAAGTCGGTCTCCTCGTACCGGCCGCCGGTCATGTCGTACTTGAAGATGCGTCCCACCCGCCGGCGGAGGTCGTAGCCGGCGTAGATGGGAACCACGGCCAGGCCCTGCATGGCCATGGGCATGTTGTCGCGGACCATGTGGCCCAGCTTGTTGGCCTTGCCCTCCAGGCTGAGGGCGATGCCCTCCACCTTCTCGTAGTGCTCGAGCTCGGTCTGGAACAGGCGGACCATCTCCACCGCCGGCCCGGCCGCGCCCGCGATCGACACGCCCGAGTGGCGGTCGGCGGGGAACACCTTCTCGATGTCGCGGTCGGCGATGGAATAGCCCTCGGTGGCCCGGCGGTCACCGGCCATGAGGACCCCGTCGACGTAGACGATGGCCACGATGGTGGTGGCGTGGACCACCTTGTCGTGGGCTATGGCCGTCTCCGGCACGGGCGGGTTCAGCCCGCTGCGACGGAGGAGCTCGGAGAAGCTGGGCCCGGGGTCCTGTCCCTGCCCGAAGAAGGGAAGTGTCATCGAGGGTGGAGGCTAGCCCGCCGGTAGGCTCGTTCTTCATGGGAGACATCGGGGTCGAGGAACGAGTCGGAGGGGCGATGGAGGCGGGTCAGCCGCTCACCGTCATCGGCCGGCGACTGGAAGCGGGTGAGCTGGCGCCCGACTTCGAGCTCGACTGCCTCGACGACTCCGGGTTCCGCACCGTGCGCCTGTCCGACACCAAGGGCTTCGTGCGGGTGCTCAACGTGATCAACTCCATCGACACCCCGGTCTGCGATGTCCAGACCAAGAAGCTCGACTACCAGCTCGACGGCGCCCGGCTGCTCACCGTGAGCATGGACCTGCCCTTCGCCCAGGCCCGGTGGGTCCGAGAGGCCTGTGTGCGAACTCCCCAGGCGTCGGCCCACCGCAGCGAGGACTTCGGGCGCGACTACGGGGTGCTCATCAAGGAGTGGCGGGCCCTGCAACGGGCGGTCTTCGTCATCGACGGCTCCGGCCACATCCGCTACGTCGAGTACGTCGTCGACCAGGATCTCGAGCCCGACTACAACAAGGTCGTCGACGCGGTCATGGAGGCCATCGTCACCACCGAGACCGCCAACTGCGCCTGCGACGAAGGCGGCTGCTTCACCTAGGCGCTTCTCTCCCGGACGCTGCCTACCGGGTCCGACCGGGGATACTCAGGGGCCGAGCCACCGGCTGCCGGGAAGGCTCGGATCGGTCTGGGTCCAGTACTGGCGGCTGCAGTTGGAGAACTCCTCCCAGGACAGGGTCCCGTTCCCGTTCTCGTCGAAGCCGGCGAAGGCGCTGTCGAGGTCGGTGTCCTCGGCCAGACCCAACGATGTCAGCCACGCGCCGTACTCGTCCTTGGTGATGCGGCCGTCGTCGTCGGCGTCGATCACTCGGAAGAGGCCGCGGATGTAGGGGTCGAGTGGCCACTCGTCGTCGGGCCCGACGGCCATCAGGCTGTCGAACAGCCTTTCCGAGATCTTGGTCCACGCGTCGCGGTCTATGCGTCCCTCGTCGTCGAGGTCGGTCAGCTCCGAGAACCGGTCCCACATCGCTCCGAGCTGGTCCGTGAGATCTCGTACGGCCGGCGACTCGGGATCCCTGCCACTCGCCTCGGCGAGGGCTCGGGCCTGGCCGGTATAGGTCGCCCGGGTGATGTAGTCGCCGTGCTGAGAGAAGCCTCGGAAAGCACGGTCCAGCCTGTCCTTCGTGACTGTGTCCACGGTGCACCCCCCGTTGGATTGCCTGCGCAGGGGGCTGAGGCTAGCAACCGAGGTCGACGGCTTCCAGGGCTGTTACCGGTGGACGTCACTGCTACGGGCGCGGTGCGATTCCCAGGGACTCGCAGGCCTCTCGGTACATCCGGATGACCTCGGGGCGCACCTGGGCCCGGTCGTCGAGCCGGTGGCTCCACGCCAGGCGGACGGCGGTCGGTTGACCGGCGACGGTGGCCGCGAAGTCGATGCCCTCCGCGTCCATGCCGACCATCTCGGCCGCGGTCGCGTCTGGCACCCCTCCCAGGGCGCGGCAGATCAGCAGCGAATCCTCGCCGTGATCGTCGTTCATGTGCCTGCGGACGGCGGCCACCACGTCGGAGCTGAACGGTTCGGCTGTCATCGGGCCTCCGTCCGGTCGACCCGTCGTCGCCGGACAGCGTGGCGCACGTCGGACCTGGGGTTGGGCTTGTCTTGCTGGCAGACCGCGAGGTGAACGTGGTGAACTGGCAGACCGTGATGACGGGCTCGTTCTCCTCCGAGTTGCGGGCGGCGACATGGGCCCATCATGAGCAGGCGGCCGAGTCCACATTCCTGGAGGCCCTCGTCGCCGGCCGACTGGACCGCCTCGGATATGCCGACATGGTCGCGCAACATTACTTCATCTACCGCGTGCTGGAGGAGGCGGTCGGGGTGATGAGCGCCAATCGGGTCGTCAACGGACTCATGTCTCCGAGCCTGATCCGGCTGCCGGCCATCGAAATGGACTTGTGTGCCCTGCTGGGGGAGGACTGGGCCCAAAAGGTCCGACCGAACGTGGCGACAGAGGCGTACTGCCAGCGGCTTCGTGAGACGTGCTTCACCTGGCCCGGTGGCTTCGTGGCCCACCATTACACCCGCTACCTCGGCGACCTGTCGGGCGGGCAATACCTGCGGCGGCGGGTGGCACACGCCTTGCAATTGCCGGGTGATGTCGGTACCCGGTTCTATGTCTTTGATGGCATTGCCGACCTTGAAGCGTTCAAGCTGGAATATCGTCGGCAGCTCGATGCGATGCCCTGGGATGAGGCAGAACGCGCCGCGATAGTGAACGAGGTCGCGCTTGCCTATCGGCTCAACATGCAAGTCCTTGCGGAGTTGAGCCAGACCCACGCGGCAGCCTGAACGCACTGCCGACTGTCAGTGCACGTAGGGGCAATGGCGGCAGCCGGACTCGCAGCAGTAGCCCCGGGCCACGTGGGCGGTGGCGGTGAAGACGTACATACCGGTCACGGGGTCGACGTAGGAGAACTGGCCCGCGTCGAGGGCCCGCTGGTGGGCGTCGAGGATGCGCTGGCGCTGGGGATGGTCCGGCGCCAGCCGGCTCGGGTGGGGCTCGGTGAGGGGCCGGGAGTCGAGCTTCGGACGGAGGGGCACCGCGGTCGGCGCTAGGCCGGTCGCCGCAGCTGCCGGGCCCGCTCCCGGATGAGGGCCACCTCGTCGTCGACGGGCAGGTACGACTCGAGGTAGCGGATGGCCGCCCGCCGCAGGCCGAGATCGTCGTCGAAGTCGCCCAGGGCGTTGTTGCACCGGAAGCAGAGGATGCCCCGCAGCTGCCCCGACTCGTGATCGTGGTCGAGGTGCAGACTGATATCCGGCCGCGGCTCCCGCCCGCAAATCGCACACCCGCCGCCCTGGCGTGCCAGCAATTCGTCGTAATGCTCGATCGTAATGCCGTACTTGCGCATCAAATGGTTTGCGCGATCAGCCCGCTTGACCTCTGGCTTCGCTCGCCGAACACGGTGGTACTCGTTTACCCGATCGGAATTCGCCTGCTGCCAGCGCTTTACCCGGGCAATGGCTGCCTCGGGATCAGCCAGGTATCGCTGGCGCTTTCGCTCCAGGTCGCAAACCTTGCACTCGCCGCGATGGCCGTCCTTGGTCCCGGAGGCCTTGTAGAAGTCGTCCAGCGCCTTTTCGAGCCCACATGTCTTGCACTTCTTCATGGCAACATTCTACCGAACAGTCGTTCGTGTTGCAAGTCTATTTTGACTTGTACGTAAGACTATTGGCCACCCTTTTGTACATATGATCTCACGAACTCCTCTGCGTTGTCTTCGAGGACCTCATCTATTTCGTCCAATAGATCGTCGAGCTCGGCCTTTAATTTGTCGCCCTGCTTGGACGTCGCCGGGAGTTCCTCGACGACGTCCTCGGTGCGACTGGTGGTGGCCTTGCGCTTCTGCTCTCGTTCCGGCATGGCTGACTCCTCCTACGTCGAACCCAGGGCCTCAAGCAGCTGGGCCGGGGTTCGGCACGTCTCGAACAAGCTATCGACGTGGGCGGCCGTTCCCCTTAGCGGTTCCATCATCGGAACCCGCCGGAGGGGATCGGTGCCCAGGTCGAAGACCAGTGAATCCCAGTTGGCGGCCGCGATCGACGATCCCCACCGTTGCAGGCAGCGACCGCGGAAGTAGGCCCGGGTGGAGCGGGGCGGCTCGGTCATGGCGTCGACCACCTCGTCGTCGGTGGTGAGCCGCTCCAGGCCGAGGCGGGCGAACAGCGACCGGCCGGGCCGCACGTCGTGGTACTGGAGGTCCAAGGCCGCCAGCTTGGGGTCGGACCAGCCCAGGCCGTGGCGCTCACGGTAGGCGTCGATCATCCGCTTCTTGGCCACCCAGTCGAGCTGGCCGGCGAGCGACATGGGGTCGTCCTCGAGGGCGGTGAGCACCGACTCCCAGCGGTCGAGCACCATCCGCCCGACCTCGGGGCCGACCGCCTCCAGGCCCCGGCTCTCGGCGTACTTCTTGGCCCGGTCGAGCGTCTCCCACTGCATCTCGAGGGCCGTCATCCGGCGCCCGTCGGCCAGCTCCAGGGCCCGGTGCAGCGAGAGGTCGTAGGACACCTGGCGGTGGGCGGGGATGGGCTGGGCCAGCGACAGGTCCATCCCGTGGAACTCGTCGTCCTCGATCATGGCCAGCACGATGCAGGTGGTGCCCACCTTGAGGAAGGTGGAGACTTCGGCCAGGTTGGCGTCGCCCACGATGACGTGCAGCCGGCGGTATTTGAGCGAGTCGCAGTGGGGCTCGTCGCGGGTGTTGACCAGCGGCCGCTTCAGCGTGGTCTCGAGGCCGACCTCCTCCTCGAAGAAGTCGGCCCGCTGGGTGAGCTGGAAGGGCACGTCGGCCGACGTGATTCCCGGTGCCTCCGAGCCGACCTTGCCCGCCCCGGTGAAGATCTGGCGGGACACGAAGTGGGGCATGACGTGGTGCACCACCCGTCCGAAGGGCACGGCCCGGTCCATGAGGTAGTTCTCGTGGGTGCCGTAGGAGTTGCCCTTGCGGTCGGAGTTGTTCTTGTAGACGGCGATCGACTGACCCGGGGGCAGGACATCGCACGCGTCCTCGATGGACTGGGCCAGGATGCGCTCGCCGGCCTTGTCGAAGCGCACCAGTTCGAGGACGTCGGCGCACTCGGGCGTGGAGTACTCGGGGTGGGCGTGGTCGACGTAGTAGCGGGCGCCGTTGGTGAGCACGGCGTTGACCAGGTGGGTCTCCACCTCGGGCGCCGACGGACCCTCCCGGGAGAAGCCGCGGGCGTCACGCCCGGGCGACTCGTCCTCGAAGTCCCAGGCCACCTTGCGCTGCAGGCGGGAGACGTAGGAGTTGATCAGCAGGGAGGAGGCGGTGATGGGGTTGGACTCCCCGCCCCGCAGGATGATCCCGTACTCGGTCTCGATCCCGCAGACCTTGCGAACAGCCATCGCGGGACCCTATCCCCCTACCAGGCCCATCGGGAACCGATCGGCCTGGAGAAGCTGAGACAGCTAGAGGTACTGACCCGTACCAACGCGCTCGATGGCCCGGCCGCCGGTGGCTTCCTTGCCCTCGGACATGAGCGTGCGCACGTAGACGATGCGCTCGCCCTTCTTGCCCGAGATCTTGGCCCAGTCGTCGGGGTTGGTGGTGTTGGGCAGGTCCTCGTGCTCCTTGTACTCCTGCTTGATGGATTCGAGCAGGTCGGAGG
>JAXDMK010000132.1:0-18273 GCA_034666105.1 Actinomycetota bacterium | reverse complement strand
CCCCGACGGCGTGCAGTCGGAAGAAGCCAAAAGGATGCTCGGTGTGAGGATCGGCGTTTGCTCCGATGTACACGGTCGGCATGACCGGCTCCTGACTGTGCTCGGCGCCATGGCGGCGGCCGGGGTCGACGAGCGCTGGTGCCTCGGTGACCTGGTCGGAAGCGAGCCGGTCACGCCTGAGCTGGTGGGCGCGGCTCGCCAACTCGACCTGCTCATCGCCGGGAACCACGACGCCTGGGCGCTCGGGCCAGACCGGGTCACCGCCCGCGGGCGCGACGTGTTCAGGTTGGCGAGGCGCGCAATGGCCAGCCGTCACGGCATCGACTGCTGGCACGGCTCGCCCCGCCACCCCCTGCTCGGGTTCCTCACCGAGGCGTCTGCCGCTCGGGTCCTGCCCGACCGCCCCCTGGGCTCGCTCGGCCTCGTCGGCCATACCCATGAACCGGCGCTCTTCGCCTACGACGGCGCCACGACGAGCGCGGTGCGCCCCGTCCCGGGCGAGTCTTACGCCTGGCCCGGGACCGGCGCCTGCCTGGCCAACCCGGGGGCGGTCTGCGGCAACCCGCGCGACGCCGCCAGCTGGTGGCTCATCGTCGACATCGACGCCCGCGTGCTGCGGTGGCAGCGCGAGGAGCTCTAGTCCGAAGACCTGCCGCCGCCGGCTTGCGGTCGCCTTCACCACCGGCCGGGAGGGGTCCGGGAGCTGGCCGTGACCGCGCGCCGCGAATTCTGGTTTCTCAGACAGCGAAGGCGCCTCCGATGACGGCGACGTCCGAGCCTGAGCGGGAAGTGCGGCGCCGGCTCCCACACGAGTTCGTCGTCGTGAGGCCCGCGAGTCGTCGGGAGGTGCGGGCGAACACGTCGTCGGATTGGTCGACAAGCAGATCACGGACGTTCATCGGGCTCCTCAGGGCCCGAATGACTCGCACGGCCCCCCCGTCGAACGCCCCAGCCGTCCGCGCAATGGTTCCCGGGTCAGAGATCTTGCGCCCTACTCGGCATTGCCTCGCCCACCGTGGAGCAATATGGCGCGCCAGAACCACACGCCGAGCCGTCGAGCCGCGGCGCGCCGTATCGAACGACGGCGAGCGAGGGCAGATCGCTCGTCGCCCCATGGTCGAAGGTGCCACGGCGTGCGCGACCCTGGCATCAGGCAAGAAGTCGGGCGTCCTGGCGATGAGTTCTTGACTCGCCCCCCGTCCAACCTTGTGCCGCCGTGATAGCGAGCAGGAGCGGCGACCTGATCTTCGAACCAAGGAGAGGACCATGCGAGAACTCCTCGTCGACTTCATCACCTCCCTCGACGGCTACGCATCGGCGGAGGGCTGGCCGGGCTGGTGGGGTCTCCAAGGGCCTGAATACCTCGCGTGGCTCGGCGAGCAACCCGAGGTCACCTACTTGATGGGAGCAAAGACCTACCGGTTGATGTCTGGCTTCGCCGCGGGGGAGCTCCCAGCAGGACAGGACGAGTTCGCCGCCGACGAGGACGCGTCGGTCGACGAGCTCACGCGGGCGTCGAAGGTGGTGTTCTCTGCGTCGCTCGAGGAGCCACTGGCGTGGGCCAACTCCACGCTCGTGCGCGAGGACGCGGTCGAATCTGTCCGGGCGATGAAGGAGGATGGCTCGGGTCTCCTGGGCACGATCGGCAGCCTCAGCTTGTGTCGGTCGCTGCTGCGAGCCGGACTCGTCGATCGCTTCCGCGTGGTGATGTTCCCGGTGATCACCGGCGCCACCGGAGCAGAGCGCATCTACGACGGCTATCCCGACGTCGCCCTGGAAATGATCGATAGCCGCACCTTCGACGGCAGCATCCAGTTGGTCGAGTACCGGCCCCGCGTGCTCGAGGGCCCACCGCTCGCACCCATGTCCGGCTGAGCGATCGGCCGCGCCACGCCCGAACGCGGACCCGTCGATCCGTGGCGCTCGGCCCAGGACGCGCCTTGACCGGACGAGCACCAATGAGTTGTCAGCATTCACGAGCTTCCTCACTGCCGAATGATGGTTTGCCGGAGCGCTGGCGAGCACGGAGATAGCGCGGTCGCTCCTACCGCTCCCTTCGTCGACGAGCCACGGATCGCTGCCCGACGTCCCGGTCAGCTGTCCGGTCGGCGGAGCTGCGAGACCGTGGCACTTGTGCGCCCTAGGGTCTGCCACGTGACGATCCGGCGCTTGGACCATGTCGGTGTCGTCGTCGACGACCTCGAGGCCGCTATCGCATTCTTCGTCGAGCTCGGCATGGAGGTCGACGGCGGCGCATCACCGGTCGAGGGCGACTGGGTGAACCGCGTCGTCGGGCTCGATGAGGTTCGAGTGGAGATCGCATTCGTGCGGACGCCGGACGGTTACGGCCGGCTCGAGCTGACGAAGTTCCACAACCCGACGGCGACGACCGCGGAGCCGAACGCTCCCGCGAACACGTTCGGCCTACGTCGCCTCATGTTTGCCGTCGACGACATCGACGATGTCGTTGCCCGCATGCGGGCTCACGGCGCCGAGCTCGTCGGGAGGTCGCGAACTACGAGGATCTCTATCGGCTCGGCTACCTCCGCGGCCCCGCTGGCATCATCGTCGCGCTCGCCGAACAGCTCCGCTGAACCGAGCGTCGCTTCATCGGGAGGCGCGGACGACGCCATATCGACGGATCTCTCGTACGCCGACGAAGGTGCGAACGCGACAGCGGCGCCGCACGCCGAAATCCGTCGAATTTGAGGTCTACCGTCGGATCAACTCGCTGCGCCGAGGGACCGAGGTAAGGCTGGCGAACGCGACCGTCAAGACCGCCCCGTAGCCCGGGCGCCGGGCGGTCCCGGCGGGTGCCGACTTCGGCGAGCCCGCGGGCGGTGTCAGCCCCGGCCGTCAGGAAGCCTTGCTGGCCGCCTCCGCGGAGCCGGAGGCGGCCCGGACCTGCTGCTGCTTGTCCTTGATCTCGTCCTGGGGCGCGTCCTCGACGCCGACCAACCTGGTCAGCAGGTCCTGGTCGTCGTCGATGCCGAGCTTCTCCGCCATCACCCGGAGAACCTCGCTCTGGGCGTCGAGCTTGGCCTGTACCGCCCGGTCGTCCCGGTTCTGGGTGTTCTGGATGATGAACACCATCAGGAAGGTGACGGCCGTGGTCCCCGCGGTGATCACCAGCTGGTAGGTGTCGTTTCCGAACCCACCGTGGACGAAGAACCCCCCGGCGACCCAGGCCAGGACCAACCCTAGCGAAAGGGTGATGGCTGGAAACGATCCCAACCAGCCGGTGAGGTTGCTGATCGCCCTGGTCAGGGCTGTGCCGTGGTTTTCAAGCTCGGTGGACGCCATGGGTATCTCGTACCCGCCCCGTCGGTCGGAAATCTCGCGCCGGTGAGACCGCGGGTCCGTGAGACTGTCGTAGGCCCCTTGTACGTTCGACTTCGCTTCCCCAGCACCCCAACGAAGAGCCCACGGGAGGTCGGTTGGCTCGGACCATGTCTGTCCGGAGTCGCGGCGGCGAGGAGCATCCGCTGCTCGAAGTGCTGCGTCGCCTCGACGAATCGGGCCTGGCCGCGCTCCTCGAGGCGAGGCCCGATCTGCTCGAGCCGCCGCCGCACACCCTCCCCGAGTTGGCCGCCCGCGCCCTGGCCCCGGCCAGCGTCGAGATCTGCCGCCACGCCCTCGATCACGGGGCCCGGCAGGTCCTGGAGGCGCTCTGCCTCCTACCGAGCCCCACCACCCTCGGGGCCCTGATCGACCTGCTGCGAATCGACGACCTGGAGGCGGCCGCCGACCTGGCCGACGTCACGGGCCGGTTGTGCGAACGGGCTCTCGTGGCGCGCCACGGCGACCGGCTGCAGCTCCTGGTCCGTCCGGAGGTGCCCCATCCGGCGGGGCTGGGGCCCCCGGTCCGGGTGGCCCTGGCGTCGCAGCCGGCGGCCGTGCTGGAGGCCTGCGCCGACCGGCTGGGAGTCGGCGGCGGAGCCACCAAGGCCGCCACCCTGGCCAACATCGGGAAGGCCCTGGCCACGCCCGGGCTCCTGATCGACCTGCTGACGGAAGCGCCCGAGGGCGCGGCCGAGGTGGCCGCCAGCCTCGCCTTCGGAGGACCCGAGGGCCGGGCCGCGGGCGCCCTGTACGCGGCGGCCAGGTCCGACCACACGCCCATCGGATGGCTGCTCAGCCGGGGTGTGCTGGCTCCCATCAGCTGGGACTCGGTGGTGCTGGTGGGCGAGGCCGGTCTCGCCCTCCGGGGGGGCAGGGCGTTCCCCGACCTCGCGTTGCGGGCCCCGGAGTTCTCGCTCCAACCGGTGGATGCGGCGGCCGCCGACCGGGCCGCGGCCGAGCGGGCCCTGCGGCTGGTGGCCGACATCACCACCATCCTCGACCGGTGGGCGGCCGACGCCCCCAAGCAGCTCAAGGCCGGCGGCCTGGGGGTCCAGGTCGTGCGGCGGGCGGCGAAGGTGATCGACCGGGCCGAGGTCGAGACGGCCCGGGTGGTGGAGCTGGCGGTGGCGGCGGGGCTGGTGAGCATCGACGCCAAGTCCGACTCCGCCCTTCCCCTTCCCGCCTACGACCAGTGGTCCGACCTCGACGTGGCCGGTCGCTGGGCCCACCTGGTGGGGGCGTGGTTGAGGTGGGATCTCCACCTCTGTCTGGCCGGAGCCGTCGACACGAAGCGCAAGCCGATCCCACCCATGCTCGTGCGCGCCCACGAGTCCCGGGCCGTCGCTCGCCGGCGACGGGTCCTGGAGACGCTGGCCGAGATCCCCCCCGGTCACTCGGTGACGGTGGAGAGCCTGTTCGGCCGGGCGACTTGGGACCGGCCCGGGCTGTGGGCTTCGGGGCTCACGTCGGGGGAGGGGTTGGTCACCTGGTCGTTGCTCGAGTGCGAGCTGCTCGGTCTGACCGGCCTGGGTGGGTTGAGCACGTGGGGGCGGTTGGTGGCCACCGGCGACATCGAGGGTGCTCGGGCCGCGCTCGACCGGCTGGTGCCGGCGGCCACATCGCAGTTCGTGGTCCAGGCCGACCTCACCGCCCTGGCCCCGGCCGAGCTGGTGCGGCCGGTGCAGGCCGAGCTCGAGTCGATGGCCGACCTGGAGTCGCGGGGCGCGGCCGTGCTGTTCCGCTTCACCGAGGCCTCGGTGCGCCGGTGCTTCGAGGCCGGCCGGACTGGGGCCGACATCCTCGCCTTCCTCGATGCCCATGCGGCCAAGGGCGTGCCCCAGGCGTTGAGGTACCTGGTCAACGACGTCGCCCGCCGGTTCGGCCAGGTGCGGGTGGTGGCCACCCGGTGCTGCCTGCGGAGCGACGACCAGGCCCTGCTGGCGGAGGTGGTCGCGTCCCGGGCGGCGGCCCGTCTCGGCCTCCGCCTGCTGGCGCCGACAGTGGCGGCCGCCTCGGCCGACCCGCCGACGGTGCTGGCGGCCCTGCGGGACGCCGGCTACGCGCCGGCCGAGGAGGGTGCCGACGGCGCCCTCGTGCTGCGCCGACCTCCCCGCCGCCGGGCCGTCCCCGATCGCCGGTTGGCCGCCCTCACCGGCCGCCCCTCGAATGTCGACGCCGCCTTCGGCCCCGTCGGCGACCCGTTCGCGGCCGGCACCGCCGCCGCCGTCGGGCCGGCGGCGGCGAAGGCCGGCGCCGGGCCCGACTACGCGGCGACGGCCGCCCGCCTGCTCCGGACCGAGGCGCCCGCGCCCAAGCCACCCGCGCCCAAGCCACCCGCGCCCAAGACGCCGGCGGTGGAGCTGCCACTGCCGGCGTCGGTCACCCGGGGGATGCCACCCCCCGTCGCCTCCGCCTTCGACCTCTCCCCCGCGGGCGGGCGACCGGAGCGGATCGCGAGGGATCCGGCGGCGGTGGCCGACCTCCTCCAACGGGCCCTCGTCGAGGGGTGGCCGGTGCGGATGGCGTACACCAACAAGAAGGGCAACTCCACCCAGCTCAACGCAGCCGTCCTCGACGTCGGCCGGCGAGAAGTGATCGTCGAGCTCCTGTCCGGATGGGAGAGTCGGGTCCTGGCCCTCAGCCGGGTCTCGTGGGTCCGGGTTCTCACCGAAGCCGAGGAGGACTCCCTCTGATGCCGAGCGAACCCACCGCCGGGCCCCTGATCATCCAGTCCGACCGCACCCTCCTGCTCGACGTCGACCATCCCGACGGTGCCGCCTGCCGGGCCGACATCGCCCCCTTCGCCGAGCTCGAGCGCTCGCCCGAGCACATCCACACCTACCGCCTCACGCCCCTCGGGCTGTGGAACGCCAGCGCCGCCGGCCACGACGCCGAGCAGGTCGTCGACGCCCTGCTGCGGTGGTCCCGGTACCCCGTGCCCCAGGCCCTGCTCATCGACGTGGCCGACCTGATGTCCCGCTACGGCCGTCTCGTGCTCGACGTCGACCCGGTCCACGGGCTCGTCCTGCGCGGCACCGACCGGGCCGTGCTGGAGGAGGTGGCCCGGGCCAAGGCCGTCGTCCCCCTTCTCGGCCCCCGCATCGGCCCCGACACCTTCGGCGTCGCCCGGGGCGAGCGGGGCCGGCTCAAGCAGGCCCTGCTCAAGGTGGGGTGGCCGGCCGACGACCGGGCCGGCTACGTCGACGGCACCGCCCATCCGATCGCCCTCCGCGCCGACGCCGGCTTCCAGCTCCGGCCCTACCAGGTGGAGGCGGTCGACGCCTTCGTCGCCGCCGGCAGCGGGGTGATCGTGCTGCCGTGCGGGGCGGGCAAGACCCTCGTCGGCCTGGCCGCCATGGCCCGGGCCGGCGCCCGCACGCTGATCCTGGTCACCAACATCGTGGCTGCCCGCCAGTGGCAGGCCGAGCTGCTGGCCCGCACCACCCTCACCGAGGCCGAGGTGGGCGAGTACAGCGGCGAGCGCAAGGAGATCCGTCCCGTCACCCTCGCCACCTACCAGATCATCACCACCCGCCGGGGTGGGCTCTACCCCCACCTCGAGCTGCTCTCGGCCGAGGACTGGGGGCTGGTCGTCTACGACGAGGTCCACCTGCTGCCCGCGCCCGTGTTCCGGATGGCGGCCGACATCCAGAGCCGGCGCCGGCTGGGCCTTACCGCCACCCTGGTGCGGGAGGACGGGCGGGCCGGCGACGTGTTCAGCCTCATCGGCCCGAAGCGCTACGACGCCCCGTGGCGGGATATCGAGGCCCAGGGCTGGATCGCCCCCGCCCGCTGTGTGGAGGTGCGGGTCACGCTGGCCGACGAGGAGCGCATGGCCTACGCCCTGGCCGAGCCCGAGGAGCGCTACCGGGTGGGCGCCACCGCCCGGTCGAAGCTGGCAGTGGTGGAGGTGTTGTGCCAGGAGGCCGTCCGCCGGGGCGAGCCGACGCTGGTGATCGGCCAGTACCTCGACCAGCTCGACCAGCTGGCGGAGCGCCTGGGCGCACCCGTCCTCAACGGCAAGACACCCACCCACGAGCGGGAGAAGCAGTACGAGGCCTTCCGGCGGGGCATCGAACCGGTGCTCGTCGTGTCCAAGGTGGCCAACTTCTCCATCGACCTGCCGGAGGCGTCGGTGGCCATCCAGGTGTCGGGCACCTTCGGCAGCCGCCAGGAGGAGGCGCAACGGCTGGGGCGGATCCTGCGGCCCAAGGCCGACGGCCGGCAGGCCCATTTCTTCACCGTCGTGGCCCGCGACACCAACGACCAGGAGTTTGCCGCCCGCCGCCAGCGCTTCCTCGCCGAGCAGGGCTACGCCTACGAGATCGTCGATGCCGAGGCCGTCCTCCAGTCCGCGGCCGCGGCCCGGGCGGCCGCCGCCGACTCCACCGCCACCGGCCTCGCCGCCACGGCCGCCGACACCGAGCTCGCCGCCGGCCCTCGTGCTCTGCCCGGAGCCCGCCCGGAGCTCCCGCCCGCCGCCGACGACCCCGGGGTCTAGGACCCGGCCCCTCGGCCGGCCTCGTCTACAGCGTGGTGCCCCACCCGACCTGCCGGCACATAAGGCGGTCCCTGGCCCGGGCCACCGCCCGCCACCAGGAGGCGACGGCCGAGCAGGACGAGCAGGCCCGGCAGGGGGTCTTCGTCCAGGGTCCGCCGGCCGTCCGAGTAGCCGCCGGGGTCAGGGGACGACCCGCACCACCAGCACGGCCAGGTCGTCGGTCATGGTGCCCCCGACGTGGGCGACGACCGCCTCCTCGATGGCGTCGGCCAGGGCCTGGGCGCCGGCCGGCGCGCCCGAGACCGCCTCCCGCAGACCCTCGTCGCCGAACATGACCCCGTCCCGCCGGGCCTCGATGGCGCCGTCGGTGTAGAGGACGAGGGCGTCCCCCGGCGCCAGCGTCACCGTCCGGGTGCCGACGGGTACCTCGGGGAGCACGCCCAGCAGTGAGCCGCCCACCGGCACCTCCTCGATCCGGTTGTCGGCCCGCCGCACCAGCGGGTGGGGGTGCCCGCCGCCAGCCAGGGTGAGGACGGCTCCGTCCCCCGCCGGCGCCATCACCCCGAAGACGACGGTGCAGAACCGTTCGCCGTCGGCCCCCGCGGCCCCCGCTGCCAGCAGACCCCGGTTCAGGTTCCGGAGCACGGACGCGGGCTCGACGTCGCTCATGGCCAGCGCCCGCAGGGTGAAGCGGATCATGGCCGTGAGGGCGGCGGCCTCGGGGCCGGTGCCGGCGGCGTCGGCGATGGCCACTCCCCAGAGGCCGGCGCCGAGGCGCCAGACGTCGAACGTGTCGCCGCCGAGCTCCATGCCGCTGCCCAGGGGGTGGTAGCTGCCCGCCACCTCCACGCCCGGGGGCGCCACCATTTCGCCCGGGAGGAGGCTGCGTTGGAAGCGGCGGCTGAGGTCGGCCCGCATCTCGTAGACCTGGGACCGGTCGAGGGCCTGGGCCGTCTGGGCGGCCAGCGCCTGCACGAACCGGCGCTCCTCCTCGTCGAAGAGGCGGGGCTCGACAAAGCTGAACCGCAACGCCCCCAGCCGATGGTCGCCGACCGCCAGGGGAACGGCGCAGGCGGACACGGCCTGCGGCTCGAGGGCGCCGAGGAGGGGAAAGCGCGAGTCGCGCTCGTCGCGGGACTCCAACCACACCGCCTCGCCGGTGCGTAGGGCGACCGCCGCCGGTAGGTCGGCATCCCTCGACTCCGCCCGCAGGCCGGCGACCACGTCCTCGTCGTAGCCCACGGTGGCGGGGACGGACAGGCGGTCGGCGTCGCCGGCCAGCAGGATCCCACCGCCGGACGCGCCCAGCGCCGCCACCCCGTGCTCGAGCACGGCCTGGGCGACGGCCTCGGTGGTGGCGGCCCGGCCGAGGGCGGCGGAGACGTCGAACAGCCGGGCCACCCGCTCCGTGGCCCGGCGGGCGACGGCGACGGCGTCGATCTCCCGGAGCAGCCGCTGCTCGAACGACTCCCGCTCGGGCGGGGGCCGGTCATCGGCCGCGGCCCGGAGCTGCCTGACGATCTCGCCCACGTACCACTGGCGGAAGACCCGGTGCTGGGGCTGGGTCTCCAGGGTCAGCAGCCGGGCCGCCCGGCAGTAGGCGTCGGCCTCGTCGAGCGCCCGCAGGTACTCCTCGCCGGCGTCGGCCGCGCTGGCGGGCAGGGAGAGGCGGAGGCTCACGTGCGACAACCCATTCTCGGCGGCCACGATGGCCTGGCGCTTGATCGCCTGGCGGGCCTCGGCGAAGCGGGACACGACCGCCTCGATGAGGGCGGCCAGAGGGCGGGGGACGGCACCGGTAACGCCCGACCGGGCCCCCCGGGCGGCGAGGGTGAACTCCCGGACGAGGTTGTCGACATGGGACTTGGCCGCCAGCAGCAGGTCGGTGGGGACCTCGCCCAGGACGATCTGGTGGCGGGACGGACTCGTCGCGGGCCAATCGCCGTCGCCCTCGTCGCCGTCGGACCACAGCTCGAGGAGGTCGTCGGTCGACAGGGTGGAGGGAGCGAGTCGTCCCGTGAGCTCGGCCCAGACCATCTTGCCGTCGACCGTCGGCTCCGCCTGCCACCGGGTGGAAAGCGCCCCCACCAGGCGGAGGCCGCGTCCGGTCATGGCTTCCTCCGACGACCGGGCCAGCACGGGCGGTACCCGGGTGCGGTCGTGGACCTCGATGCGCACGCCGGCGCCGGTCCGGTCGACTCTGACCGCGGCCAAGCCCCCGGCGTGGAGGATGGCGTTGGTGGCCAGTTCGGTCGCCACCAGCACCGCGTCGTCGACGAGGTCGGCGCGGCAACGCCGGCGAAGCTCGCTCGTCACGAACGCCCTCACCTCGGCGACCAACCTTCGATCTTCCTGACCGGCTGCGAAGACCGCCAGTCCCACTCTCACCCCCCAACAAGGTCGAGGACCTACTCCTACCACCCGTCGGTCGGGCGGCGGACGATCAAGTGACCTGAGCGGCCCCCGGTACGATCGACCGTCATATGGCCGAGGCCTACGACGTCCAGGAAGTCGAACGCAGGTGGCAGGCCCGGTGGCGGGACGAAGGCACCTACGAGGTGGAGAACGACGACCCCCGGCCGCCCTTCTACGTCCTCTGCATGTACCCCTACCCAAGCGGGCCCGCTCACATGGGTCACGTGCGCAACTACACGTTCGGCGACCTCAACGTCCGCTACCGCACGATGCAGGGCCACGGCGTGCTGTCGCCGATCGGCTTCGACTCCTTCGGCCTTCCGGCCGAGAACGCGGCCATCAAGCAGGGCGTGCACCCCCGGGAGTTCACCGACGCCCGCATCGCCGAGCTCAAGGCCAGCCTGACCCGCCTGGGGGCCGTCTACGACTGGCGCCGCGAGGTCCGCAGCCACGACCCGGCCTACATCCACTGGACCCAGTGGATCTTCCTGCGCCTGCTGGAAGCCGGCCTCGCCTACCGCAAGCAGGCCCCCGTCAACTGGTGCCCCGGCTGCCAGACGGTGCTGGCCAACGAGCAGGTGCTGGCCGACGGCACGTGCGAACGCTCGGGCGACCTGGTCGTCAAGCGCGACCTGGTGCAGTGGTTCTTCCGCATCACCCAGTACGCCGACCAGCTCCTCGACGACCTCGACTCGTTGGACTGGCCGGAGCGGGTGAAGGTCATGCAGCGCAACTGGATCGGTCGCTCCGAGGGGGCCGAGTTCGATCTCATGGCCGGTGACCCATCAGGCAAAGAAATCGCCATCCGCGTCTTCACCACCCGGCCCGACACCAGCTTCGGCATGACCTATGTGGTGCTCGCGCCCGAGCACCCCCTCGTCCCCGACCTGACCACCGCCGGCCAGCGGGCGGCGGTCGACGAATTCGTGGCCCGGGTGAGCACCGAGTCCGACATCGAGCGCCAGTCCACCGAGGGCATGCTCGACAAGCGGGGCGTGTTCACCGGCTCCTACGCCACCAACCCGTTCAACCGCCAGCAGGTACCGATCTACCTGGCCGACTACGTCCTCATGGGCTACGGGACGGGGGCCATCATGGCCGTGCCCGGCGAGGACCAGCGGGACTGGGACTTCGCCCAGGCCTACGACCTGCCCATCATCCCCACCGTGCAGCGGCCCGAGGGGTGGGACGGTGAGGCCTACACGGGCGACGGCGTGATCATCAACAGCCAGTGGCTGAACGGGCTGACCAAGGCCGACGCCATCGTGAAGTCGATCGACTGGCTGGAGGCGGAGGGGATCGGCGAGCGCAAGGTCAACTACCGCCTGCGGGACTGGCTGCTCTCCCGCCAGCGCTTCTGGGGCTGCCCCATCCCCATCGTCTACTGCCCCGACCACGGGGCGGTGCCGGTGCCCGACGCCGACCTGCCCATCGTCGCCCCCGACGACGTCGAGTTCCGGCCCCCGGGCGAGTCACCCCTCCAGTACCACCAGGGATTCCTACAGACGGTGTGTCCCCGGTGCGGCAAGCCCGCCACCCGGGAGACCGACACCATGGACACCTTCGTCGACTCGTCGTGGTACTTCCTCCGTTTCACCGACCCGTGGAACACCGAGGTCCCCTTCGACCCGGCCATGGCCGCCCACTGGTTGCCCGTCGACCAGTACATCGGCGGCATCGAGCACGCCATCCTCCACCTCATGTACGCCCGCTTCTTCACCAAGGCCCTGGCCGACCTGGGCGTGGCCCCGCCTGAACTGCGGGAGCCCTTCGGCCGGCTGTTCACCCAGGGCATGATCCGGATGGACGGGTCGAAGATGTCGAAGTCGAAGGGCAACCTGGTCGCCCCCGAGCAGTACTTCTCGACCGTCGGCGCCGATGCTCTGCGCCTGTTCCACCTGTTCGTGGGCCCGCCCGCCGACGACGTCGACTGGACCGAGGAGACCGACAAGGTCATCGACGGCGCCGCCCGCTACCTGGCCCGGGTGTGGCGGCTGGCCATGGGCGAGGTGGAGGCGGTGGAGATGCCCGAGGCGACGGCCCCGCCCGGCCCGCCGGGCAGCCTGGAGCGGGCCACCCACCAGCTCATCTCCCGGGTCAGCGACGACTACGCCCGCTGGTCGTACAACACCGCGGTGGCGGCGTGCATGGAGTTCACCAACCTCCTGTACAAGCACGTCCAGGCCGGTACCGAGCGGGCGTCGGTGAAGTTCGCGGTCGACAGCCTGCTCCTGCTGCTGGCGCCGATGGTGCCCCACGTCACCGCCGAGCTGTGGGAGCGCCGCCACCCGGGCGAGCACATCCACCAGCGGCCGTGGCCGACGTTCGACGTCGAGCGGGCGGCCGCCCTCACCGCCACCATGGTGGTGCAGGTGAACGGCAAGGTCCGCGACCGGATGGAGGTGGACGCCCGCATCGGGCCCGACGAGATGGAGCGGATGGCGTTGGCCTCGGCCAAGGTGCAGGCGACCCTCGACGGGCGCACGCCCCGCAAGGTGGTCACCCGGCCGCCCAAGCTCGTCAACTTGGTGGTCTAGCGCTCCCGTTGCCGGCCTCGGCCCGCATCCGGGCCTCGACCTCGTCGAGGGCCGTCTCGAGGTTCCCGTAGGTGATCTCGACCCAGTCGCAGGCCGGCTCCCAGATGAACTCGTCGTACCAGTCCTGCATGGCGGTGACGAAGTCGGGGTCGTCGACCACCACGCACGCCCGCAGGCTGGGCCGGCTGCGACGGTCGGGGATGGCGATGAGGGCCTCGTTGGCGCCGATGATGAAGTCGAGCACGAGCGGGTTGCCGAAGCAGAAGCGGCTGCGGATGTTGCGGACGTCGGCCGGTGGCCGTCCCCCGGCCAGGCGCACCGCCGACTGGCGCACGAGGGCGATGTTGTCGGCGCTGGACGCGCAGACCCGGTAGAGCGTGCTCTCGGGGTCGTTGCTCACCTTCTCGGTGAGGCTGCGCACGAACTCCGCCTGCCACAGGGTGGGGCTGTCCTGTTCGCCTTCGAGCATGCGGACGCTGGTGGTGCGCACCGGGTGCCGGGGCGGGTTGCGGTCGATGAGGGACTTGGCCGCCTGGTAGACGCCGTCACCGTCGGTGCAGACGGTGTAACCCGGGCCCGACCACCCCCGGCGCCGCCCGACGGGGACGCCGGTGCCGGCCCGTTCCTCGTTGCGGAGGCGGATGAGCTCGGTGGAGCTGACGCCCAGGTAGCGGGCCAGCGAGCGCAGGACCTGGTCCGACGGCCATGGTCCGCCGATGCGCCAGGCGGCGGCCTCGATGCGGGAGAGGTAGCTGGGGGCGATTCCCGCCCGCCTCGCCAGCTCCACCTGGGAGAGAGCACCGGCCTGGCGGGCCCGCGTGATCGCGGTCGCGAGGTCGCCCTCGGGTTCCGGAGCAGCCCCGGCCACAACGGTCTCCTCGGTCGTACGGAGAACCCTACTCCGGACGGAGCGTCCTGATCCCCTGTTCGTGCTTGAACTGTGCCTAGTGGAAATTCCGTGGCCGGCCTACGCTGCGGAACATCCGGGCGGCGCCGGGCGGGCTCGAGACGGTGCCGGGGAGAACGGAACGACGGATCGGCACGCGGGCACCCTCGTGCCGGTGATGCGACCGGTCTCCTCGGCGCCGCACGGGCGGGCGATCGTTCTCCCTACCATCGGCGGGGTGGACATCGCGGCCCGGCTGTCGGCGGCGGGGTGCGTGGCCCCTGACCAGGAGGCGGCCGAGCTGGTGGCGGCGGCGAGGGACCCGGAGGAGCTCGAGGCCCTCGTCGTCCGGCGGATGAGCGGCGAACCGCTGGCCTGGCTGGTGGGATCGGTGGACTTCTGCGGGATCCGGGTGGCGGTGCATCCCGGTGTGTACGTGCCCCGATGGCAGTCGGAGGCGCTGGCCCGGCGGGCGGCGGCGCTCCTCCCGCCGGCGGGTGTGGCGGTCGACCTCTGTACGGGGGCGGGCGCGGTGGCGTGCGTGCTGCAGGCGGAGGCCCCGTCGGCGGTCGTCGTGGCCTCCGACATCGATCCCCGGGCGGTGGCGTGCGCCCTGGCCAACCGCGTCCATGCCCTGGTGGGCGACCTCGACCAACCCCTGCCGGCGACGCTCCGGGGCGAGGTCGACGTGATGACGGCGGTGGTGCCGTACGTGCCGACGGACGAACTGTCCTTCCTGCCCCGGGATGTCGTCGCCTACGAGCCCCGCCCCGCCCTCGACGGGGGACCCGGCGGGCTGCGGCTGCTGTCGGCCGTGGTCAGGCTGAGTCCGCGCTGGCTGCGGCCCGGCGGCTGGCTCCTCCTCGAGCTCGGCGGCGATCAGGCGCCGACGGTCGCGGCGGCGATGACCGCCGCCGGCTTCGTCGACATCGCGGTCCTCACCGACGAAGAAGGCGACGATCGGGCCATCGAAGCCCGCCGGCCGGCCGGGCGAGTGCCGCCAGTGGTCCCGCAGGGGGACCGGTAGTGGCAGTCGTTCGGTGGGTCGGCGACGGCGGCGGCCGGCCGCTGGCGGCGAACAGGCCGAATGGCCCCTCTCCCCGCCTCGGACGGCGGCCGACAAGGACTAGACGGCGACAGAGGGATGACGAGGATGGCAAGCAGTCGGACCCGGGCCGTGGTGCTGGCCGTCGTGGCCACCCTGGCCGCCTTCCTGGTCCAGCCGGTGCCGGCGCACGCCCAGGCCGCCCCTCCCGCCCCTCCCGCCCCGCAGGCCACTGCGCCCGACGTCGCCCTGGTGGCGAGGACCAACGACAAGTCGGTGGAGGAGACCCGCCGCATCCTGGCCGACCCCACCGCCCGCCTGGATGCCACCCAGCGGATCTACTACGTCGAGCCCGCGCCCGACCGGGCGCCGGTCGCGGTCGAGGCCGCCCCGGCCGCGGCCGGGGCGTTCCCCTACGCCGACACCTTCCGCCTGCACAGCCGGCCGGGGTCAGTGCGCACCATCTACCTCGACTTCGACGGCGAGACGATCGCCGGCACCGCATGGAACGGCTCCTTCGGCGCCCCCGTCGAACCCTTCTTCGCCGAACCCTTCTCCACCGACGGCTCGCCCGCGTTCAGCGCCGCCGAGCAGGATGCGGTCCAGTCGGTGTGGCAGCGGGTGGCGGAGGACTACGCCCCGTTCGACATCGACGTCACCACCCAGGACCCGGGCCCGGCCGCCATCACCCGCAGCGGGCCGTCCGACCTCGTCTACGGCACCCGGGCCCTCATCACCGACGCCCCCGAGGTGGGTTCCGACTGCGGCTGCGGCGGCGTGGCCTACGTCGGCGTGTTCGACGACGCCAGCACCCACGCCTACTACCAACCGGCCTGGATCGCGGCCCAGAACCTCGGCCACAACACCAAGTACATCGCCGAGGCCGCCTCCCACGAGGTCGGTCACAACCTGGGCCTGAGCCACGACGGCACCTCGACGCTCGGGTACTACGCGGGAGCGGGGGCGTGGGCCCCGATCATGGGGGTGGCCTACTACAAGCCCCTGAGCCAGTTCAGCAAGGGCGACTACCCCGACGCCAACAACCGCGAGCCCGACCTCGACGTCATCGCCGCCAACGGCGGGACGCCCATCGCCGACGACTACGGTGACACCCCGGGCGCCTCGATGGGCCTCGGATCGGGTCCCGCCGTCGCCGCCGGCGGCCTGATCTCGACCGATGCCGACGTCGACGTCTTCCGGGTGGAGGCGGCCGCGGGCGCGGCCACCTTCCAGGTGGCGCCGGCCGCGGTGAGCCCCAACCTCGACCTGCTCCTCGAGGTCCGGGACGGCGCCGGCAACCTCCTCGCCTCGGACGACGCACCGTCCGCCCTCGTGAACTACGACAGCGCGTCGGGCCTGTCGGCGTCGGTGTCGACGACGCTCCCCGCGGCGGGCGTGTACTTCGTGGCCGTCTCCGGCGTGGGCGCCGGCTCCCTCGCCACCGGGTACAACGGCTACGCCAGCCTCGGCGCCTACCGCCTCACGGGAACGGTTGCGACCGGCGCCCGGACGGTGTCGGTGGCCGACGCCCCGACCGTCCTCGAGGGGTCCGCGGGGCACACGACGACCGCCGACTTCGCCGTCACCCTCTCGACGGCCGCGCCCGATCCCGTCACCGTCGTCGCCTCCACCGTTGGTGGCACCGCCACCGCCGGGTCCGACTACGTGGCCGCCTCGTCGACCGTCACCTTCGCCGCCGGCGTCACGTCGATGCCGTTCCCGGTGACCGTCATAGGCGACGACGCGGTGGAGCTCGGCGAGACCGTCCTCGTGGGCCTGGCCGGCCCGTCCGGAGTCCTCCTCGGCGACACGCTGGCCACCGGCTTCATTACCGACGACGACTACGCGGCGTGGATCTCCGATGCCCCGGCGGTGATCGAGGGTCCGGCGGGCGTCGAGGCCACAGCCGTGTTCACGATCTCCCTGTCGTCGGCCGTGCCGTCGACGGTGAGCGTCGTCGCCTCCACCGCCGACGGCACCGCCACCGCCGGCTCGGACTACTCGGCCACCTCGTCGACCGTCACCTTCCCCTCGGGAGTGACGTCGATGGCGTTCCCGGTGACGATCTTCGGCGACGGCACCGCCGAGAACACCGAGACCTTCTTCGTCAACCTCACCAGCCCCGTCGGCCTCGCCCTCGGCGACCCCCAGGGCCTGGGCACGATCACCAAGGACGACTTCGCCCTCTCCGTCAGCGACGCGGCCGCGGTGCGGGAGGGCGATGTCGGCGTCAACACCATGGCCCTCTTCAACGTCAGCCTCTTCCCGACCGCCCCCAAGCAGGTGACCGTAGTCGCCTCGACGGCCGACGGAACCGCCACCGGGGGAACCGATTACGCGGCGTTCAGCTCGACGATCACGTTTCCGGCCGGCGCCGCGGTGGTGCCCCTCCCCGTGACCATCCTCGGCGATCGCCCGATCGAGGCCGACGAGACCTACTTCGTCAACCTCTCCGGTCCCACCGGGGGCGCCTTCATCGTCGACGCCCAGGGCGCCGGCTCCATCATCAACGACGACCTCGTCGTGTCCCGGAGTTGGGGGTACAACGGCTACGCCCAGGTGGGCGACAACACGCTGACCTCCCGGTCCCGGCCCACGGTCGTAAACCTGGGCCAGGTCGACGCGGTGGCCGCGGGCGGTTTCCACTCCCTCGCCCTCCAGGGCGGGACGGTGTACTCGTGGGGCCTGGGCCACGTCGGCCAGCTCGGGCGATCGCCGACCCAGCCGCGGGTGCCGCTGCCGGTCGGCGGCCTGTCGGGGGTCACCGCCATCTCCGCCGGCGTCTTCCACTCCCTCGCCCTCAAGAGCGACGGCACGGTGTGGGCCTGGGGGTACAACGCCTACGGGCAGGTCGGCGACGGCACCACCGTCGACCGGCCGGCACCGGTGCAGGTGGTCGGGCTCAGCGGGGTGGTCGCCGTCGCCGCCGGCGGCCTGCACAACCTCGCCCTCAAGAGCGACGGCACGGTCTGGGCCTGGGGGTACAACGGCGTCGGCCAGCTGGGCACCGCCGGCCCGACCCAGTCCACGACCGCCCACGCGGTGCCCGGGCTCACCGGGGTGACCGCCATCGGGGCCGGGGCGTACCACAGCCTGGCGGTGCGGGCCGGGGGCTCGGTGGCGGCCTGGGGCTGGAACCCGTGGGGCCAGCTCGGGGACGGGACCACCACCAACCGTTCGGCGCCGGTCACCGTCGCCGGCCTGACCGGGATCGTGGCCGTCGCCGGCGGCACCGGTCACAGCCTGGCCCTGGGGGCCGACGGGCTGGTGCGGTCGTGGGGTCTGGGCGCCAGCGGCCAACTGGGGCGGCCCGTCGGCGGTGCCTTTTCGGCCACCCCGGCGGTGGTGCCCGGCATCACCGATGTCACGAAGGTCGCGGCCGGGGGCTACCACAGCGTGGTCCTGCGGCCCGAAGGCATCGTCTGGGCCTGGGGGTGGAACGCCTTCGGCCAGCTGGGCGACGGCAGCACCGTCGACCAGGCGGCGCCGATCCCCATCATGTACGCGGCGGTGTTCTCCATCTCGGCCGGCGTTGGGCACGGCGTCG
>JAXDMK010000131.1:0-7209 GCA_034666105.1 Actinomycetota bacterium | reverse complement strand
GCCGGCTGCGGACGGCGGCGCCGGCGGCCACCGTGGTGTCGCTCGAGCACGACCCGGGCCGGGCCGAGGCCTTCAACCGGGCCGCCGGCGCCTGCACCGGCACCTCCATCGCCTTCCTGGGGGCGGGCCACGTCCCCGACCGCCGGTGGCTGCAGGCGTCGCTCGACATCCTCGACCGCGACCTGTCCGTCGCCTGCGTGGGCACCCGGGTGGAACGGTCGGGCGGCGGCGCTGGCGGGGGGGACGCATGGCCACCGGCCGTCTCCTTCCTCGGCCTCCCGGTACCGGGCCAGAAGGGCGAGCAGACGGTCTCGGGCGCCACCGTGCAGGAGATCCTCTACGCCCCGGTCGAGGCCATGGTCGTGCGGGCCGACGTGTTCCGCGAGATCGGCGGCTTCGACGCCCGCTACGAGCGGGGCCTGGACGACGTCGACTTCGGCTGGCGGCTGTGGCTGCTCGGCCATCGGGTGGTGGCCGCACCCGAGGTCGCGGTCACCGGACCTCGCTTCGAGCGGGCCACGCCCTCGGTGCGGGAGCAGTTCCTCCGGGAGCGCAACGCCCTCTTCACCATCTACAAGAACTACGACGACGCCAGCCTGGCCGCCGCGATGCCCGCCGCCCTCGCCCTCGGCATCCGGCGGGGCGTGGTGCTCGGCGGCGACCGGCCGGTGCCCACCAGCTCCGCCCCCATGGACCTCTCGCCGGGGCCGGCCATGACCGCGTCCCCGCAGCTGGTGGCCTCGGCCCACGCCATCGACGCCTTCCTGGGCAGCCTGTCGGAGCTGGCACCCGTCCGGAAGGCGATCCAGGACCGCCGCCGGCGCACCGACCAGGAGATGTTCCGCCTCCTCCGCCTGCCCCTCGGCGCCGACGTCGACGACCCCCGCTACCGGGCCGCCTTCGCCGAGGCCGTCGCCTCCATGGGCGTGCGGGAACGCTTCGGCAGCCGCCGGCGGATCGTGGTCGCCACCTGCGACACCCTCACCCCGGCCATGGCCGGCCCCGCCATCCGGGCCTGGCAGATCGCGTCGGCCCTCTCCCTGGAGCACGACGTCGAGCTGGTCACCACGTCGACCGCCACCGTCACCCATCCCCGGTTCAAGGTCCGCTCGGTCGACGACCGCGACCTGCGGGAGCTGGAGGAGTGGTGCGACGTCCTCCTCTTCCAGGGCTGGTTCCTCACCGGCCGGCCCTTCCTGCTCGAGTCGACCAAGGTGATCGTGGCCGACATCTACGACCCCCTCCACCTCGAGCAGCTGGAACAGGCCCGGGACGAGGGCGAGAAGCGGCGGGGGGAGCTGGTGTCGGAGGCGGTCGGCGTGCTCAACGAGCAGCTCATCCGGGGCGACTTCTTCCTCTGCGCCAGCGAGAAGCAGCGTGACTTCTGGCTGGGCCAGCTGTCGGCCCTGGGCCGGGTGAACCCCCTCACCTACGACGAGGACGGCACCCTGCGGTCGCTCATCGCGGTGGTGCCCTTCGGGATCTCCGACGCCCCCCCGGCCCGCACCCGGCCCGCCCTCAAGGGGGTGCTGCCTGGGATCGGGCTCGACGACAAGGTCATCCTGTGGGGCGGGGGCATCTACAACTGGTTCGACCCCCTCACCCTGCTCCATGCCGTCGACCGCCTGCGCCGGCGGGTGCCCAACGTCCGCCTCTTCTTCATGGGCCTCAAGCACCCCAACCCCGACATCCCCGAGATGCGCATGGCCGTGTCGGCCCGGGCCCTGTCGGATCAGCTCGGGCTCACCGGAACCCACGTCTTCTTCAACGAGGGGTGGGTGGAGTACGACGACCGCCAGAACTACCTGATCGAGGCCGACATCGGCGTCAGCACCCACATCGACCACGTCGAGACGGCCATGTCGTTCCGCACCCGCATCCTCGACTACCTGTGGGCCTCCCTGCCCGTGGTCTGCACCGCGGGCGACTCCCTGGCCGACCTGGTGGAGTCCCACGGCCTGGGGTTGACGGTGCCGTCGGGCGACGTCGACGCCCTGGAAGCAGCCCTGTTCCGCATCCTCGACGACGAGGGCTTCCGCAAGGGATGTGTCGAGAACGTGGCCCAGGTGGCGCCCGGTCTGGTGTGGTCGCAGGGCCTGCGGCCGCTGGTCGACTTCTGCCGGGCCCCCCGGCGGGCGCCCGACCTGCTCGACCACGACGCCGCCCACCACCTGCGGCGCGACCTCGCCCCCGGCCGCCGGACCCTGGCTGGGTGGCAACACGACCTCCGGGCCGGCATCGACTACCTGCAGTGGGGCGGACCCCGCCTGGTGGCGAGAAAGGCCCTGGGCCGAGTCCGCCGGCTTCTGTCCTGAGCCGACCTTCGATCGCCGCCACCGGGCGCCGCCCGCGGCGTGGCGCCCGCCGGGTGGCGGGGCCGGGGCTGATGCTGGTGGCGGCGGCCCTGGTGCTGGCCGGGTGGGTGCTCACCAACCCCGTCGGCGGCACGCCCGACGAGCTCAACCACGTGCTGCGGGCAGAGGCGGTGGGGCGGGGCGACCTGTCCGGCCGCCCCAACCCGGAGCTGGCCGCGGTCGACGCCGGCGTCCCGTTGCCGAAGGCGTGCTGCGACTTCGACAATCCGGCCCGGCTGCAGTGGGTGCAGCGGGGAGCCCGGGTGGTGAAGGTCCCCGCCGTCCTCGATTTCGGGACCTGCTTCAACCGGCCGACCGGCTTCATCGCCCGGTGCGTGGAGGACGGGCGGGGGCCCGTCCCGCCCGAGCGGCTGACGACGATGGGCACCCAGGAGCCGGCCCCCTATCTGTGGGCGGGGTTGGCCACCCGGCTGGCGGCCGACCCGGTGGCGGCCGTCCGATGGGCCCGGGCCGCCAACGCCGTCGTCATGCTGGGGCTGCTGGGGCTGGCGGCCTGGGTCCTGTGGTCGCCCGCCGGCGCCCTGGCCTGGGCCGGGCTGCTGGCCGCGGTGACTCCGATGGTGCTGTTCGTGGGGGCGTCGCCCTCGCCCAGCAGCCTCGAGATCGCCGGAGGCATCTGCTTCGCCGCCGCCCTGCTGCGTCTGGCCCGGGCGCCCGACCAGCCGGCCGGGACCTCGGTGTGGGTGGCGGTGGCCATCGGCGGCGTCGCCCTCGCCGCCAGCCGGTCGCTGGGCCCGGTGTGGGTCGCCCTCGACGGCGGGCTGGTGGGCGCCCTGGTCGGGCCCCGCCGCCTGTGGCGGACGGTCCGGGCGGGCGGGGCCCGGGCGGCGGGCGCGGTGGTGGCGGTGATGGTGGCCGGCGCCGGCACCGCTGTCTGGGAGCTCACCCGCCAGCCGCGCATCGCCTTCGACGGGCGCTTCTTCGTCCACCAGCTGCGCCCGTCGGCCTACGACCTCCCCCGGGCGGCGGCGGAGATGGTCGGGGCGTTCGGCGCGGTCGACGTCGCCCTCCCCGGTGCCGCCCGGCTGGCGTGGGCGGTGCTCGTGGGCGCCCTGATCGCCGGCGCCCTGGCCGCCGGCACGAGGCGGCAACGGCTGGTCGTGGTGGCGACCGCGGCCGCGGCCGTCACCACGACCGTGCTCGTCTCGGCCGCCCTGCTCCGCCAGAACGGCTTCGAGGTCCAGGGCCGCCATGTCCTCGCCTTCGCCGTGCTCCTCCCCCTGCTGGCCGGTGAGGTCGTGCACGCCCGCCACCGGGCGGGACGGCTGCCGTGGCTGCGGCCGGCGGTGGCCGTGGGGATCGTGGCCGCGGTGGCGGTCGGGGTCCACCTGGTCGCACTGAAGACCAACGTCGACCACTACGCGCGCACGCCCGACCGGGCCGCGCCTACAGCGTCGCCGCTCCCCGGCCGCTGAACTGGTGGGCGAGGACCTGTTGGACCCGTTGATGGGAGACCCCGACCAGGCGGGCGATGTCACGCATGGCCAGCTTGCCCATGAGCTCCTCGGCCAGGCGGAAGACGGCCACCTGCGTCGCGTCCTGCGACCGACGTTGCTGCTCCAGGGCCGCCTCCCGCTCCCGCCGCGCCGCCTCCACCACCTCGGCCAGGGCCGCGGGGAGCTCGACGCGCTCGTCCCACGGCCGCCGTCCCCCGTCGGGGGAGATCAGCGCCCGCCGGATACCCGCCCGGCAGCGGGCCAGATTGGACCCTCCACACATCGGTTCGGCCTGACCGAAGATGGTGGCTTCCCAGTCCCCGGCCGCCCCCAGACGGAGGACTATCACCTCGCGTTCCATGCTCACCTCAGGAGGTGTCGGCGTCAAGAGGGCCTCCCCACACCATTTGGCGGCGCGACCTCTCCTCGACGAAACGTCAGGTTGGAGCGCCTTCTACCCCCGAGATTCGACTTCCAAAGCGCCTAGGCCCTAGACATTTGGCCGCGGCCTGGGTTTACTGGTCCCGTCGACGGGCGACGTAGCGCACGTCCCTCGCCGGCGGGGGTGGGGGGCGGCCGCGGCCGCCTCTCCAGGTCAGAAGGGGGCAGGTCCAAGAACGGGCTGCCTGCGTCAATCGGGTGACACTGGAGTACGGAACGTGGACCGACCTCGGTGCGCACAACCGAACCGCGGGGGGTGCCTCGCACCCCGACCGAGCCCTGCCCCGTCTGCCGGGCGCGGGTACGCCGACCGGTGACCGATGGCGGACCGGAATTCTCCGTTGCGGTCGAGGTCGACGGCGAGCGGGCCGTGGTGGGCGTGGTCGGGGAGCTCGACCTGCAGACCGCGCCCCGCCTGCGGGAGGAGCTGGTGGCCCTCGTCAACCGAGGGGTCACCGACCTGGTCCTCGACCTGGCCGCCCTCGACTTCATCGACTCCAGCGGGCTGTCGGTGCTGATCATGGCCTTGAAGCGGCTCCGGGAACGGGGCGGGGAGCTGCGCCTGCGGTCGGTGCCCGCCCGCGCCCGGCGGGTCCTGGAGGCGAGCGGGCTCGACCGGGCCATCGCCATGGTGGAGGAATGAGCGCCCCCGACGCGGGCGCAGGCGCGGGCGCCGGCCGGGCCAAGCACCCCGAACGGCATCTCGACGCGCTGCACCGGCTGGCGGCGGCGACGGCCCGGGCGGACGCGGTCGACGACATCTACGCCGAGGCCCTCGACGTGCTCCTCCAGGCCCTCGGCGCCGACCGGGCCGCGGTCCTGCTCTTCGATTCCGACGGCGTCCTGCGCTTCAAGGCGGCGCGGGGCCTCTCCCCCGCCTACTGCGCCGCGGTCGAGGGCCACTCGCCGTGGACGCCCTCCGACACCGCGCCCCAGCCCGTCCTCATCCCCGACGTCGGAGCCGATCCGAGCCTGGGGGCGCTGGTCGAGGTCATCCGCCGGGAGGGAATCGAGGCGGTCGCCTTCATCCCCCTGGTGTACGGGGAGCGGCTGCTGGGCAAGTTCATGGTCTATTACGACCGGCTCCACCGCTTCCCGCCGGAGGAGGTCGACCTGGCCCGGACGGTGGCCGGCCACATCGCCTTCGCCCTGGAGAAGCGGCGCTTGGAGGACGAGCTGCGGGCGACGTCGGAGGAGTTGGGCGCCATCCTCAACGCGGTCGGCGAGGCCATCACCGTCCTGGGCAGCGACGGCCGCTTCGTGTGGGCCAACGACGCCGCCGCCGAGCTGATGGGGTTCTCTTCGGCCCACGAGTTCCTGACCACGCCGGTCGACCGGGTGATGGGCCGCTTCGAGATCCTCGACCACCTCGGGGGGCCGCTCCCGCCCTCGGAGCTGCCCGGCCGGCGGGCCCTCACCGGGGAGGAGCCGCCGGAGGCCCTCGTGCGCTGGCGGATCAAGGCGACCGGAGCCGAGCGGTGGTCGCTCGTCCGGGGCCGGCCCGTGCGCGACGACAAGGGTCGGGTCCGGTTCTCGGTGAGCGTCTTCCGCGACGTCACCGAGCGGCAGCTGGCCATCGAGGCCCTGCGCCGGAGCGAGGAGCGGTTCGCCTTCCTGGCCTCGGCCAGCCGGGCCCTGCTCGGCTCGTCGCTCGACACCGCCGCCCTCGCCCGCCGGATGGCCGAGCTGGCCGTCCCCGCCCTGGCCGACTGGTGCACGGTGTGGCTGCTCGACGACCGGGGTGGGCCCCAGCCCCTGGCCTCCCGCCTGGCCGACTCCTACCGTCCGGCCCTCGAAGGCGATCTCCACCGGTGCCCGGACCTGCTCCTCGACCAGCCGTTCTGGCCCGCGGTCGCCCGGGGCGAGACGGTGCTGCTGGACCCGACCGAGCTCGTCCGGCTGGAGACGGCGCCGACGACCGACCTCAGCCACCGCCGGCTGCTGGCCGAGATCGGGGCTCGTTCGGCGGTGATCGTGCCCGTCGTCCTCCGCGGCCAGGTGGCGGGGGCGGTGCTGCTGGCCCGCACCCGGCCCGGCGGGTACGAGGCCGGCGACCTGGCCCTGGCCCAGGACCTGGCCGGCCGGGGTGCGCAGGCGCTCGACATCGCCCGCGCCTACGAGGCCGAGCACCGGGCCCGGGAGGAGGCGGAAGCGGCCCGGGCCGGGCTCGAGTTGCTGTCCGAGCTGAGCCGGGTCCTGACCAGCACCCTCGACGCCGACCACCTCCTTCGCTCGGTCGGGGAACGGGTCGTGCCCGCCTTCGCCGACCGGTGCGTCATCGATCTGGTCGACGCCGGCGGCACCATCAACCGGGTGGCCGCCCTCGGCCGCGACCCGGAGCTGGACGCCCGCCTGGAGCGGTTCAGCCCCGACCCGACGGCCACCGCCCACCCGGTGGTGCGGGCCATCCGGGGCCAGACGACCTATCTCCCCGAGATCGGCGACGACACCCTGCGGGCCGCCCTTCCTTCGGCGCAGCATCGGGAGCTGGTGCGGCGGATGGCCAGCACCTCGGCCATCACCGTCCCCGTCTCGGGACGGGCTGGTTCCATCGGGGCGATCACGTTCGCCACCTCGGTGGCCTCCGGCCGGCGTTTCAATCCGCAGGACGTGGCCCTGGCCGAGGAGATCGGACGGCGGGCCGGTGCCGCCATCGAGAACGCCCGGCTGTTCTCCGAGCGGTCGCAGGCGGCGGCCACCCTGGCCCAGGCCCTCCTCCCGGCGCTGCTGACCGAGATCCCGGGGGTGGAGCTGGCCGCCCGCTACCGGCCGGCGGCGGGCGGTGTGGGCGGCGACTTCTACGACGTGGTCGCGCTGGGCGTGGGGCGGTGGCTGGCGGTGATCGGCGACGTCTGCGGCAAGGGCGCGGAAGCGGCCTCCCTCACCGCCATGGCCCGCCACACGCTGCGCACCCTGGCCCGTCACCACGACCGGCCCGGGCCCGTCCTGGAGGCGGC
>JAXDMK010000130.1:0-8289 GCA_034666105.1 Actinomycetota bacterium | reverse complement strand
GACCGGCGGATCATCGTGCGCCCCCGGGAGTCGATCGAGTGGACCCGCCGGCTGACGACGGAGGCGGGGATCTTCGGCGGGATCTCGGCCGGCGCGGCCATGGCCGGCGCGTCCAAGGCCGCGTTCCCACTGGGGGTCGACGGCAAGGAGGGCGTGATCGTGGTGGTGCGGGCCGACGGGGGCTGGCAGTACCTGTCCACCGGCGCCTGGACCGACCCCATCGACGAGGTGGTCGAGAAGGCCAAGAAGATCATCTACTTCTGACGTTCTCTGATGGTTTTGGTACCCCTGAGGTACGAAAGCCACCACCGAAGCGGAAGGGGCGGGGCCGGGGCGGATCGCTCAGGGGTCGCCGGGGGTTGGCTCGGCTTGCTGGTCGGCGGAGGCGACGCCATTGGGCGAGGGGTCGGCCACCTTCTCGTGCACGATCTGGTCCCGCGCCGCCAGGAGGTGCTCGAGTTCGACCCGGAGCGCCACCAGCTCCCGCTCGGCCTCGGCCTGCATCTGCAGGGCGGCCTCGGCGGCCGCGGTCAGGACCGACTCGACGTGGCGACCGATGTCGGCGATCGGGGAGCGGGCGATCCACGACTTGGAGGCCTGCTCCCGTTGCGCTTCCGCTTCGGCGACGGCTTCGGCGAGCGCGGTCACGACCTTGCGGTGCTCGGCGGCGACGGCCCGGAGGAAGGAGCGCACCTCGTCACGGTCGAAGCCGCGTCGCGCCACCCCGAACTGCTTGTTTTCGATCTTGTCCGCGGCGGAGGACGACGTCGTACCCTCATCGCCCACGGAACCCATGGTACCGGCGTCGATGCCGCCGAGGACGAACGCCGCCACCCGGGCCGTCTCCGCCTCCAGGGTGTGCTCCCGGGCCAGCCGCAGGCCGGCGGCCACGAGACGCCGGCGCCGCTCGGCGTCGCCGGCCAGGCGCTCGACGGCCACCGCCGCTGCCTCCACGTCCCCCGGCGGCACCAGCAGGGCGGCGTCGCCCACGGCCTCCGGCACCCCGCCCACCGCGGTGGCCACCGTCGGCAGGCCGGTGGCGAAGGCCTCGAAGAGCACTTGGGGGAGGCCTTCGCTCCAGGCCACGTGGAGGAAGACGTGGGCGGTGCGGTAGACGTCGAGCAGGCCCTCCCGCAGGGGGACGTAGCCCCTCAGCTCGACCCGGTCGGCCACCCCCAGCTCGACCGCCCGGGTCTCGACGTCGGGTTTGAGGGGCCCGTCGCCGCACACCACCAGGTGCCAGTCACCGCCGGCCTCCTGCAGCCGGGCCAGCACGTCGACCAGGAGGAGGGGGTTCTTCTCCGGTTCCAGCCGGCCCACCGAGAGGATCCGACGGGGCCCGTCCCAGTCGCGCCCGGGCGCACCCAGGTCGCGCTCGGACACGAGTGACACCACCACGGGGAGCACCTTCCGGGCGTGCCCGTAGTTCCGGGCCAGGTCGGGCCCGACGGTCACGATCGGAAGGCGACGGGCGTAGAGCCGCCAGGTCGATTCGAGGACGTCGGCGGCCAGGTGCAGCGAGCGGCGGCGGCTCCGGAGGCGGGCCAGCGCGGGCAGGTCCTGACGCACGCCGAGGGTCGTGCGCCGGCGGCGGAGGACGGCCAAAGGGGCGAAGGCCAGGGAGTGGACGTAGGGACCCATCAGCCACACCGCGTCGACGTGGCCCAGCACCCGCCAGAAGCGCCCCAGGGAGCGGAACATCGACCCGATCGCCTGGTGGGGACGGGTCAGGCTCTCGTAGTAGGGGAGGGCGACGAACCGGGTGCTCTCGGGCAGGGGATAGTGCCAGGTGCCGGGGCGGGGATCGAGCCGCCCGACGACGGTGAGCTCGTCCACGTGGTCGGCGAGGGCCGTCAGGAACAGGACGAACGCCCGCTCGCCGTACACCCGTCCGTCCTCCCGGCGGTAGATGTAGTCCGTGTAGACGGCTAGGCGCAACGGTCGCCCAGGGACGGGGCGTAGACGTCCGCCGGGGGAGGAGCCAGCTTCCGGGCCAGGCCCCGCAGGCCGGCGGCCCGGGCCACGGCGGCCCCCGGGAGCCCGAAGCGGGCCACCCCCCGCAGCACCCCGACGCCGTTGCCCAGATGCATGGCCGCCAGCACCAACGGCACGGTCAGGGCGTCGCCGGGCCCGGCCCCGTGGCGCCCCGCCCGCCCCGCTTCCCGGGCGAGGAGGGCGGCGTAGAGACCGACGCCGGCCCGGGCCAGCCGCCGCGGCCGCCGGGGGGCGACCACGGCCGCGGCCAGGGTGAGCACCAGCGCCGGCGGCAGGACGTGGGACCGGCGCATGGAGTGCGGGTGGCGGCGGGCGGTGGCCACCCGGTAGAACCCGTAGTTCCGGTACTGGCGCCACAGGCCTCGGAGGGTGTCGCGGGGCACGTACTGGGCGCCCATCGCCGACAGGCACACCAGGCGCTCGCCCCGGCCCAGGAAGCGGCCCGCCAGCTCCGCGTCCTGGTTCTGCGGCCAGTGCTCGTCCCACCCGCCGTAGGCCATGACCGTCTCCCGCCGCCACACCCCGCCGAACACACCCGTGTCCAGGTCGACCTCCTCGGCGGTGCCCTCCCCGGCCCACTTGCGGGCTCCGCCGTGGCCCAGCGGCGTGGTGAGGGCCAGCGCCAGCGCCCGCGAGACCCGTCCGATGGGCCGGGGGATGACGGGGCCGCTCACCCACCGGGTGTCGCCCCGGCGGAGGCGCTCCACGGCCCGGCGGAGGTAGTCGGGAGGGTAGAAGGAGTGGGCGTCCATGCGGGCCACGTAGTCGCCGCGGGCCTGGCCGAGGGCGACGTTCAGCCCGCTGGGGGTGACCCGTCGGGGGTTGTCGAGCACCCGGATGCGCCCGTCGGCACGGGCCGTGCGGTCGAGGATCTCCCGCGTCCGGTCGGTGGAGCCGCCGTCGGCGAAGAGGAACTCCAGCTCGCCGTCGGTCTCCTGGGCCCGCATGGCCGCCAGCGCCTCGGGCAGCCAACGCTCCTCGTTGAGCACCGGTACGAGGACGCTTATCTCGGGACGGGACGGCCTCGCGGAGACCCCAGCGGGTAGCCTCGCGCTCATGACATGCCCGAGCGGGGCGCCGTTCGGCCGGGCGGCACCGGGTACCGGAGGACGGGGCTGGGCCCAGAGAGCGCCTGTCCGCGCCCGGGGGGCAAACGAGCCTCGCTGATGGCAGACCTCCAGTCGGGAAACTCCGGACAGTGGCCGCCCGACAGCATCACGGGGCGGCAGGCGGTGGCCCCCGCCGACGATATACCTCGCGCCCCGCCGGCTCCCGGCTCCCGTCCGCCGGAATGGCTCCGCCCCCGGGTCGAGCCCGAGGGCCTGCAGCGGTATCTGGAGACGATCCGGGAGCGGGCGGGCCTGATCGCCCTCTGCGTCCTGCTGACCACCCTCGCCGGCGTGGCCTATGTGAGCGTGGCGCCCAACGTCTACCGGGCCGAGGCCGACCTTCTCATCACGCCGGTGTCCAGCGAGAGCCCCGTCTACGTCGGGCTCGGGCTGATCCACACCACCAACGACCCGACCCGCGACGTGCTCACCGCCTCCAAGCTGGTGACGATTCCCTCGGTGGCCCGCCTGGTAATCGCCGAGCTGGGCCTGACCACACCGCCGCTGAAGCTGCTGCGGAAGGTGGAGGCGCTGCCGGTGACCCAGAGCAACATCGTCGCGGTCAGGGCCAAGGCGGCCTCGCCCGCCGAGGCGCAACGGCTGGCGGACTCCTTCGCCCAGCAGACGGTGGCCGACCGGACGAGCGCCCTCCGTCGGCAACTCGACCAGATGCTGCCCGAGCTGGAGAAGCAGGTGTCGGCGGCATCGCCCGACCAGGGCAGCGGGCCGGCGCTGCTGGTCGATCGTTACCTCTCGCTGCAGACCCTGCGGGCGGGAACCGACCCCACGATCCAGGTGCTGGCCAAGGCCGAGCTGCCCGAACGCCCGATCTCGCCCCGTCCCAAGTTGACGATCGCGGCCGGGGTGTTGGCGGGCCTGATCCTCGGCCTGTCGGCCGCCTTCAGCCGGCGCATGCTCGACAACCGGCTGCGGCGGGAGGACCAGCTCCGGTCCATGCTCCGGGTGCCCCTCCTGTGCCGGGTCCCGTACGAGAAGCGCCGGCAACGGCCCCGACCGATCGCTCCGGCACGTCTCTCGGCTGCGGGCAAGGAGGCGTTCCGTACCCTGCGGTCCTCGCTGGCGGCCCTGGAGACTGCCGGGTCGACCGCCCGGGTCGTCTTCGTGGCCGGCTCGACGCCGTCCGAGGGCAAGACCACGACCGCGATCAACCTGGCCGCCGCCTTCGCCGAGTCGGGGGCCAGCGTCATCCTCATCGACGCCGACATGCGCCGCCCGGCGGTGGGCACCACCCTCGGCACCGCCGGCCTGCACGGGATCGAGGAGGTGCTCCTGGGCACCGTCACCCTGGCCGACGCCCTGGTCAGCGCGGGGCCGGAGCTTCCCGGCCTGCGCCTGCTCCTCGCCGGTGGCTCCTTCACCGAGCTCGGCAGCCGGCTCTCGGTGCCGATGGCCCGCCGGGTGATCTCCGAGGCCCGATCCATGGCCGACTACGTCGTCGTCGACTCCCCGCCGCTCACCGAGGTGATCGACGCCCTCCCGCTGGCCCACCAGGCGGACGAGATCGTCGTGGTCGCCCGGCTGAAGAAGACCAACCTGGACAAGCTGGCCGACCTCGGGGAGCTGCTGGCCCGCAACTCCCTGCGCCCGGCGGGGACGGTGCTCGTCGGCGTGGACGCCGCCGCCTGGTCGTCGTACTACTACCGCTCCGGCCACCGCTCCGGCCCGGACGACGGCACCGGTCCGCGCCGGCGGCGGATGAAGGCCGTCCGGCCCTGAGCCTGCCTGTCATCCAACCGGTCGAGGCGGGCGACCGGCGGGCCCTCGTCGCGGTCGTCGCCGGCTGTCTGGGCGTGGGCCTCGTCGCCGGGCTGAACCCGTTCCTCGGGGTCGCGGCCGCGCTCGGCGTGGCGTTCCTCCTGATCGTCCTGGCCGACCTCACCCTGGGCGTCGTCGCCTTCGTCCTGCTGTCGTTCCTGGACGTGGTGCATTTCCGGGGGGGTTCGCTCACGTTCACCAAGCTCGCCGGGCTCGCCCTCTGCGTGTCGTGGCTGGCGACGATCGGCACCCAGGATCGCCGGGCGGGCACCGACTTCTTCGCCCGCCACCCCGGCTACGCCGCCTCCCTCGGACTGTTCGTCGGATGGGTGGCCCTGAGCGCCCTGTGGGCCGAGGACGCGGGCCCGGTCTTCAACGCGGTGCAGCGCTACGGGCTCAACATGCTCCTCCTGCCCATCGTCTACACCGCCGTCCGCCGGCGCCGGCACGTCACCTGGATCCTGGCCGCCTTCGTCATCGGGGCCCTGGTCTCCATGCTCTACGGCCTGGCCGTGCCCGCCCCTCCCGTACCGGGGGACGTCAGCCGGCTCGGTGGCGCCATCGGGGAGGCCAACGAGACGGCCACCGTCCTGGTGGCGGCGATCGTCCTCTCCATCGGGCTGGTGGGCGCCGCCCGCCGCTCGCCGCTCCTCGCCGCCGGCGCCCTGGCCGGGGTGCCGCTGGCCCTCGCCGGCCTGGTGGACACGCTCTCCCGGGCCGGGATCGTGTCCCTGGGCTTCAGCCTGGTGGCGGCCTGCGTCCTGGGAGGACGCTGGCGCAGGTATGTCATCGTGCTGACGGTCGTCGCCGTCGTCGGCGGCATCGGCTACTTCTTGTCGCTGCCTCCCGCGTCGCGGGACCGGGTGGTCAGCGCCAACACGACCGGTCGGACCGATCTCTGGAACGTGGCCTGGAGAGCGGTGGAGGACCACCCGTGGCGGGGCATCGGGGCCGACAACTTCCCCATCTCGTCGGCCCACTATCTGGTGCGGCCGGGAGCCACCACCCGGGCCGACTTCATCGTCACGACGCCCAAGGTGGTGCACAACGTCTACCTGGAGCAGCTGACCAGCCTCGGTGTCGTCGGCCTCGTCCTGTTCCTCGCCATTCCGGCCGCCTCGCTGTCGTGTTGCGTCAAGGCCGCCCGGCGCTTCCAGAAGCGCGGCGATCAGGTCCTCGAGCTCACCGCCCGGGCGGTCATGGTGGCGTTGGTCGGCATCCTGGCCGCCGACTTCTTCGCCTCCGAGCAGTACTCCAAGCAACTCTGGCTGCTCCTCGCGCTGGGTCCCGCGCTCCTGGCCCTGGCCGAGAACCCCGTCCCCGAGTGACCCGCCCCCGGCCGCGGATCCTGCTCGTGATCGACAACCTCCACGAGGACGTGGGTGGCGCGGAGCGGTTCTTCGTCGGCCTGGCCACCCACCTGCCGCGGGAGAGGTTCGAGGTGCGGACGCTGACGACCCGGGCGGCACGGGGCCCGCTGCTGGAGACGCTCCAGGCCGCCGGCATCCCCCACGTCAACCTCGGCCGGCGGAACAAGTACGACTACCACCGGCTCCTCGGCCTGGCCCGGGTGCTGCGGCGTGACCGCATCGACGTGCTGCACACCCACAAGTTCGGCTCCAACGCGTCGGGCACGGTGATCGGCGCCCTGTGCCGGGTGCCCGTCATCGTCGCCCACGAGCAGACCTGGTCCTACGAGGGCCAGCCCCTGAGGAAGTTCCTCGACGGTCACGTCATCGGCCGGCTGGCCGACCGGTTCGTGAGCGTCTCCACCGCCGACAGGGAGCGGATGATCTCGCGGGAGGGGGTGCCGGCGGCCAAGACCCTGGTCATCCCCAACGCCTACGTGCCCCGGGCGGTCGAGTCCCGCACCGACCTGCGGGCCGAGCTGGGCCTGGCCGCGGGCACGCCCCTGGTGGGGACGGCCGTCCAGATGCGGCCCCAGAAGGCGCTGGAGGTGCTGCTCGACGCCCACGTCCGGGTCCTGCGGCAGGTGCCCGACGCCCACCTCGTCGTGGCCGGCGACGGTCCCGAGCGGGCCCGGGTGGAACAGCTCGTCGGTCGGCTCGGGCTGGGCGAGCGGGTGAGCCTGCTCGGGATGCGGGAGGACGTCGACGGGATCCTGCGCTCCCTCGACGTGGTGGCGCTTTCCTCCGACTACGAGGGCACGCCGCTCCTCGCGTTCGAATGCATGGCCCACCGCACGCCGTTGGTGGCGACCGACGTCGGGGGCCTCCGGGATGTGGTCGAGGACGGCGTCACCGGGATCCTGGTCCCCCGGCGCGACCCGGAGGCGCTGGCCGCCGCCATCGTCGGCCTGCTGCGGGATCCGCGACGCCGACACGACCTGGCCGAAGCGGCCTACGCCCGCCTGGGGACATTTACGATGGACGCAGTGGCCGCCCGCTTCGCCGACCTCTACGACGAGCTGCTGGCCCGGTGACGGGGGCGGGGGCGGCCCCCGAATCGAAGCGGGACTCGGCCGGGTTCTTCTCCTCGGCGAAGACGTTCTTCCTCCCCGCCGGCACCCAGGTCGATCCCGAGGGCGTGGCCGGGTACCCCATCGACCTGCGGGTCAAGGCGCCCACCCCCGCCTGGCCGCCGCCGTGGCTGCCGGACCGGGCCCACGTGCTCTGGGTCGACGTGACCCAGTGGGGCCTGGCCTGCTTCGAGCGTCACCTGGCGGGCGAGGAAGGGGCGTGGCTGGCAGGGGCCGAGGCGTGCGGGGGGTACCTGCTGGCCGAGCAGGGGGCTGACGGCGGCTGGGCCCACCTGACCGCCTACAAGCACTCGTGGCCCCTCCTGGCACCGTGGCTGTCGGCCATGGCCCAGGGTCAGGGGGCCAGCCTCCTCGTGCGGCTCTTCCGCGCCACCGGCGACGAGCGGTGGGGGCGAGCCGCCCGCCAGGCCCTCGGTCCGTTGTCGGTGCCCACCGCCGAGGGCGGGGTGCAGGCGCAGCTGGGCGGCCGGCCTTTCCCGGAGGAGTACCCGACCACCCCGCCCTCCTTCGTCCTCAACGGGGCCATCTTCGCCCTGTGGGGGATCCGCGACGTCGGGACGGGGTTGGCCGACGCCGGCGCCCTCCGCCAGTGGCACGAGGGGATCGACACCCTCGCGGCCAACCTCGATCGCTGGGATACGGGCTGGTGGTCGCGCTACGCCCTCTACCCCCACCCGGTCGTGAACCCGGCGTCGTCCTTCTACCACGCCCTCCACGTGGCCCAGCTCCAGGCCACCGAGGCGCTGACGCCGAGGCCGGAGATCGCCGCCGCCCGCCGGCGTTTCCAGGGCTACGCCGCCTCCCGGCGGTGCCGGATACGGGCCTTCGCCCACAAGGCCCTGTTCCGCGTCCTGGTGCCCCGCAACCGCTACCTGGCCTTCCGCCTGCCCTGGACCCGCATGCGGCCGA
>JAXDMK010000129.1:0-43750 GCA_034666105.1 Actinomycetota bacterium | reverse complement strand
GTGTCGATGGTCAGCGACACCGCGGGGTTGTTCTGCAGGTGCTCGAGCTTCGGCGCGTTCTTCGGGGTGCACGTCACCAGCTGTTCGCCGTTCCAGGCGAACCCGGTCGGGATGCAGCGCGGCGTGCCGTCCTTGGCGACGTAGGCCATCCGCAGAAAGGGCCGGGCGAGGAGCTCCTCGCTGAGCGGGCGGCTGAGGATCTCGGCGATCTGGCTCTGCTTCACGGTCGGGCACCTTCCTGTCTCGGCTGGGCGAATAGGTCCTGCCCATTCGGCCGCGTTCACACCGGCGACAGCTGTCTACCGGTTCTCGAGCGCACATTCCGGGCGGTGTCCCACGCTGCTCCGTGATCGTCGGGCGATGAGTTTCGCGGTGCGCAGTCGTCCAACCGATCGTGAGCGTCCGCTTGGAGCGTCAGGTGGCAGAAGGAGGGGTCAACCATGAACTCGATGGCACGTCGGATGTTCGAACTGGTCGAGCCGATCGGTGCCATCCCCTATTCGGCCGACGAGCCCAACGAGGCGATGTACGCCCTGGGATTCACCAACTACTGGGACACCTACTTCGCCGGACGGGCGGCGCCCTTGGGCGTCGCCCCGGCGGAGGTGGTTGACGCGCTCTTCTACAACTTCGCTCCCGGTGAAGTGGCTCGCCACATTCCGAAGGTGTGGCGCACAACCACGCCAGAGGCGGCGATCGCCGCTCGCCAGATGGGCTGTGTGACGGCGTTGCGGCGAATCCTGGGCGACCACGTCGACTCTCCCGCGTTCGCACGCGCCGCTGACCTGTTGCTCAAGGCTGCGACCAGCGCACCGTTCGAGGGCCGGCCGATGTACGCCGCGCTGCGCGCCATCCCGATCCCCGATGACGTGGTGGCCCGTCTCTTTCACGCCGCTTCCTTGCTGCGCGAGCACCGTGGCGACGGGCACATCGCGGCCCTGATGATCGAGGGCGTTGGCGGCCTCGAAGCTCACGTCCTCCTCGCCCTCGACATGGCCATGCCCGCGGAGAAGTTCGGACGCATCCACCACCTCCCCGCGGCGCAGCTCGCCGCCGTGATCGACGGGATGCGCGATCGCGGCCTGATCGGCGATGACGGTTGGCTTAGCGAACCGGGCCGCGCCGTCAAACAGCGCGTCGAGGCGCTCACCGACGACCTCGCGGCGAGGCCCTACGAGAGCCTCGAGCCGGGCGAGCTCGATGAGCTCATGGCGACGCTCGAACCGCTCGCCACGCGACTACTCGCCGCCCAAGACTGGTGAACGGAGCAGCCACGATTCCGTCCGCGACGTCGTTTGCGGGCTCTCACGTGGGAGGCGTGACCCTCCCGCTGGCCTTAGCGGATCTACGCCGGCGATAGTCTGCATTTTGCGCCCGCCTGGGCGGTCGGCTGTGCAGAAGTGTGGCTCGATCCGACGTATCTGCACACTCGATCGCAGACCGGCGCCGGACGGAGGAACTATCGGTGAGCGACGGGACTGCGGCCATGAACTCCACTCGCGAGCTGCTGGTGGCGCTCGTGGGCCCGTGGACGGGCACCTACCGGCTATGGCTGGAGCCGGGCACGCTCCGCATCGAGGGCCCGACGCGCGGCACCGGCCGACCGGTGCTCGACGGCCGGTTCGTCGCCTTCGACTACGAGTGGGTCGACGTCGACGGTCCCCAGGCCGGAAGCATGCTTCTCGGGCGCACCGACGAGGGCACGTGGGAGCTGGCGTGGGTCGACACCTGGCACACCGGCAGGTCGATCCTCTTCTGCCAGGGAGGGCCGGCGGCCGATGTGATCACGGAGTACGGACCGGCCGAGCAGCGATGGGGTTGGCGGACCCGGTTCGACCTGGTGTCGCCCGAGGAGCTTGTGATCACCGCCTGGAACGTCACCCCGACGGGTGAGGAGGCCAAGGCCACCGAGGCGACGTACCGCCGAGCCGGGGCGTAACGCAGCAACCGCCCCCCCCGGCCGGACCCGAGTGCGTCCGGGCCCATCGCGGCCGGCGTACCCGGGTTATGCATCTATCCGGCCAGATGAACGACCAGAAGGTCCCCGCGAGCGGGCGCGCCGTCGCCGATGAGCGTCCACAGGAGCGTGGTGGCGCCCGAGGCCTCGGACGGAATCGTGACCCGCACCTCGTAGCGCACGGTCTGCCCCACTTCGATCATCTGCACGGTGTCGCAGTTGAGGGCGAACTCGACGTTGGCGATCTCGACCCCACCCGGCCCCTCGAACTCGACCGTGTACCCGGGGCACGGCTCCAGGCGGACGGCCCCGGGCGTCGGGTTGCGCACGACGGCCACGAAGCGGATCTCCTCACCCGGGTGCGCCTTGCGGGGCAGTGACTCGATACGGGCGGCGAGGCGGTGGGTCTCAGCCCAGAAGACGCCCGGCGGCAAGGGAGACCCGAAGGTGGAGACCGCGAACCCGCACGTCACACCGATTTGCAGCGGTAGCCGCAGATCGCCCCGGTCGAGGTGGAACACCACCTCGTCCGAGAGCGGATGGGCGGCGCCGGGAATGCTGGCCTCGTCGCAGAGGTGGTTGGTCTCCACCACCAGCACCGCTGACTCACCCCGCTGCAGGTCCCGGGCCGGGTGCGGGTCGCCGCCGTACGTCCGCCCAAACTCGTTGGCGGCGAGGGCCTCGCCGTGGAGGGTGGCGGTGACCCGCGGCCGCCCGGACAGCGAGCACGGCTGCTCGCCGACGTTGGTGAACCGGAGGGAGTGCGTACTCCGGCCCGTCGTACCGTTGCGCTGGAAGAGCTCGACGGCGAGGTCTCCCGGGCGGCAGGGTGGCGTCCGGATCACGGCCGCGACCTGGACCACGTCCTGCGGCCGGAGGCGCTCGACGGGTCGGTCGACGAACGGGATGGCTGACCGCGCCGGCGCCGGCACCAGCGACGTCAGCGCGAGGCCGACGACGAAACCAATCGCGATGAGCGACCGGCGAGCCCCGCTACGGCCGGTCCGCCCCATGCGACCAAGGATGTCACCCTCGTGCTGGCGATCGTCGATTGCCTACCAAATCGCAGGCGGCCCGGTGTCGTATCCCATCTCCTGGTCGGCGGCTTGAACGTCGAGGAGATCCGGGACATCCCGGACCCACATCCGCGTGCCGTGGAGCGTGATCCAGCCCCGGCCGGCGAATGGCCCGATCTGGGTCTGGCGGGGCAGGCGGGCGATCACCTCGACCGGACGCTCGGCAAACTGGCTGGCGCGCACCAGCACGATGGCGCGATCGGTGACAACGACGATGACGTTCATGACCTTCAGGGCCCTCGCCGCGGCGAGAAGAACCGGCGCCACGAGTGCGGCGCCACCGTGGTTCGCCGAAGGACCGAGCCAGACAGCTCCCCGGGGACCTGCGGTGGCCCGGAAGGCGTAGTCGATGCGCTCATTCGGCTCGAGCAAAGGCCGGAGGCCCCGCCGCACCGCGGCCCGCTCCCGATCTGCGCTCAGACTGTCACTCTCCCCCATCCGGCGTCCCGGGCGGACGATGACTTCGGTCATGGCCAACTCCCTGGTCGGGCTCCCACGCGCAACGAGGCACCATCTCGGTGCCTCGTCGACGTGTGGCGCCGTCCCGCCGGTCCGGGGCTACTGGTCGGGACCGCCCATCGCTTGCAGCAAGGTCTCACCGACGGATGTTCGCGGGGAGGGGTCCGAGTCTGCGCGGGCGGCTGGAGGACCGCCGGACGACGGCGGGGCCGGCGCATGGGGCCCTGCGTTCTCAGTCGGGCGGACCGCTCTCCGCATCCTCGAGGCTCGTTGCCGACACCCTGGTACCTCCCCTCGGATTGAAGGATTGATACGCCGATCAGGCTCGCGCCGGAAGCCCTCGCTGTCAAAAAAAGGTGCGGCCTCGGTCGCCCGGTTCCCGGGTCTCGAAGGGTGTGCGCTCCCTCCCTGAGTCGCATCCCGACCCATGTGTCCTCGTTCGGCACCCGGTGGGGTAGAAGGGGTCCATGGTGGATTCCCGGCTGGAAACGGTCGCCCGGGTGGTGGCGCGGGTGGAGGGGAAGGCCCGCTGGTTGGCCGGCCTGGCGACGCGGGCGGCCGTCCTGGGCGGTGCGGCCGCGATCGTCGTGTGGTGGGTCGCCGCCGGCAGCCGGCTCGCCCACTGGTGGCAGGGGACGGCGGCATCGTTGCTGGTCCTGGCCCTGCTGGCCGCGCCCGCGGCGTGGCTGGTGAACGTGCGGTTCGCCCTGCTGGAGCTGGTCGAGCTGCCCCAGAAGCTGGCCGGCGTGACCACCAGGCGGGCCGCCCAGCTGCGACCGGGCCTGGTCGGGCCGCCCGTCGATCGCCCCGACGGCGGTCCGCTGGGCGCGCTGGGAGCGGCGCGATCGGTGTGGGGCGTCCTGCGCGACTACGGCGACGTGGTCGGCGCCTGGGGCGCCGTCGCCCAATTGGTGGTTCCCTGGTTCTGGCTGCTCACCGCCGCCGCCCTGGTGGCCGTGCCCGTGATGGTGGCCCTGGCCGCGGTGGTGGGCCTGGTGCAGCTCGTGTCGTGAAACCGAAGGAGGAGGACAGCATGGAAACGGTGGCTCGGGTGACGGAGATCAGCGCCATGTCGGCGACCGGCTTCGAGGACGCGATCCGGATAGGGATCGAGCGGGCGTCGCAGACGCTGCGCCAGGTGACCTCGGCGTGGGTCAAGGAGCAGAGGGTCGAGGTCCGCGACGGCGCCGTCACCGCCTACCAGGTGAACATGCTGGTGACCTTCGTCCTCGACGACTAACGCGATCGGCCGGGCCGGCGACCGGCCCGGTTTGGGTCGGATGGGTGCCGGGTAGCGCGCCGGGAGACGGAGGTGGCCCCATGACTCCACGCGCGATCGAGCAGCTCACCGACCGCATCGCCCACACCGAATGGCTCGACAAGGTGGCCGGTCCGCTGGCCGGCAGGGTGACCGGGCTGGTGCCGACGGGGACCCCGGTGAAGGATCTCCTCAGCGGCACCTGGTTGGGTCATCCACTCCATCCCATGCTCACCGACCTGCCCATCGGGTTCTGGACCAGCGCCATGGCCGTCGACTTCCTCGGCGGCCGCAAGGGGCACCGGGCGGCCGACCGGCTGGTGGCCCTCGGGGTTCTCACCGCCCTGCCCACCGCCGCCGCCGGCCTGGCCGACTGGTCGGACACCATCGGCGAGGACAAGCGCCTGGGCGTGGCCCACGCCGCCGGCAACGTCGTCGCGGTGGGCCTCTACGGGTGGTCGTGGGTGGCCCGGAAGCGGGGTCGACGGGTGAAGGGCGTCACCCTGGGCGTCCTGGGGGCGGCGGCCGCCACCGCCGGCGCCTACCTCGGCGGTCACCTGGCCTGGCGCAAGGGCGTCAACGTCGACCGCCACGCCTGGGACCACCCGTCCGACGACTGGTCCGACGTGCCTGCCGACCCGGGCCTGGCCGATGGTGATGCGATGGTGGTCGACGTCGGCGACGACACGGTGCTGGTGGTGGCCGGCGACGGCACCACCCACGCCATCTCCGACGTCTGCAGCCACATGGGCGGCCCCCTCCACGAGGGTCCGCGGGCCGGCGGGTGCGCCACCTGCCCGTGGCACGGGAGCTCGTTCCGCCTCGTCGACGGGTCGGTGGTGCACGGGCCCGCCACCGGGCCCCAGCCGGCCTACGACGTCCGCCGGTCGGGCGACCGTCTCGCCCTCCGCCGCCGGCCGACGCTGGCCCCGCCCGAGGTCGTCCCGCCCCCGGCGGCCATGGGCGACGGTCGGAACGGCAGTTCCTCGACCCCGGCCGGCGCCGTCCAGTCGTAACCGGGCCGGCTGGGTCTCGCCTGCCGTCGCCGGCGGCGTGTCGCCCGACCCCCGTCCGGTGGTGAAAAGTAGGGCGTGGGCCGTCGCCGGGTGCCGAGGTCGCTCCGGCGGGTGGCTACCGTCCTCATCGCCCTGGTGGTGCTCGAGTATCTCGTCCTGCCCCAGATCGCAGGCGCCCGCAACTCGCTCGACCTGCTGGCCAAGGTCAGCATCCCGTACCTGGTCGCGGGGCTCCTCCTCGAAGCAGCCGCCATCGGCGCCTACGCCAAGCTGACCCAGGCCACCCTTCCAACGGCCAGCCGGCCGGGGCTGCCCACGCTGCTGCGCATCGACCTGTCGACCATGGCCGCCAGCCACATCGTGCCCGGCGGCTCGGCCGCCGGGGCGGGCCTGGGGTACCGGCTCCTTACCGAGGCCGGCGTCAGCGGCACCGACGCCGGTTTCGCCCTCGCCACCCAGGGCCTGGGGTCGGCCCTCGTCCTCAACGTCGTCCTGTGGCTGGGCCTGATGGTTTCCATCCCCCGCCGGGGCTTCAACCCCCTCTATCTGACCGCGGCCGTCGTGGGGGCGCTGCTGATCACCGGCTTCGCGGTGGCGGTGGTGTCGCTCACCCGGGGCGAGGACCGGATGGCCCGGGTGGTGTGCCGGGTGGCGGGCCGCGTCCCGATCCTCGACGGCGACGTGCTGGCCCGGATGCTGCACCGGGTGGCGGAGCGGGTGCGGGTGCTGGGCGCCGACCGGTCCCTGCTGGCCCGGGCCGCGCTGTGGGCGACGGCGAACTGGCTGCTCGACGCGGCCTCGCTGTGGGTCTTCGTCGCCGCCTTCGGCCACCGGGTGGAGCTGGACGGGCTGATCGTCGCCTTCGGGCTGGCCAACGTGCTGGCCGCCATCCCCATCACCCCCGGCGGCCTGGGGGTGGTGGAGGCGGTGCTCACCTCGGCCCTCGTCGGTTTCGGGACGCCCCGGGGGGCGGCGGTGCTGGGCGTCGTCATCTACCGGCTGGTCAACTTCTGGCTGCCGATTCCCATCGGCGGGGTGGCCTATCTCTCGCTCAAGGTGGGACCGGCCACCGCCCGGGGCGAGCGGGCGGACGCCCTCCGGCGGGCGGCGGAGGAGTCGATCGCGGCCGCGCCCGATCCCCGGCAGTGGGCCGAGGAGCGGGGGATCCGGATACCCCGGGGGGACTAGCCGGGCCCCGTGGCGATCGTGCCCCTGCCCCTACCCGTCCCCCGCCGCCGGCGGAACGACCCCGCCGTCGTCCTGGCGGTGGCCGCCGGCGGGGCCCTGGGCGCGCCCGCCCGCTACGGCATGGCCCACCTGGTCCACGTCGACCCGGGGACCTTCCCGTGGGCGACCTTCGCCATCAACCTGAGCGGGAGCCTCGTTCTCGGGGTGATCGTGGTCGTCGTCGCCCGCCGGTTCCCGTCCGACCGCTTCCTGCGGCCGTTCGTGGCCACCGGCTTCCTCGGGGCCTACACGACCTACTCCACGTTCGCGGTGGAGACCGTCGTCCTGGCCAAGGACGGCCGCCCCGGCGTGGCCGCCGTCTACGCCGTCGCCAGCCTGGTCGCCGGCTTCGCCGCGGCCGCCGCCGGCATCGCCGCCGGCGGCCGCTTCGTGCCCCGGGATCACGAGCACGACGATCACGGCGGTGCCTCCGATCCGGACGTTGGCCCGGGGTGACCGCGGCGGCGTGGGTCGCGTTCGTGGTCGCGGGGGCGGCGGGCTCGGTGGCCCGCTACCTCGTCCACGGATGGTTCCTCGGGCGCACCGGCCCCGACCTGCCGTGGGGGACGTTCGCGGTCAACCTCTCGGGCTCGTTCGTCCTCGGCCTGCTCACCGGGCTCGCCCTCTACCACGGCTTCCCGGACACGCCCCGGGTGGTGCTGGGCACCGGTTTCTGCGGCGCCTACACGACGTTCTCCGCCTTCACCGTCGACACCGTGCGGCTGGTGGAGGACGGAATGGCCCCCGCCGCCGCCGCCAACGCGCTGGGCACCCTCGTCCTGGGCCTGGCCGCGGCCGCCCTCGGGCTGGGCCTGGCTTCACTCTGACCGGTCCGCGGGCGGGCTGGCAGCGGTGGCCAGCCACGCCACCGCCTCGGCCACCGCCTCGCCCAGGGCGCCGGTGGTGGCCGACCACCACACCTCCCGGCCCGCCCGCCGGGCGTCGACCAGGCCGGCGCCGTCGAGGGCCTGCAGGTGGTGGACCACCGCCTGGCGGCTCATGGGCAGCTCTCGGGCCAGGTCGGTGGCCGACCGGGGTCCTCCCTGGAGCAGCCGGGTCAGCAGCCAGCGTCGGGTGGGATCGGCCAGGGCCGCGAAGACGGCGTCGAGGTCGCCCGTCATGCAAGGAGATCCTTGCATGTCCGACGCGGGCGGAACTCAGCCGAGGCGGTCGGACTCGGCTAGGGCGGCGAGGATCAGGTACCAGGACGCCAGCCCGTGCTCGCACCACTCGTCGGGCCCCACCAGGCACTCGTCGGGGCACCGGCACACGCCGTCGGCCACCCATTCGGCCAGGGTGTCCTCGTCCGGCGGTGCCCATCCGGTGTTGACCTCGAACCACTCGTGGGCCCGGCCTACGGCGTCGGCGGTGGGGGTGGACACCTCCAGATCATGCCGGACCCGACCGTCCTACGCGGCCCCGTCGATCAGCTGACGGCCGCCCAGGGGTGCGGCCAGGGTGACGGTGGCCGACTTGAGCTGGGCCAGCATGATGCAGGCGACACCGGCGGGCCCGGAGTGCTCGTAGATCGTGACCCGCACCGAGTCGGGCCCCTCGTCGGCGACGATCGAGTCGAAGGCGGAGCACGGCTCGACGCCGGCGTAGTACGTGAACGTGAGCGTCGCCCCGTCGGCGGCGACGGTGTAGCCCTCCCAGCGGTGGGGCTGGCGGCGGGCATCGGGGACGTCGGTGGCCGGCGGGACGGTCGTCGCCGGCGGAACCGGCGACACCGGCGGTTCGGAGCCGGGGACCTCGTCGACGGGCCTCTCGGTGGCGGGCGGGGCCGTCGAGGTGGGGCTGGAGGGGAGGGTGGGGACGACCGTCGGATCGGTCGCGGGCGGCCCCGCCCGGCCGGTACGGACCTGCTGGACCGGGTTGCCGTCGGAGCATCCGGCCATCCCGACGGCCAGGGCGAGGGCTACGGCTACGGCACCGAGCATCCGGCGGGGGGTGAGGGTCGACCGGCGATTGGTCATGCCTCTTGGACGACCGTCCGCCGGGTCTGGTTCCCCGCCCCGGCCCGGCGCCAGAAAGGCGCCCCGCTCGCCTGACGGCGGATCAGGCGAGACGGGGCGCACCTGATCTTGGCAGGTGCGGGACCCCGCTGGCAACGCGGGGCCCTCGGTTGTAACAATCCGGTTGCGCCGCAGTTGCGGGCGACCCGTACGGTTCCCGGCGAGGGACACGCAACAAGAGAGCGCCGCGTCATCGGCGAGGTACGACGGAGGCGATGACGTGGGGTTGGGATTGTCGCCGCGTCGATGGGGCCGCGCTCCGGCTGGGCTGGGTGCGGGGGGGCGTGCACGCCGCATCGGCGGGTCCCGACCCTGCTGCCCCGCGCCCGGGTGTGGCAGGCTATGGCGCCCTTCCGAACAGGCGTGATGGGTGACGAAGGGTTCCCCGTAGGTGAGGATCTCTCTCAGCGGTCGGATGTCGATCGAGGTCGGCGAGGTCTTGGTCGAGGAGAATCGCCTCGGGGGGGCCCGGGCCCGGCTGGCCTTCGCCGTGCTCGTCCTCGAACGGCCCTGCCCCGTCGACCGCAATTTTCTGGCCGAGGTGTTGTGGCCCGACGCCCTGCCCCCGTCGTGGGAGGCGGCCCTGCGGGTGGTGGTGAGCAGGGTCCGCGCCTTCCTGGGGGCGGCCGGCCTGCCTGCCTCCGAGGTGCTCACCAGCAGCTACGGCTGCTACCGGCTGACCCTGCCCGACGACGTGGTGGTCGACGTGGAGGAGGCGGCGGCGGCGATCGAGGCGGCCGAGGCGGCGTGGGCCGCGGGCGCGCCCGAAGAGGCCATGGCCGCCGCGGCCGAGGTGCGGGCCACCACCGGCCGTCCCTTCCTCGCCGGCGCCGAGGGGGAGTGGCTCGACGCCGCCCGCCGCCGCCAGCGGTCCCACCGCATCCGGGCTCTCGACGTCCTGGTGCGGTCGTCGATCGCGTTGGGGGAGACGGCGCTGGCCATCGACACGGCCCAGGAGCTGCTCGGGCTCGACCCCTACCGCGACGCCAGCCACGTCCTGATCATGGACGCCCACCGCGCCGCCGGGAACCGGGCCCACGCCCTCCGGGCCTACGGCTGGTGCCGGCACGTCCTGGCCGAGGAGCTGGGCGTCGACCCCGCCCCGGAGACGGAGGCGCTCTACCGATCGCTCCTCCGGGAGGAGCACGGTCGTGGTCAGGGGCGGGAGGTGGCGTGGGCCACCACCGGGGCCGACGATCCCCCCAACAACCTCCCCACCCAACTCACCAGCTTCGTCGGTCGGGGACGGGAGCTGCGGGAGATCCGCCGGCTGCTGGAGGGCGAGCGCCTGCTCACCCTCACCGGACCGGCGGGGTCGGGCAAGACCCGCCTTGCCCTCGAGGTGGCCAGCCGGTCGCTGGCCGCCCACGCCGACGGGAGCTGGTTCGTCGACCTGGCCCCCCTGGCCGACGGGGCGCTGGTGCCCCGGGCGGTGGCCGCGGCGGTGGGCGTGGTGGAGCCGCAGCCCTCGACCGTCGTCGACACCCTCATCGACCACCTCCGGCCGCGGGAGGCGATCCTCGTGGTCGACAACTGTGAGCACGTGCTGGAGGCCGCTGCCACCCTGGTCGACTCCCTCCTCCGGGCCTGTCCCCTCCTGTGGGTGCTGGCCACCAGCCGGCAGCCGCTCGGTGTCCCGGGCGAGGTGGTGTGGCGGGTCCCGTCGCTGTCCATCCCCGAACCGGGGTCCGCTCTCTCCATCGAGGCGTTGCTGGAGTACGAGGCGCCGCGGCTGTTCGTCGACCGGAGCCGGTCCCTGGTTCCCGACCAGGCCTTCACCGACGCCGACGCGCCCGCCGTGGCCCAGATCTGCAGCCGCCTCGACGGCAGCCCCCTCGCCATCGAACTGGCCGCGGCCTGCACCACCGCCCTCCGCGTCGAGCAGATCGCGGCCCGGCTCGACGACCGCTTCCGACTCCTCACCCGCGGCCCCCGCACCCGCCAGGCCCGGCACCAGACGCTCCAACGGGCGGTGGAGTGGAGCTACGACCTGCTCACGCCCCGCCACCAGACCCTCCTGCGGCGGCTGTCGGTGTTCGCCGGCGGCTTCACCCTGGAGGCGGCGGAGGAGATCGGCGCCGCCCCCCACCCCGATGGTGACCTCCTCCCGGCGGACGTGGTCGACCTTCTCATCGGGCTGGTCACCACGTCGCTCGTCGTTGGCCAGACGGCCGGCGCCCGTCCCCGCTACGGCTTCCTGGAGACGATCCGTCACTTCGCCCGCGACCGGCTGCTGGAGTCGGGCGACGAGGCCGCCGCCCGGGCCGCCCACCTGGGCTGGTGCGTGTCCCTGGTAACCCAGGCCGAGCCCGAGCTGAGCGGACCCGACCAGGAGTCGTGGTTCGAGCGGATCGACGTCGAGATCGACAACCTGCGGGCCGCCCTCGACTGGGCCTGCGGCCAGGGACTGGCCGCCGCCGCCCTCCGCATCGCGGGCGCCCTCACCCTCTACTGGCACGTGCGGGGCTACTACCCGGAGGGTCGCCGGTGGACGGAGGCGGCCCTGGCCCTGACCGACGCCGACGCTGAGGCCGACGCCCCGCCCCTGGTCCGGGCCAAGGCCCTCTGGGGCCTCGGCTTCATGGCCACCTACCTGGGCGACGCGGCCGCGGCCGTCCCCGCGGTCGAGGAGTGCCTGGCCCTGGCCCGGTCGGAGGGGGCGGCGGTGGAGACGGCGAGGGCCCTGACGCTGCTGGGCGAGCTGGCGTCGTGGCAGGACGGCGACGCCGCCCACCGCATCCTGGAGGAGAGCGTCGCCCTGGCCCGGCAGGCGGGCGACTCGTGGAGCCTGGCCTACTCCCTGGTCAGCCGGGCCCTGGCCGAGGTCACCAACGGCATGGCGCCGGCCGCCCGCCACTTCGTCGTCGAGGCCATGGACATCGCCCGGGAGGCGAACGACACCCGAAACCTGCTCCGGGGTTCGTTGTGCCTGGGCTGGGCCGGGCTGCTGGAGGGCGACTATTCCAGCGACGGCCCCACCGAGATCGCGCTCGAACTGGGGACGACCCTCGCCCGGCGGCTGGGCGACATCGGGTGGACGGGGCTGCTGCTCAACGCCCAGGGGGAGCTGGCCTGGCGCCGGGGTGACTACGACGCCGCCTTTCGCCTGCTGGAGGAGAGCGTCGAGATCGGCCGCCGCCTGGGATCGCCCTACGCCCTGGCCCCGCCCTACGGGCTGCTGGGCCGACGGGCCATGGCCATGGGCCGGCTGGACGAGGCCTCCACCTGGTTCGACGCCGCCCTCGACACCTCCCGGGGGGCCGACATGCACCTGATGGTGCCCTGGTGGGTCTGGGGGCGGGCCGACGTCCACCGTCTGGCCGGCGACCACGACGCGGCGCGGGCGGGTCTGGCCGAAGCCCGGGCTCTGGCCGACGCGGTGGGCAACCAGCCGGTGATCGCCAGCACCCTGTGGGCCGAGGGCGCCATGGCTCGGGGCGAGGGTCGGGCGGACGAGGCCGACCGGCTCCACCGGGAGGCCCTGCGCCGGTTCCAGGCCGTCGGTTTCGGCCCCGGCGTCCTCGACTCGCTGGAGGCGCTGGCGGGGCTGGCCGCGTCCCGGGATCAGGCCGCCGCCGCCACCCGCCTGATGGCCGCGGCCGTCGCCCACCGGGCCGTCACCCGCTGCGCCCGCATCGTCCCCCAGCAGGACCTCTACGAGGCCGACCGGGCCCGGGCCCAGGCCGACCTGGACGCCGGCGCCTTCGATCGGGCGTGGGCCGACGGACAACGGCTGACCCGAGACGAGGCGGTCGCCCTGGCTCTGGCCCTGGCCGACGAGGCGACGGGGCCGCAGCCGACGTCTCCGCCGCTCACCACCTCGGCTGCCCCCGGCGGCGGTGCCGGATGAGGGCGGCGTGCCCCGCTGGCACCAGGAGTTGGGGTCGCTGACGGCCACGTTGAAGGGACCCAAGCCCAAGGGAACGCCAGCGGGGGGGAGGAGCAGTGGCGACGGCCCGAGAGCCTCGGGAGGGAGTCCTGCGCAGCGGGTGGTCGCGTAGGTTGCCTTGGGAGTACCGGACCCCCGGGCCGTCGCTCATCAACTGTTCGTCAATTGGGGCCGACGGCTTGAGCGAATTTCGCAGGTAGGTTCGCCCCGTGTTTCTCGGAGAAGACCTCCTGCCCTACCTCCTCCTCGCCCTGGGCGGGGCGCTGGTGCTGGGCAATGTGCTCGCCCTCGCCCGCCCGCCCCGGGAGGCCAAGGACGGCGACCTGCCCCGACCCCCACTGGGCCGGAGCGTGGTCATGATCGTCATCGGCCTGGTCACCGCCATCTGGGCCCTGGCCAGCCTCATCTCCGGCTGACGCCGGTCCGGCTCCGGTCGGTCCATCACAGCCCCGCACACCAGACGGCCGCCTTTAGGGGCTCGCCGCTTCCAGGGCGGTGGCCTGACGTTCGGCCTCGTGGGCCGCGTCCCGGAGCTCTCGGGCCGTCCGGCGGGAGTCGACGGCGGTTTTGCGGGCGCGGACGACCTCCTCCTCCAGCCGGTCGCGCTCGGCGTCGGCCCGCTCGGCCGCGTCGCGGGCCTGGTCGGCCAGGTCGCGGGCCCGGGTGGCGGCGGTGCGGGCCGACGCCGCTCGTTGCCGGGCCTCCTCCCGCCGGCGGGCCTGCCGCTCCGCCGCCCGCTCCGCCTCGGGGTCGGCCGCGTTGTCGGCCGCCGGGGGCCCCTTCCCCTTCGCCCTGGCCGGCGCTTTGGCCGGCGCCGGCCGGGCCGGCGCGGTCGCGGCGGGTACCGACCAGTCGAACTCCCCGAAGCCGCTCGGGGGGTCGAGCTCCTTCGCCAGGCGGCCGGCGGTCACGTCGGCGGCCACATCGGGGTCGAGGGAAGCCGCGTCGAGGGTGGCGGAGATGGCGTCGCGGTGGGCGCCGGCGGCCCGACCCGAGTCGGTGAGGATGGCCGCGGCCCGGTCGACCAGGTCGGCGATGGCGCCCCGCCGCCGGCGGCCCAAGGCCACGGTGTCGTCGTCCCGACCGCCCTCCAGCAACCGCTCGTGGGTCCGGCGCAGGTCGTCGCCGAGCGCCACCAGGGCCGCCACCTCGTCGCCGTGGCGCCGGGCCAGTTGGTTCACCGCCCACGCCGCCGCCGTCGGTCGCCGGAGCTTGGTCACCTCCGCCGCCCGCTCCTTGTCGCCCTCCGACCGCAGCCGCCTGGCCAACGCCTGGCGGCCGGCGACGAACTCGTCCGGGTCCGCCGCGTACAGAGCGTCGACGTCGTCCTCGACCGCCATCGAGCCGACAGTATGCCCCTCGACAGCGACCCCGCGGTGCTGCACAATTTCTCCCTCCGGGGAGGGCGCGCATGGCGAAGACGTCACGAGGCCTGTGGACCGTCCTCGTCCTGCTCTTCGCCGCCTTGGCGGTCGCGGGCCCGGTGAAGATGGTCAAGACCGCCGCCGACACCTCGGGCGACACCGCCGCCAGCGGCGACACGGTCGTGATGGCCAAGATCGCCTTCGCCCCCACCACCCTCACCGTGGCCAAAGGGACGGAGGTCGTCTTCCGCAACGACGACGTGGCGCCCCACACGGTGACCGCCCAGGGGGGCGGGGGGGTCGACTCCGGCATCCTCGGCCCGGGCAAGACGTTCCGGCTCGTCGTCAACCAGCCCCTCGACTACTTCTGCGAGATACACCCCCAGATGAGGGCCAAGGTCCTGCTCATCGGCTGAAGGGACTCACCGGTTGGACGTCATCGGCTGGCTCAACGACATCACCGACGGCAACCTCCTCCTCTGGAAGGTCGTGCTGGCCACGATCGTCTTCGCCCTGGCCGGGCTCCAGGTGGCGATGGCCGCCCGCTTCTGGGGCGTCGCCCCGGCGATGCCGGTGTCGGGCGGGACGGCGGTGAAGGTCCACCGGGTGAGCGGGCGGGTGGCGCTGCTGCTGGCGGTGGTGGTCGCCTTCTCCTGCCTGGTGGGGCCGGCCGGTCCCACGTCGCCCACCCGGGTGCTGCTCCACTCGATCTTCGGCGCCCTCGCCTTCGTGGTTCTGACGGCCAAGTTCGCGGTGCTGAAGGTGGTCCGCAAGGGGGACAGGTACCTCCCCCTCCTCGGGTCGCTGCTGTTCCTGACCTTCGGCGCCATCTGGGCCACCAGCGTCGCCGACTACGTGAGCGGGAGGTGACGGCCATGGGCAGGATGTCACGGCTGACGACGCTGGCCGGGGCCGTCGTGCTGGCCACCGGCGGTCCCCTGGCCCTCACGTGGGCGGCGCCGGCCACGGCCACGGCCACGGCCGCCGCGGCCCAAGCCCAGGCGGTCGAGATCGTGAACTTCGAGTACGTCCCGGGGCAGCTCACCGTGCCCGTCGGCACCACCGTGACCTGGACCAACACCGCCGACCGGCCCCACACCGTCACCGACCGGGGCGGCACCTTCGACACCGACCCCATCGCCCCGGCGGCGGCGGGCACGGTCACCTTCTCGACCCCCGGCGTCTACCACTACTTCTGCCGCATCAACCCGTCGAAGATGAACGGCCTGATCACGGTCGAGGGCGACGCGACCACCAACACCCGGCGGGTGGAGGCGCTCGACCCGGCCATCGAAGGTGCCGCCCTCAGCTTCGACCCGTCCACCCTGTCGGTGCCGGCAGGGTCGACGATCGTGTTCGCCAACGTCGGCGGCAAGCCCCACACCTTCACCGCCGACGACGGGTCGTTCGACACCGGCGTGGTCACGCCCGGACCCGAGGGGGGACGCTTCGCCGGCACCAACGCCATCGTCACCGTTTCCAAGCCGGGCACCATCGCCTTCCACTGCGACGTCCACCCGGCGGCGATGAAGGGGACGCTCACCGTCACCGTCACCGGCGAGGCCCGGGCCGGCCCGACTCCGTCGTCCAACGCGCCCAAGACGGCCGCCGTCGACGTAAAGGACTTCGCCTTCGACGCAGCCCAGGTGTCGGTGGCGCCGGGGGGGAAGGTGACGTGGTCGAACAAGGGCGGCGCGCCCCACACGGCCACCTTCGACGACGTCGCCCTCGACACCGGCACCATCGACCCCGGGAAGGAAGGGAGCCTGACCGCGCCGGACAAGCCCGGCAGCTACAGCTACCGCTGCAACATCCACCCGGCCAAGATGCGGGCCGTGCTGGTGGTGGTGGGCGCGGGGGCGGACCCGACGGCGGACGCGGCCTCGGGCGGCGCCGGCGCCGGTGCCGCCGGTGCGGGACCCCCGCCCGTCGCCGTCGGCGGTGGTGGACCAGGCGGCGGGCTGTCGGGACTGGTCCTGGCCACGGGCGTGATCGGCGGGTTCCTGGGCGGGTTCGGCATCGCCTCCTTCCTGCTGGCCCGGAAGAAGAAGTCGCCGCCGCCGGCCACGCCGGCCGCGCCGCCGCCCACGCCGGCCGCGCCGCCGCCACCCGCGCCCGCCGCCGGCTAGGGCGGCAGCCGGTCGAGGAGCCAGCCGGGGCCGACCACGTCGGCGCCCGCCAGGCGGGCTCGCCGCCCCAGCTCCCGGTCGGCGGACACGAGCGTGACCAGCTTCCCCGCGCCGGTCAACGCCGCCGCCAGCATGGCCAGGGTGTCGTCGCCCTCACCCCGGGCGTGGACGACCTCCACCCCGTCGGCCGTCCCCTCCTCCACGCCCCGCTTGGCCGCACCCTCCAGGACGACGACCACCGGGGTCGGGACCTCGCCGGCCACCGCCGCTGTCCGCACCCGGTCGACGAAGGTGCGAGCGGCGCCGGCCCGGTCCCGCCACCACCCCGTCGGCCGGGAGCCGACGACGTTGGCCGCGTCGACGAGGAGGACCCGGTCGCTACCGGCGGGTGACATAGCCGGCGGCCGCGTCGAGCAGGGTGAGGACGGCCGCGTCGACGGTCACGTCGTCCACGGCGACGTGGGGATCGACGTCCACCCGCTCGCCGGCGCGGGCCACCGCCACCACCTCCGCCACCGACCGCGGCTCCCGTCCCCCGACGACCATCACGCCCAATCCTGCCCCGCGGCGCCAGTCGGAGCGTCGTTGACCCCCGGGTAGTGTCCGATGGTGACCCCTGAGCAGACGCGCACGCCCGACCGCAACCTGGCCATGGAGTTCGTCCGGGCCACCGAGGCGGGAGCGATGGCCGCGGCCCGGTGGATGGGCCGGGGCGAGAAGGAGGAGGCCGACGGGGCCGCGGTGGAGGCCATGCGCCTGTTCCTCAACAGCGTGCTCATGACCGGCGTGGTCGTCATCGGCGAGGGGGAGAAGGACGAGGCCCCCATGCTCTACAACGGCGAGCAGCTGGGCCGGGGCGGGTCGCCCGAGGTCGACATCGCCGTCGACCCGGTGGAGGGAACCACCCTGGCCGCTCTCGGCCGCCCCAATGCCCTGTCGGTGATCGCGGCCAGCGAGCGGGGCACCATGTTCGACCCCGGCCCCTGCTTCTACATGAACAAGGTGGCGGTGGGCGCGGCCGCCGCCGGCTCCATCGACATCGACCGTCCCCCGGCCGAGAACCTGCAGGCGGTGGCCAAGGCCCTGGGCCTGCCGGTGAGCGACATCACCGCCGTCGTCCTCGACCGTCCCCGCCACGCCGACCTCATCGCCGAGATCCGGGCCGCCGGGGCCCGCATCCGCCTCATCGAGCACGGCGACGTGGCCGGCGGTATCTCCACCGGCTGGCCCGACGCCGCCGGCGACATCCTCTTCGGCATCGGCGGCACCCCCGAAGGGGTCATCACCGCCGCCGCCCTCAAGTGCATGGGCGGGGAGATGCAGGCCCGCCTGTGGCCCCAGGACGACAAGGAGCGCCAGCAGGTCATCGATGCCGGCATCGACCCCGACCGGGTCCTCGGCACCCATGATCTGGTCCGGGGCGACAACTGCTTCTTCGCCTGCACCGGCATCACCGACGGCGAGCTGTGCCGGGGCGTCCGCTACGACGCCCGGGGCGTCACCACCGAGTCACTGGTGATGCGCTCCCAGTCGGGCACCGTCCGCAAGATCACCGCCGTCTACCCCCCCGGCCACACGTGGGCCCACTAGGAGCCCCGGTCATTTGACCAGGCCGGCGACGACGTTGATGGTCATGGCCACCACGAAGGTGCCGAAGACGTAGGACAGCAGGCCCTGACGGGTGGCCGTCCGGCGGATGGGCTTGGTCTCGAGGTCGGTGTCCGACACCTGGTAGGTCATGCCGATGGTGAAGGCCAGGTAGGCGAAGTCCCGGTAGTCGGGCTCCTTGTCGCCGTTGAAGTCGACCCCGCCGACGCCGTCGCAGTCGGAGTAGAAGAGGTGGGCGTAGCGCAGGGTGAACACCGTCTGCACCGTCAGCCACGACAGGACCACGCTGGCGACGGCGAGGACCGTGATCCACGTCTTGGCCGCCCCGTCGGCGTGAGCCCCCTTGACGAGGGCCAGGCCGACCCCCACCAGGCTGGCCACGCCGGAACACAGCACGATGACGTCGGTCGCGCCCCGGGAGTTGTCCTCCGGCCGGGCCAGGTCGTGAGTTTGCGCGCTGTCGCATTGCCAGACGACGAGGAGCACCAACGTCACCAGGATGAGGGCGGTCGTGTCCCACCCCAGGAGGGACGCCACCTGCCACGGCGTCTGGCTCATGGCCGCGCCGAACACGACGACGCCCGCGGCCGCGCCGATCGTCAGCCGGGTCTTGGCCTGGGGGAGACGGGGAGGGGGACCGGCCACCGTGGGCGAACGCTAACCCGGACGAGCCGACACCGGCTGGGACCCATGGTCGAGCAGGGGCCTGGCCGGCAGGAGGAGGCCTACCCGGCCAGGAGCGCGAGCAACTCCTTGCGGTCGGGACCGGGCAGGCGCAGCGGCGGACCGGGAGTGGCCGCCCGCACCCGGTCCATGAACCCCGGTCGGGCGAAGACCTCCTCCGGCAGGGCCAGGCACATGGCCGTCTCCAGGGAGCCCCGGAACACCACCGGGTCCTGGAACAGGGCGGCGCCCACCGCCGTCGCGGTGGGGTCGGGGGCGGGGGGCTCGTCGCCCCGGCGCAGGGCGTCCATCTCCGCCATCCGGGCCCGGTCGGCCCTGATCTGGTTCCAGTAGTAGGGCGCCACCCGCTCCTCCGTGACCTGGTCGAAGGCCCGGACCAGCCCCTCGGCGTCGCCCACCCCCGACGACCGCACCACCTGGCGCAGGCCCTGGGCGTGCATCAGGCCCACGGTGATGCCCCGGCCGGCGGACGGGTTGGTGCACGCCCAGGCGTCGCCGACCGCGACCACGCCCGTCGCCACCGGCCGCCCGTCGACGACGAACCGCCGGTAGCGGTCGAGCACCCCGGCCATGGTGAGGACGCCGGTGATCGGTTCCCCCCTCAGCCAGCGCCGCTGCAACGGGCAGGCCTTGACCACGGCCGTGAACCGGTCGGGGTCCTTGAGGCCCCGCAGGGCGGTGTCGGCCGACGCCGCCCACACCGTCACCGACCACGTGTCGTTGTCGCCGGGGATGGTGAGCAGGGAGATGGTGCCGATCTCGAAGACCGGCGGCCCGAGCGTGCGGGGCAGCCTCGGTCCCGTGAAATAGCGTGTGTGGTAGACGAACCCGCCATCCTCCGACTCGACGAGCGGGGGACGGGCGCCCACCGCCGTCAGCCATTCGGCCAGCCGGCTGCGCCGGCCGGTGGCGTCGACGACCAGGTCGGCCGCCAGCTCGTCACCGTCGGTGGTGAGCACGCCGACGACGTGGGGCACGCCCGCCGGCCCGTCGCCCGCCGTCAGGAGGCAGGCGCCGGCCACCCCCCGCCGGATGTCGACGCCCGCCTCCTCCCCGGCGGCGGTGGCGAGCACCGCCTCGACCACCGGCCGCCGCCCGGTGACGAACCGGAACCGGTCGTCGCCCGCCAGCGGCGTCTTGTCCAGGGACGGGGGCGCCATGGCCACGGGGTCGACCCACACGCACCCGGCCTCGACCAGCCGGTCGACGATGCCCGGGAGTTCCTCGTCGAGGACGAGCCGGGCCCGGGAGAAGAGGTTGTGGGGCTGGTGGAACTGGGCCACGCCCGGCCGCGACCACCCCTCCCAGGCGGCGGCGTTGTCGGAGGGCGGGGGCGCGGCGTCGCGCTCCAGGACAGTGACCCGGTGCCCGTCGCGGGCCAGCATCATGGCCGACGCCAGCCCGATCACGCTCCCCCCGCACACCACGATCGACGCCATCGGGCTAGAGCGCGGGCAGCTTCTGCTGGCGGCCGATGAGGGGCCGGAGGGGGTCGCCGGCGGATGCCAGGCGGTCGAGAACTGTGCCGATCGTCCATTTGTCGGGGCGGAGGTCGGGGTCGTCGAGCTCGTCCCACCGGATGGGCACCGACACCGGGGCACCCGCCGCGGGGCGGGCGCTGAACGGCGCCACCAGGGTCTTGTTGATCGCGTTCTGGGTGTAGTCGAGGCGGGCCAGCCCCCCGCGGCGGTGGGTCTCCCACTCCCAGCTGACCAGCTCGGGAATGGTGGCCCCGACCGCCCGGGACACCTTCTCCACCCATTTCCGGGTGTCGGCGAAGGAGTAGCCGTCGGCGATCGGCACCCAGATCTGCACCCCCCGCTTGCCCGTCACCTTGGGCATCCCGGCCACCCCGAGGTGGTCCAACGCGGTGCGGTACAGGCGGGCCAGCACGAGCACGTCGTCGAACGTGACGTTCGGGCCGGGGTCGATGTCGATGAGGGCCCACGTGGGCTGGTGCACGTCTGGCAGCCGCGACGTCCAGGCGTGCAGCTCGAGGGCTCCGTAGTTCGCCATCCAGGCCAGGGCGGGGACGCTGTCGACCACGAAGTACCGCTCCGTCTCGCCCGGGTCGGCCTCGTCGTTGTGCCAGCGGGTCATCCACCCGGGGGCGTGGCTCGGCACCTCCTTGTGCCAGAACCCGGGCTTGGCCGCCCCGTCGGGGAACCGGTTGAGGTTGATGGGCCGGTCGTACAGGTAGGGGAGCATGAAGGGAGCCACCCGGGCGTGGTAGCGGATGAGGTCCCGCTTGGTCACCGGCGCCTCGCCGGCTCCGTCCCCGGCGGGGAAGAGGACCTTGTCGAGGTTGGTGAGCTTCAGCTCCCGGCCCTGCAGGGTCCATGTGCCGGCCCGGCCCAGGGCGTCGAGGGCGGCCAGTTCGTCGACGGTGGGCGGGTCCCACTCGGGCGGCGGCCCGCCGCCCAACCGCACCGCGGCCTCGGCCGCGGGCCGGTCGCTGTGCCACTCGACGTCGGGCGCAGCCAGCACCTCGTCGTTGGTGCGCCCCGTCTTGACCGACCGGGGGTGGTCCTCGGGATCCCACCCCGGTCGGGCGTGGTGGTCGTTCTTGTGGAGGAGGAGCCACTGCTCCTTCTTGGAGCGCTCCCTGTCCCGCCGGATGAGGACGAAGCGCCCGGCCAGCTTGTCGCCCTCGAGGTCGAAGTGGAGCTCGCCCCGGTCGATGGCGGCGAGGGCGTCGGCGTCGACGGGACGGGCCGGCTGCCACGTCCCCCAGTCCCACACGATGACGTCGCCCCCGCCGTAGGAGCCCTTGGGGATGACGCCCTCGAAGTCGAAGTACTCGATGGGATGGTCCTCCACGTGGACGGCCAGCTGCCGGGCCTTGGGGTCGAGGGTGGGGCCCTTCGGTACGGCCCAGCTGGCCAGCACGCCGTCGACCTCCAGCCGGAAGTCGTAGTGCAGCCGGGTGGCCCGGTGGCGCTGGACCACGAACCGCCTCGCCGGCGCCGCCGCCGTGGCCTCCACCACCTCCGGCTCGGCCGTCCCGTCGCCCGCCGGCTCGGCGGTGACGCCGAAGTCCCGCTTGGCCCGGTAGGTCTTCAGCCGTTCCTGGGGGTCAGCCATCCCCCTAGTCCTACCCCGCCGGCACCGGGCCGGGCGACCGGCCTATCCGAGGTCGGCCAGCGCCGGTTGGAGCTCCTCCGACCAGAACCGGAAGAACCCGTCCTGGTCGGCGCCGATCTGATGGAAGTAGAGGTGGTCGTAACCGGCGTCGAGGAACTTTCGCACCGAGTCGACCACCGGGCCGACGTCGGGCCCGCACGGCACCGACTTGGTCGCCTCCTCCTCGCTGACCATGGTGGCCGCCTCCTCGAAGTGGGTCCACGTGGGGAGGTCTTGGGAGAGCTGGCCGGCGACGCCTCCGTTGGGCCACACCTCGTGCACCGTCTTGCGGGCGGAGGTCTCGTCGTCGGCCCAGCACAGGTTGAGCTGGGCGTACCGGGGACCGGTGCCGCCACCGTGGCGGTAGCGCTCGATCAGGTCACGTTCGGGGGCGTTGCCCCAGTACCCGTCGCCGATGCGGGCGGCGAGGGCGATGGCCTTGGGCCCGAAGCCGGACACGACGATGGGCGGCGGATCGGCCGGGGGGTCGAAGAGCCGGGCGTTGTCGACCTCGTAGAACTGGCCCCGGTGGTCGACCGTGTCGCCCGTCCACAGCTGGCGGATGACGTCGACCGCCTCCTCCAGCATGGCCAGGCGCACGCCCGGCGGGGGCCAGCGGACGCCCACGATGTGCTCGTTGAGCGCCTCGCCCGACCCCACGCCGAAGAAGAACCGACCCTCGAACAGCAACGAGGTGGTGGCGGTGGCCTGGGCCAGGATGGCGGGGTGGATGCGGATGGTGGGGCAGGTCACGCCCACGCCCACCCGCAGCCGCTCGGTGCTGGCGGCGATGCCGCCGAGTACCGACCACACGAACGGGCTGTGGCCCTGGGCGCTCACCCAGGGATGGAAGTGGTCGGAGATCGAAGCGAACTCGAAGCCCAGCTCCTCCGCCCGCCGGGCGTTGGCGACCAGGTCCGACGGGCCGTGCTCTTCGCTGGAGAGGGTGTAGCCGTAGGCGACCATCGCCACCGTCTCTACCCCAGGTCCGGGTCGCTCAGTCGCCCGTCCAGGCCGGATCGCGTCCGGCGGGCGAGGATCCGGTCGAGCTGGGGGGAGCCCGAGAAAGGAGGAGCGCGCTCCGCTCGGGCGAAAGCTTCGACCCGTCGATCCGCACGTCGTCCGGCTCGAAAATCCCGTTCCGGAGGATCCCCAGGGAACGGATCAGGGCGGCCGCCTTGAGCAGGGTCTCGTCGAACTCCGACTCGGGATCGGAGAGCGCCACGATGGCACCCCCGACGCCGATCGACGTGCTCGTCGGCGTGGCGACCGCGGTCCGGATGACGACGTTGAGCTCGGCCGCCCCGTCCAAACCGAACCAACCGATGCTGCCCGAGTACACACCCCTGGCCCCCCGCTCGAGCCGGTCCAGGATCTCCGCCGTCCGGTGCTTGGGGGCACCGGTCATCGACCCCCCGGGGAAGGCGGCCCGGACGCAGTCGACGGCGGTGACGTCGGGCCGCAACTGGCCGGCGATGGTGCTCACCAGCTGGTGGACGGTGGCGAAGGATTCCACGTCCATGAGCGCCGGCACCTCGACGGTGCCCAACTGGCAGACCCGACCGAGATCGTTGCGGAGGAGGTCGACGATCATGAGGTTCTCGGCCCGCTCCTTCACGCTCGCCGCCAGCCGGTCCCGGGCCGCGCCGTCCTGCGCGGGACGGCTGCTGCGGGCGGCCGTGCCCTTGATGGGCTGGGCCGTGACCTGGCCCCCGGACGTGATGCGCAGGAACCGCTCGGGCGACGAGCACAGCACCGACGTCGACCCGAAGCGCAGGTAGGCGGCGTAGGGGGCGGGACTCTCGGCCCGCAGGACGCGGTAGAGGTCGAGGGGTCGCCCGACGGGGTCGGTCGAGATCATGTTCGTCAGGCAGAGCTGGTAGCTCTCGCCGCGGCGGATCTCCTCCTGGCAGCGCCGGATGTCGTCGAGGTAGCCGGCCTCGTCCCGCAAGAGGGTCAGGTCGGTGACGCCCGGGCCGGCCTCGCTCGGGTCCCGCGGTTGTCGTGGGCCGCGGAGATGCCCGAGGCAGGCCTCCATCTCGACGAACCACCGCTCGCTGTCCTCCGGGTCGTCGGCCGCGGTCACCGCCAGCAGGTAGAGCCGGCGGTCCTCGTGGTCGAGGACGATGACGCGGTCGGCGAACAGCAATGACGCGTCCGGGAGGGGTGAGTGGTGCACCGCCGAGAATCCGAGGTCGCGCTTGAGCTCGTAGCCGAGGTAGCCGACGAAGCCGCCGACGAACCCGAACGGAAGCTCGTCGTCGATGCGGGGCGGGCCGCCGGCGAGCTCGTTCTCCAGGAACTCGAGGACGTCGCCTCGGTGGCGGTGGGTGCCGCCGGCGTCGGAGACGGTGAGGTGGTGGCCGGCCGAGTCGTAGGAGACGACCGCGGCCCGAGGACCCCCGAGGCCGCCCAGGTAGCTGAACCGCGCCCGTCCGGATCCGCTGAGACTGGAGTCCAGCCAGAAGGCGCCGTCGCTCCCGCCGAAGAGGGCGGCGAAGGTGGACTCGGCGTCGGGGAGGAACGGAAGGACCCGGGTGCGTACCCGGAGCGCCGGCGACCGGGCCTCGCGGCCGGCCCGGCTGGCGGCGGGGGCCGGCGCGGACGGGTCCGGCACCCGCGGTTTGGACGCCGCGGCCAGGTCGAGGAAGTTGCGTAGCAGCCGCTCCCCGTGCTCGGTCCCGATCGACTCCGGGTGGAACTGGACGCCCCAGAGGAGACGGGTCCGGTGGCGGATCCCCATCGTCACCCCGTCGTCCGTCCAGGCCGTGAGCGCCAGCTCGTCGGGGAGTGGACCCCACACGGCCAGCGAGTGGTAGCGGACGGCCCGGAACCGTTGGGGGATGCCCGCGAACAGCGGCGAGCCATCGTGGGTGATCTCGGACGTGCGCCCGTGCATGACCTCGGGGGCCTCCCGGACGTCGGCCCCGAAGTGCTGGGCCAAGCCCTGGTGGCCGAGGCACACGCCCAGCAGGGGGACGCCCAGGTCGGCGATCGCCGCCTTCGACACCCCGAAATCGCGCTCCCGACCCGGATGCCCCGGTCCCGGCGAGATGACGACCGCATCTGGGCGCATCCGGTAGAGCTCGTCCGGCCCGACCTCGTCGTTGCGCACGACCCGGGGCGCCACCCCGAGGATCGAGCCGATGAGCTGGAACAGGTTGAACGTGAAGGAGTCGTAGTTGTCGATCAACAACACGTCCATGGCGGTGTCCCCGATGGTAGGACGCCGGGGTGGTTGTGAACCGAGGGCTCACCGGGGGACGGTTCCCATCGCCACGACGGCCCTCTATACCCTACTAGGGTAGAGTATCGGCATGCCCGGATACGACATGGACAAGGACCACCTGCTCAAGCGGCTGCGGCGGGTCGAGGGCCAGGTCCGGGGCCTGCAGCAGATGGTGGACGACGGTCGGTACTGCATCGACATCCTCACCCAGATCTCGGCTGCCACCAAGGCCCTGCAGAGCGTGGCCATGGGCCTCCTCGACGACCACCTTCGCCACTGCGTGGCCGACGCGGTGGCCACCGGAGGCACTGAGGCCGACAGGAAGCTGACCGAGGCCACCGCCGCGGTCGCCCGCCTGATCAGGAGTTAGAAGGACCCGATGGATCCCACTCCCGCCACCGCCCCGACGGTCCACGACCACGCGGAACCCGAGACGGGCACCGGACACCCGGGCGCCCACGACCACCCGTCCGGCGACCACGGCGGCCACGGGGGTCATGGCGACCACGTCGCCATGTTCCGCCGGAGGTTCTGGTGGAGCCTGCTCCTGACGATCCCCCTCGTGGCCACCAGCCACATGGTCATGGACTGGTTCGGCTACGAACTCGACTTCCCGGCGATGGCCTGGGTCGGGCCCGTCCTGGGCACCGGCATCTTCTTCTGGGGCGGCTGGCCGTTCCTCTCCGGCGGATGGTCGGAGGTCCGGGGTCGTCGTCCCGGGATGATGCTCCTCATCTCCATGGCCATCACGGTGGCCTACACCGCGTCGCTGGCCACCAGCTTGGGGTGGTTCGATCTGGACTTCTGGTGGGAGCTGGCGGCGCTGATCACCATCATGCTCCTTGGTCACTGGCTGGAGATGCGCGCCCTCGGCCAGGCTCAGTCGGCGCTGGCCGCCCTGGGTGCGTTGCGGCCCGACGAAGCCGAGCGGGTCGGCGCCGACGGCGAGGTCGACACGGTGCCGATCGCCGTCCTTCAGCGGGGAGATGTCGTGCTGGTGCGGGCCGGGGGGCGGGTGCCGGCCGACGGCGTGATCCTCGACGGCGAGGCCGAAATGGACGAGTCGATGGTTACGGGCGAGTCCCGGCCGGTGGCCAAAGGTCCCGGCGACCCCGTCATCGCCGGCACGGTGGTGACCGACTCCGCCCTTCGGGTCCGCGTGGATGCGGTCGGTGACGACACCGCCCTGGCCGGCATCCAGCGCCTGGTGGCCGAGGCCCAGGCGTCACGGAGCCGGGCCCAGGCGCTGGCCGACCGCTTCGCGGCCCTGCTCTTCTATGTCGCTGCAGGCTCGGCGGCGGTCACCTTCGTCGCCTGGTGGGCGGCGGGCTCGCTCGACGACGCGGTGGTGCGCACCGTCACCGTGCTGGTCATCGCCTGCCCCCACGCCCTCGGCCTGGCCATCCCCCTGGTGGTCTCGCTGTCGACGGCCGTGGCCGCCCAGTCCGGCATCCTCGTCAAGGACCGACTGGCCCTCGAGCGGATGCGCACCGTCGATGCGGTCCTCTTCGACAAGACCGGCACCCTCACCAAGGGTGAGCACGCGGTTACCGCAGTCGACGGTGTCGGCCTCGACGAGGACGCAGTCCTGCGTCTGGCCGGGGCGGTGGAGGCCGACAGCGAGCATCCTCTCGCCCGGGCCATCGTGGCCGCCGCCCGCCAGCGTGGCCCCGTGCCGCGGGCGGGCGGGTTCCGTTCCATCACCGGCCGAGGCGTGGAAGCCGACGTCGACGGTCAGGCGTACGCCGTCGGCGGTCCCGCCCTGCTCCGCGAGCGTCAGCTCACCGAGCCGGCGCCACTCAAGGAGACCGCCGATCAGTGGCGGAAGCGGGGCGCGGCGGTCCTCCACCTCGTCCGGGGAGACGAGATCATCGGAGCGCTGGCCCTCGAGGACGAGGTCCGACCGGAAGCGGCCGAGGCCGTGGCCGAGCTGCGGCGGATGGGCCGTCAGGTGGTGATGATCACCGGCGACGCCCGCCAGGTGGCGGAGTCCGTCGGAGCCGCCCTCGGCGTCGACGAGGTCATGGCCGAGGTCCTCCCCGAGGACAAGGACGCCAAGGTGGCAGAACTGCAGGCCCGGGGCCTGAAGGTGGCCATGGTGGGCGACGGGGTCAACGACGCCCCCGCCCTGGCCCGGGCCGACGTCGGGATCGCCATCGGCGCCGGCACCGACGTGGCCATGGAGTCGGCCGGCGTCGTGCTCGCCTCCAACGACCCCCGGGCGGTGGTGTCGGTCATCCGGCTGTCGCAGGCCAGCTACCGCAAGATGATCCAGAACCTGGCCTGGGCCGCCGGCTACAACATCCTCGCCATCCCGCTGGCGGCGGGTGCGTTCTCGTGGGCCGGCATCACCCTGTCACCGGCCGTCGGGGCCGTACTCATGAGTGGATCGACCATCGTCGTCGCACTCAACGCCCAACTGCTGCGACGCATCCAGCTCCGACCCGCGACCTCCCCCGTCCTGACCTCGAAGGACCCACATGAAGCCCTCCCGTCGGCTGCGTAGCGCGGTCGAGATCGGCGGCGATTATCCCGGCCCCGTTGTGCGACGGTGGTCGGCAGCGCCGGGCGCCTCTCCAGCCAAACGAGATCGCGCACCTGTCGCGGTCGATGTCCCGTCTAGCGTTTGCGATCGTGACCGATGACGCGGATCGCCTCTGGGTGGACGCGATGCCCGAGGCGTACGAGCGTTGGCTGGCGCCGGCGGTGTTCCGGCCCTTCGCGTTGGACGCCGCTCGGCGGGTGGCGGCTACCGGCCCTCGCCGTGTCCTCGAGCTTGCCGCAGGGACCGGCGTGCTGACCCGCGAGCTGGTCGCGGCGGCCGCCTCGGCGGAGGTGACGGCAACCGATTTGAACGACGCCATGGTCGATTTCGGCCGCCGTCATGTGCCCGGTGCCGTGTGGCGGCAGGCCGACGCCATGGACCTGCCCTTCGACGATGCCGAGTACGACGTCGTCGTCTGCCAGTTCGGGGCGATGTTCTTTCCCGACAAGCCGTCGGCGTTTGCGGAGGCGCGACGAGTGCTCACCCGGGCCGGAACGTTGATTCTGAGCACGTGGGCGACCCTGGACACGCACGAGTTCCAGGCAGCGCTCGTCGCCGCCCTCGAGCGCGCCTTTCCAGACGATCCGCCCACCTTCATGGCCTCGGTTCCGCACGGCTACGCCGACGTCGAGCTCGTCAGGGCCGACCTGGGGGCCGGCGGCTTCGATCGGGTGACGGTCGAGTCGGTCACGCTCGAAGGACGGGCGCAGTCAGCGGCTGACGTCGCCACCGGCTACTGCGCCGGAACCCCGGTTCGCGCCGAGATCGAGGCGCGTGGTGATTTGGCATCCACGACCGCCTTCGTGGCCGAGCAGATGGAGAGGCGGCTGGGTCCGGACGAGGTCAAGGGCATGATGACGGCGCACGTCTTCCAGGCGACCGTGGCGCCGTGACTTCACCCTTCTCCCGCGCCGCCGACCGCATCTCGAGGTAGCGGCGACGCCCTCCAACCTGGCCGCGGGCCCCAGCCCCTGTTTCCCCAGCGCGACCACGGCCGATTCCCAGTCAATTCTCAGATCCAGTTGGTTCGCTCTCCCTGGATGGCCTTGACGACAATGCAACCGCCGCGACCCCCCAAGGACGAGAGGCGCCCGACCGCGCCACGCGTCGCCCCGCCGGCCCGCGACGTCCTCGCGGTGGTCGTCGCCAACGCCGCCATCATCGTCGGGCTGTGGTTCCGGCACGGAGGGCTCGGTGCCAGTCACGGCGCCGGCGGCGCGCTCACCGGTGTCGGGCAGTTGAGTGGGTTGCTGGGCGCCTACGCGGTGTTGCTGCAGCTCCTGCTGATGGCCCGCATCCCCCTCCTCGAACGCCACCTGGGATTCGACGGCCTGGCCCGGTGGCACCGGTGGAACGGGTTCGCGGCCGTGGTCCTGATCGCGATCCATGCCGTCACCATCACCTTGGGCTACGCCGCCGCCGGCCGGCTGACCGTGCTCGGGCAGTTGGGCGACTTCATCCGGCACTACCCCGACGTCCTCATGGGTATCGTCGCCACTGTCCTCCTCCTGGCGATCGGGGTGACGTCGGTGCGGGCCGCACGCGCCCGCCTGAAGCGGGAGACCTGGTACTTCATCCATCTGTACGGCTACCTGGCCATCGCCCTCGGGTTCGCCCACCAACTGGCCGTCGGGAGCGACTTCACCAGTGACCCGCTGGCCCGGGTCTGGTGGGTCGGGATGTTCGTCGCGGTGGGCGGCTCGATCCTGGTGTGGCGCGTCGCCTGGCCTGTCTGGTTCAACGCCCGCCACCGGCTCCGGGTGGCGGACGTGGTGGACGAGGCCCCGGGTGTGTTCTCCGTCTACGTCACGGGCCGCGACCTCGAAGGGGTGCGGGCGCAGGCGGGCCAATTCTTCCTGTGGCGGTTCCTCACCCGCGACCGGTGGTGGCAGGCACACCCGTTCTCGCTGTCGGCGGCGCCCGACGGCGAGGCCCTGCGGATCACGGTGAAGGACCTGGGCGACTACACCCACACCCTGCGTGAGCTGCGGCCGGGCGGACGGGTGTTCGCCGAAGGCCCCTACGGCACGTTCACCGCCGGCCGCCGGACAAGGCGGCGGGTGGTGCTGATCGCGGGCGGGATCGGGATCACCCCGCTGCGGGCCCTCCTGGAGACGCTCCCCGGCGACCGGGGCGACATCACCCTGCTCTACCGGGTGCAACGGCCCCAGGACTTCGTGTTCCGTGGCGAGCTCGAACGGCTGGCTTCCGACCGCGGGATCGTGATCCACCCCATCGCCGGCACCGACGTGGGCGACGACGAGACCGACCGCCTGGGCGTGCCCGCCCTGCGCCGGCTGGTGCCCGACGTCGCCGAGCGTGACGTCTACCTCTGTGGCCCGCCGGGGCTGGTGGACGTGCTGCACCGGCGGCTGCGCCGGCTCGGCGTACCCCGCCGGCAGATCCACTCCGAGCGATTCGCGTACTGAGGTCGCGGCATGCGTCGGTCCGTCCCCGCCCTCCTCGCCACGGTGCTCAGCCTCGTCCTGCTCGCCAACTTCCACACCTCTCCCGCCCAGACGGTCCTGAGCACGCCTCGTCCGGCCGGGTCCGCCGCGCCGGCCACGGCCCCGAGCCCGGCTGCGGGCGCGTCGCCCAACGACCCGGAGGGCCTCGGGGGACCGTCGATCCTCACGCCACCGTCGATCCTCACGCCACCGTCGATATCGCCATCGACGACCTTGGCGCCGTCCGCCTCCGGCACCCGGGTCATCGACGGCCCCGCGGTCGAGAACCGCTACGGCCCGGTCCAGGTGGAGGTCACGCTGGCGGGCAAGCAGATCGTCGACGTGCAGGCGCTGCAGCTGCCCAGCGACCGGGCCAAGTCGCAGCGGATCAGCGACGTCGCCGGCCCGAAGCTGCGCCAGGAGGTCCTAGTCGCGCAGAGCGCGCAGGTCCACACGGTCTCGGGGGCGACCTACACGAGCATCGGTTACCAGCAGTCCCTGCAGGCCGCCCTCGACCAGGCGGGCCGGCCCTGAAGCGGGTCGAGCAGATCTGGGGCACGGCGGTGTCGGTCGATGTCCGGGAGGAGGTGCCCGAGTCCCTCTTCGACGAGGTCTTCGCCTGGTTCGGCCGGGTCGACGCCCTGTTCAGCACCTGGCGCGACGACAGCGAGATCGTCCGCCTCGCCCGGGGGAGGTTGGCCCGGGACGGGAGCAGCCCCGAGACCCGCACCGTCCTCGATCTGTGTGAGGCCCTCTCCGTCGCCACCGGCGGCGCGTTCGACATCGCCGCCACCGCCCTCCTGCCGCCGCCCCATCCGCCCGGATGGTGCCCCCTCGACCCCTCGGCCGTGGTCAAGGGCTGGGCCCTCGACCGGGCCGGCAACCGGTTGACCGCGGCCGGCGTGCGACGGTTCTGCCTCAACGCCGGCGGCGATGTCCTGGTGGGTGCCGGCCCCGGCCCGGGCGACCTGTGGCGGGTGGGCATCCAGCACCCGTGGCAGCGCGCCCACCTGGCCGACGTGGTCGAGGTGGCCGACGCCGCCGTCGCCACGTCGGGGCGCTACGAGCGGGGGAGCCACATCGTCGACCCCCGCTCGGGACGTCGGGCCACCGGCCTGGCCTCGGTGACCGTCGTCGCCTCCGACCTGGCCACCGCCGACGCGTATTCCACCGCCATCCTCGCCCTCGGCCGCGACGGTCTCGACTGGCTCGCCGGCCATGGCGAGGTCGACGCCCTGGTCATCACCGACGACCAGCAGGTCTTCACGACGCTCGGCTTCGGCCGTTGTAGAGAGCGTGGCATTCTCGGGCGATGAGCCGAGCCGCCAGGGGAGGATGTCTCCGAGCGCGGGGCGAGTCATCGATACCCCCTCAAGCTACAATGCCGATCAGGTAAGTCTAGTTTCGCCAGTGCCCAGCACCCAGTGGCTCGTGCTGGAGTCCACCGTGCTGGTTCCGTCTCAGCCCCCTCGAGCGATCACAAGGAGCATGACGATGTCAGTTCTCATCAACCAGACCGCGCCCGACTTCGAGGCCGATACCACCCAGGGACGGATCAGCTTCCACGACTGGATCGGCGACTCGTGGGCCGTGCTGTTCTCCCACCCCAAGGACTTCACCCCCGTGTGCACGACCGAGCTGGGCTACATGGCCAAGCTGGGCCCCGAGTTCGAGCGGCGCAACGTGAAGGTCATCGGGTTGTCGGTGGACGCGACCGGAGATCACGAGCGGTGGGCGGACGACATCGAGGAGACCCAGGGCGCCCGCCCCGACTATCCGATCATCGGCGACGCCGACTTCAACGTGTCCAAGCTCTACGGGATGCTGCCGGCCGAGACCACCGGCGACGCCAAGTCCCGCACGCCGGCGGACAACCAGACCGTCCGCAACGTCTTCGTCATCGGGCCCGACAAGAAGATCAAGCTCATCCTCGTCTACCCGATGACCACGGGGCGCAACTTCGACGAGGTGCTCCGGGTGATCGACTCGTTGCAGCTCACGGCCAAGCACCGGGTCTCGACGCCCGTCAACTGGAAGCAGGGCGAGGACGTGATCATCGCCGGCTCGGTCTCCAACGACGAGGCCAAGGAGATCTTCGGCGACTGGAAGGCGCCCAAGCCCTATATCCGCATCGTCCCCCAGCCGACGTGACCGTGTGTCAGGACTCAGCACCCGCATGACACGTCGGCCCCCGTAGCTACCTGACACCTCAAACCCCTCACGCGGCGGCGTTGCTCCGCTGGGTGGCGTCGAGCGGGTCGAGGAGGGCGAACGCCTCGTCCACGATGTCAGGATCAAGCGGGGCTCCTTTACGCCGGCCGACCTTCCCGCTTGGCCATGGCAGGAACCAGCCTTACCTGCTCGTGGTGGCCAGAAAGCCGATGAGCGTTGCCCCCCACCACGCCGCCTGTGAGATCGCTCCGGCAGCCATCACCTTCCTCAGCAGGCGCTGGTCGACGCGGTGCGCGGCCGTGATGGCCGGATGGGCCTCGAGCTGTTCGGACAGCCCGTGGGCCCACATCCCGTTGAGTGTCGCCACGAGCACGAGCACGAGCTTGATCTGCGTCCGCGGCAGAAGGAGGTTCGGGTGCAGAAAGAGGCCCGACACGACGAGCGCGGTCAGGCCGCCCCAGATGAGGGGCTGAAGGGCGGAAGTGACCTGCAGGAGATCGCCGAGGCGGCGACGGCCGATGAGCCAGAGCACGCCATGGAGGTCGACGACGAGCACGGCACCGAACCCGGCGATCAGGGCCGCCAGGTGAAGGAAGAGAGCGCCCCGGCGCAGGGCCCAGGGCGGCTGGTTGATAGAGGCGACGGCGATCACAACCGCCCAGGCTCCGACGACCAGCCACGCCCGCCGGATCCGACGGCCCGAGAGCGGCGGTCGCGGCGCCGCCATGACGTCCGTGTACGGAGAGGGATCGCTCATCGGCCGCGCCCCCCTCTGTGAGCCTCGCGTGCCGGCTCCGACGAGGCGACCAGTTCAGTCGAGGGCGCCGGCAGTGATGAGGGCGCCGATGCTGAGGACGGCGCCGGTCCTGACGAGGTGGCCAGTTCGGAAGAGGTGTCCGACACGACCGGGGGTGGGGCGGCGCTCGTCGATGGTGGTGCCGGGAGCGCCGTCGCTACGGACGATGGGCCACCTGCTGCGGTGATGCCCACCACCACCGCACTGCCGGTCAGCGGTACGAGGATGAGCCCGAGCGCAGAAGCGGTCCCCAGGAGAGCGTGACGTTTCCGTCCGATCGATCTCGAGAAGGCCCGGAGGGGAGGAGGTGAGAGTCGCGGGAGGTGCGCCCGCCCGCGGGCGAGGTCACCACTGCCCACGGGCGCGCTCCAGCTGGCCGGTTGTTCATTCGTGGTCATGAGGCGACGGTGCGGGCCTTCGCTGGGAGGAAGCTAAGAGCCTCCCCGCAACTTCCTAGAAACGACCGTCAGCCGGTTCCGCCCCGGGGCGGGGAAGTCGCCCGTTCGGCGCTTGAAAGCCGGTGCTGCCGTCTCTAGCAGCGGGCGAGGAAGCGCTCGTCGTAGGCGGCGGACAACTCGCGCAGCGCGCCGGCGCCGTCCCCCGTGAACGCGGAGCCGTGCATGAGCGCGAGGGTGCCGGGCTTGAGCGCGGCGAGCCGCTCGAGGGTGACCGGCAGGCTGGGTGTGAGTGACGAATAGTTCTGAAAAATCGTCTCGAAGGCCATCGCCGGGCCGACGATGTCACCGCCCGTGGTGACGGGGCCGTTGCCGAGGTGCGTGAACAGGTCGCCGCAGAGAAGTGTGCCCGTCGTCTCCTCGAACAGCATGCGGGACTCCCAGTTGTGCGGGACCTGTGGGGTGTCAAGGTGACGTACTCGCTTGCCACCGAGGTCGATGACCTCGTCGTCGACGAGGGGGAGCGGAGGCCGGTCACACAGGTCGTTGAAGGAGACCTCGCAGCCGAGCACGCCGTGGGCGACCTGGGAACGCGGTGCCGCCTCAAGGAAGACGTTCATGCTGCCACACTCGTCTGATTCGAGGTGCCCGAAGGTGATCCAGCGAAGATCTTCCACGGGACGAATCGACGCGATGGCGGCCGAGACGAGCGGGAACATCGCCTTCGGCCCGGTGTGGAAGAGCAGCGGCTCCTCGCCGTCGATGAGGAACTGGTTGAAGGTCAGACCGGAAGGTGGGGCGACCTCCGGGACCCAGGTGGAGATGCGGTAGATGCCGTCGGCGATCTCGTTGACTGTGGTTTCCATCGTCTCCTCCGTCTGACCGACGTCCGCCGGTCTCGGAGTGATGATCCGGCGACGGCGGGCGCACGACATCGGGGGAGCGACCTATTGCAACCCCTATCGCGTGCTATGGGGGTCGCTCGCCGCACTGGCGGCGGCGACGGCCGCTGCTTCGGCTCGGCTCCGCACTCCCAGCTTGCTGAGGACCCGAGAAACGTGGTGCTCGGCCGTCTTGGCGGAGATGTAGAGGCGCTCGCCGATCTCCGCGTTGGTCAACCCTTCGCGGAGCAGGCCGAGGACCTCTCGCTCACGGTTGCTGAGGGCGGTGACCATCGCGGCCGTGGACGCGCCGGCGCGACGGCCGCTGACACCGAGCGATCGGAGCAGGGCGCGGGCGCGGTCACCGAGTGGCGCCGCGCCGAGCCGGTCGAACGTGGCGACGGCGCGCTGCGCATGAGCGATGGCGTCGCCCTGGGCTCCGGCCTCGACGAGGACGTGCGCCAGCTCGAGAGCGGTGATCGCCCGGAGCAGTGGGCGCTCCTCTGGCTGGAGCGCAGCGAGCGAGCGCTGCAGGAGGCCTCTGGCCCGTTCGTGCTCGACCATCGCCGCGGCGACCCGGCCCTCGGCGAGCAGCGCCTCCGCTCGAATCAGGTCGGCGTCGTGGTCGCCGGCAAGCCGGGCGAGGTGGGCCGCGTGGGCGGCCGCGGAGGTGGTGTCGCCTCGGGCGAGGTCGATCTCGACGAGCAACGAGGTCAACGAGGCGCAGCGGAGTACGTCGTCGCCCGCGGCGTCGACCGCCTGCCGGCCGACCGCGGCTGCCTGATCCAGCTCGCCGGCGACCAGATGGACCCTTGCCAGCACCTCGCACGCGCCGGGCCGTTCCTGGCACGGCAGCAGCAGCGCACGTGCCTCGTCGGTGTGGCCCTGCAGGAGCCGCAGCGCAGCCAGCCGGACCGACGCCTCGCTCCGATGCGCGTACATGGCCGAGCCGCCGGGGCCGACGGCTTCCAGCAGCGCGGCCTCGCCCTCGTCCCAGCGACCGGTGGTGCACAGCACCGAACCCAGGACGAGCAGGCAGTGCGTGTGCAGGGCGCGAGGTCGGTTGCCGAGCGGTTCGGTGACCCCCCGGGCAACGACCCGCGTCCACTCCTCGGCACGCGCCGCGTCTCCGGCCCGCTCGCAAGCCGCGAGGAGCGCGCAGAAGCTCATCGCCGCCACCGCCGGATTGCGGACCTCGCCCGCCGACAGCGCCGCCATCGCCTCGTCCAAGCGGGCGAAGCCGTCGCGGGCGCGGCCCTGCACGACAAGGGCGTAGCCGCTGTCAGCCAGGGCTCGAACCTCCAGGTCGGAGTCCCCGAACTCGAGCGCCAGGTCGAGGGCCGCGGCCGCGGCGATCTCGACGCCATGGACGTCGGGTAATTCGCAGGCGAGCACGGCCAGGTCGACATAGCCGCGTTCGATGCACCGGCCGAAGGGCTCGAGCAGCCGATGGCCCCGTGCCGCCCATCCCTGGCCCGCTCGGTGGTTCCCGAACCACGACGTGTGCAGATCAGCAAGCGTCGCGGCCACCAACGCCGCCGCCTTGTGCTCGCCGGCCTGGCGCCACTCCCGAAATGTCAGCTCATACTCCCGGCGGGCGCCCTCGATGTCGTCCTCGACGAGAAGGAGTCCGCCCAGCATCTCCCGAGCCCCCGGCCCGCCGCCCGCCTCGACCGCCGCCCTGGCGTGCTCCGTAGCAGCCGCCACGTCGCCGCTGCCCAGCGCCTGCTGCGCGGCGACGATCAGCTCGGTGGGCTGCACGCGAAGAGGCTAGAACGCAACGCCTTCACGCACGCAGGTCCTGGCGGCGGTGTCGTCCGAAGCGGCGTGGCGGCGTTCGTGTTGCGGCCGCGCTGTCACCCCCCGGACCCCGAACACACCACTCCGTTCGGCTCGTCAGCCGAGCCGCGACGGCGCGGTGTGGCGTCTCAGCCGAGGTTCCGTTGATCGGGAGGGACGCCCGGCCGTACAGTGCTCACAGTGGCCGCGAGCGATCCGGTGTCCCGCATCACCCCTGAGGGCCGTGTCGAGACCGACCCGACGCCGGGCGTCGTGCGAGAGCAGGCCATCGCGGTCGAGGGCCTCTGGGCCGGGCTGGCCAGAACGGCGCCGGGCATGACCTCGGGCTGGCACCACCACGGTGGGTACGAAACGTCGATCTACGTTGTTTCGGGCCGGCTGCGGATGGAGTCGGGCCCAGGCGGGGAGGCGGTGGTGGAGGCGGTGGCCGGCGACTTCGTCCACGTCCCCGCCGGGGCGATCCACCGCGAGTCGAATCCGAGTGACGCCGAGAGCCACATCGTGGTCGTCCGCGCTGGCCACGGGGTGCCGACGGTCAACGTGGACGGTCCCGCCTGACGGCTGAGTTCGTGCACCGAGTTGGCAGCGCGCCGATCCACCTTCGACCCGTATGAGTTGATTTCCCATCCGGCGTCGGAGGGAACTCAGACGGGTCACAGGCGTGAAGTTCGCGAAAGCCCAGCTCAGCGGCCATTTCGCCTGTCCGCTGGTGACCGCCAGTAGCCACCCTGGGCCACTCGTTGTGGCCCGTTTGTGGCCTGCTACCAGATGGTCTCGACAAGATTCGCGAATCTCGGATAGCGCCATCGCGCGTCACCAACGGCAGCGCGAGCGCCTTGGCCGTCGCCACGATGAACCGGTCCCAGGGATCGGTGAGAACCGAGCGGGGTATCAGCGTGAAGGCGTCAGCTACCGCAACGTCGATCGTATGTAGGTCGACGATGGCCGAGGCATCCAGCGTCGCACGCAACCGGGCGAGGTCGTCGGCGCTTACGGACTGCGTGGTCTGAGTGACGTACCAGAGGTCGACGAGCGTGGCGACCGATACGACGATGCCTTCGGTCCGTTCCGACTCTGCCAGCGCCGAGTTGGCGGCTCCGGAGAGCCGGGACGAGCCCTGGACGTACCAGACGATGGCGTGCGAGTCGGCGACGACTCTCACGTGGCGCTGAGGTCGCTCCGTGCCAGGTCGCTCGCCTGCTCGAACACCGCCCAGTCAAGATCGGGAAAGTCGGGGAGCGAGCCAGCGAGGCCACCCGGCTCGGTGACGGCTGGATGGCTCTCGATCACCCGCAGACGTGCGCCGGGACGAAGGCCGAGGCGAGCGAGCTGATCGGCCGGAATGCTGCCGTCCGCGGCCACGACGAGATCCTTCCCAACAATTGGATCGGTGGCGCTCATCGCCTCGATTGTACGGGGGCGACTAGTCCGGGGGCACTGCTCCACGACGGACAGCCAAGGAGATCGGCGGTGCGCAAAGCCAGCTGATGTCGTTGGGGGGCCGATTCGTTGTGGCCCGTTTGTGGCCCACGGCCGAACCGGAGCCAATCCGGAGGCCGCCGTAGGCGCTGGAAACCGACGCTGACCTGTACTTATGTGGAGAGCGGGCGACGGGAATCGAACCCGCGTTCTCAGCTTGGGAAGCTGAGGGGACGGGGTTTCACGACCTGCCCGAATCCGCGAAGGTCCTGGTCAGAGACTATGCCAGCTGTCCGCCAGTGACCGCTGGAAGCGCCCCGTGACCGTGAGTTAGGTCACGTTTAGGTCACGCCGGGCCCGTCGGGGGCGCCGGCTGGCATCATGGAAGGGTGCCTCGCTACTTCCACCTCGAGCGCTACCCCGGCAAGTTCGTGGCCATCGACATGGCCACCGACGAGGTCGTCCTCGCTGCCGACACTCCCGAGGAGCTCCACGAGCAGATCCAGGAGCGGGGGCTGCGCAACGTCGCCGTGATGCGTGCGCCGAGAGAGGACGAACCCCTCTTCGTCGGCATGAACTGATCCGGGGATGGCGAGCAGCCTTCCCTGGTTGTACCCGTACGTCGCGGAGCGGGCGCCACGACGCGGCCGGGAGGTCCTTCGCCCCGTCGTCGCCGTGAGCATCCCCGGCTCGCTGCCAACCATGGAGCCGTACCTGGGCCTGGTTGATACCGGCGCCGAGAGTGTCCTCGCCGCCTCCTGGCTCGCCGACCTGGCCGGAATCGACCTCTCCACGAACACCGACAGAGCGGTGGTCGGCATCGGTGGTCAGATCGTCGAAGTCGCCTTCGCCGAGGTCGAGCTGCGGCTCCATCGTGTCGACGCGGCCTCGGAGTTCATCTCATGGCGAGCCGACATCGGCTTCGCCCGGAACTGGCAGCCACCGTTCGCGATGGTCCTCGGCCAATCCGGCTTCCTCGACCAGTTCACAGTCACCTTCCACCGCGGCGCCGCAGCCCTCGCAGTCGAGGACTGGACCGCGTTCGATTCGCGATTCGGGACTGGCGCCGACGTGTGAAACCGACGGGCACCCCGCTACGTCCTGGACACCCCCGAGCGGTAACACCCTCCGCGACCGATACCGCTCGGGAGGGCACTACGCCGACCGACGGGGAACGGCACATCCAGATTGCTCAGTGCCGGCCGCTTAGCCACGCTGGAGTCGTGAAGGAGAACCCGAAGTTCGGCCCGGACGATCCCGCGGGACGACCATGCCGTCGATGCTCGGGAACCGGCGTTACCCCGGACTACAGCCGCCGGTATACGACCGGCGGCCACGACGAACGCATTTGCCGAGACTGCGACGGGACCGGCGAACGACCGCAGACGTGACGTTCAGCGCCAAGCCGTGCCCGTCCGCCACGGATCGCTCACGGACGCGGTACCGCCCAGGCGCCGGACGGGTGACTCGAGATCTACCGGCACTTCTGCTCGGCCGCGACTCGGTGGTCGGGGTCTCCCACCCTGAAGGCTGGTCTACCAGAACGACCCTTCTCTTGGGTCGTCATTCGCTCGGCGCCTAATCTTGGGTCGTGGTTTGTCCCTAGGCCTGTTCAGGCGACTTCCCACGCGGTGCACGGCGAGGCGCGCCAGACCCAGAGGAGGACGGATGGCCAGGAAACCGCAGCTGGTAAGCGGATTCACCCTAGGAGGGGAGCAGGCTGAGGCTGATCCGCTTCTCGAGGAGGCTTTTCTCGAGTCTAGTGATTTTCGAGTTATGGATTCTCAATCCGATCCCCGTTGCTTCATTGTCGGTCGCACGGGTTCTGGAAAATCAGCCGCTCTGCAGCGGCTAGAGGAAATACACCCTGACCATCTGATCCGCATTAATCCAGAAGACCTATCATTGCCATATATCACGGATCTTCAGGTCATACGACACTTAGATTCTTTGGACGTCAATTTGGATCTGTTTTGGATTGCTCTATGGAAACATGTGCTACTGGTCGAGGTCATTCGTCACCGCTATAAGGTTAATAGCCAAGCAGCGAAACAAAAATTCCTGGAAAGCCTCCGCGAGCGGTTGAGCCGAGACAAGAGCAAACAGGCGGCTTTGGATTATCTCGAGGACTTCGAGGGGCGCTTCTGGTGCGAGACCGAGGAGCGAGTCCGGGAGATAACCGACAAGTTCAGCCAGCGAATCGCTGGACAGGCAGGCGCCGACCTCACCGTACAGACTGTAGGGCTAAAGGCTGGCGCCAAAGCTGGCTCGAACTCGGAAGCGCAATCTTCGACTGAGTCACGAGTCGAACAAGCAGACAAATATCAGCGAATCGTAAACGAAACGCAACTTGGCAAACTCAACAAGATGCTCGCGGTTCTGGATGAAGATATCCTAGATCACCAGCACTATACCTACGTTGCGATAGATGACTTAGATCGGGACTGGGTTGACGATCGGCTCACTAATGATCTTATCCGATGTCTGTTCCGAACAGTATTGGATCTGAAGCGCGTTAAGAACCTCAAAGTACTGGTTGCTCTCAGAACAAACATTTTCCAAGAACTAGACTTTGGTCGTCGTGGGGGAGGCCAAGAAGAAAAGTTCCGTTCACTCGTTCTCCAGGTTCGTTGGACAAGGCCAAATCTTGTCGACATGCTGGACGAGCGAGTCAGAGTCGCTAGCCCGGCGATTGGCTTACAAGCGGATGGCATCGCAGCGCTACTCCCGCACCCCAACAAGACTCGGGGAAATCCCGTGGATTACATTATTGATCGTACCTTGCTTCGACCCAGGGACGCAATTGCTTTCGCCAACGAGTGCATGGCTGTTGGGACCGGCAAAAACCGGTTGACTTGGACGGATATTCATACTGCGGAAAGGAGTTACTCCGCTAATCGACTTCTCGCCCTTCGCGATGAATGGAAGCCTACGTATCCGGGCATAGATCAAGTGCTTGCGCTGTTCCGTGGATACCCTGCCAATATGACTAAGGGCGATCTTCAAACGCGACTCGATGAAGCGATGCTTCTGTCAATAGAACCATCCTTTCCGGGCGTGGTCTGGCTCACAGGTCTGTCTAGTGGAATGTGGTCTGGAAGTGGCGTCAGCTGGTTTGAGTTGTATCAACCGATCGCGAATGTTCTCTACGCGATGGGCTTTATAGGATGTCAGCGGAGCTACGGAAGCCCACCGGTCTACTCGTCAGCTGATCCGCTATTTATGGAGTCTGCGAGCAGCGTAGAAGCCACCACCTATTTCGCTATTCACCCGGCTTTTCATTCGGCGCTCGACATCAGCCTCACTCGATCTCCTGCCTAGCCGTTCGAGTCTCGGGCTCAGTTTCAGCGCTGGCGCTCCGGCGGCGAACGGTCATGATTGCGCTCCTGCCTGGGTGGCTTTTCGCCGAATCGGCTTGGACGCTTAGGGGAGTCGTTACCGGCCCGACGCGCCCTCCTCGGACGCCGCAAATCGTCGAATCAGGCTCGGGGATGCCCATCTACGAGGCTCGTAGGCGGGCCGGGCTCCCATGGCCGAGGGCAGCGCGAACTGCAATGGTTGTTCCGGATCGAGCGCGGCACGCCTAGGGCAGACCTGCTCGGGTCGGTCAACGCTGGACTTGCCAGACGCGGTCGGCGAGCTCGAAGGGCTTGAAGGCGCGGCTCGCCCGAAACCTTGGCATCATGGGGCTTGTGGACCTAGCGGCTCGGGACGTACATCGAAGCCTGGGCTACCTCGCTGCCTTAGACGCGCAGGGACACCGACCCACACCGACGGAGCTCGATGCATACGCGAGTCAGCCCGATCGACGACTGGCGATACACGAGAACATGTTGTTCTCGACTCTTGCTTCGTCTGTTCAGCGTCTGTTTGCGATGCAGGAGGTCGAACCTGAAGAGAGTATGACGGCCCATTTTACCCGACTCCGCTGGGCAGACGTGGACGGCGGCCGTCTGAAGGTTACGGCGCTGGGCCGCGCGGTTTATCGAGCGTTAGAGCAGCAGAGTCTTGAGCCCGATAGTGTTTTCGATGTCATCCTAGAGGCCACCGACTCGACGGCATTCGCTCGGGTAGTTGGGCGCATAGCGGATGTCGGGCCGGCCTTACTAGTGGAGCCCTATTTCCGGCTCGACGTCCTGATGCCTATCACCGAGTTCACTGGTGTAACGAGAGTCCTCGCAAGCGAGCGAACGGACAAGACCTCCCGTGATGTCCTCGGCCTTGCGATCGAAAAGCTGGTTCTCGATCGCCCTTTCCAGGTGCGCATCGCTTCGCGGGAAGTTCATGATCGCTACGTTATCCCCGACAGTGGACCGGTGCAGTTCATCGGCGCATCACTCAACGGACTCGGGCAGGTTGCGACCGCAATGGGTGTGCTCAACGACGGGTCCGAAGAGATCCGATGCCTCTATGAATCGATCTGGGATGCCAGCGAAGTGCTCTCGACGGCGCAGCGACCAAGCACTGTGACGAAGGTCACCGCTTCAGGTGGGCCGTCAAAAGCCACGAAGAAGGTTGGCTCTGCAGCACAGAAGGTCCGGTCAAGAGGAAATGGCTCCTAGAGACCATTCGCGCGACGGGGCACCGATAATGCCGGATATGCATCGAGGTCCGCGGCGTCTACGTGAGCGATATGGCCTCCATGGGTCGCCCCTACCCGCGTGCCGTAGCGCGTCTCGCCGGCGGGTGTGCGCCGGGCACCCCGTCAGGGCGGGTGGCACCGCGCTCCCTGTTCAGCTTTCTGTCACGACTGATCACTTCGTGATCAAGTTGGGCGCGCAAGTGACCACTTATCCCGCGTCCCTACACCGCCGCCTGTAGGACGCGGGTCTTTCTGAGCACTCCGGCTGCGTGGAAGTTGAGCAGTGCGACGCTCACCGAAGCCGACGGCGAGGATGTTTCTGAGCAATTCCTACTCAGACTCGAGGCGACATGGCCCCATGCCGTCGATCCTCGCCTGCAATGAGACGGAATCGCCGGTCGAAGAGGCTGCGATCCACCCCATCAGACGCCAGTCACCGCGATCCCCAGCCAGCAGGTAGCCACGGGAACCGTCGGGCGATGCAATCCAACCACGCTCCAGAAGTGCCTGGGCCACTGCCCCCGCAGTGGAAACGGCGGTGAGCGAAGGAACGGTCAGCTGTCGGAAGACATAGGGCTGGTAGAGGCCGCCGCTCTCTGTCCCGCAGCCGGCGTAGGTGGCGTCCTTTCCCGTGACGCCCTCAGGGAGGGGCAGCGTGTTGAACTCGGCCATCACCTGCGTCAATCGCTCTTTGGTCTGCTGCAGCAGCGCCTTGTCGGTCTTGAACGACGGCTCCTGCATGCCCGGGAGGTGGTAGAGCACGACGATTCCGCTGCCAAGGATCGCCGTCATGGCCGCTGCGGCGCCCACCAGCCCGGCGGCCCATCGTCCTTGCCGGGACAGAGGGCGACGGGGGTGATCCGTCGGCCGGATCACGTCGGGCCCTGGATTGGGCCGTAACGCTTCGCCAACCACGGAAGGATGACAGAAAGGGCGAGGAAGACCGCTCCGGCGGCGACGCAAAGCCACCAATCGATGTCCATGCTCCGCATATAGATCGGAAAGAACGCGGCGGCCCACCCGATCTTTCGAGTCAGTGCCGGGCACCACCAGCGATGAAGCGAACCGGTCTTCCAGTTCAGGGGCGGGCCGTCGGCGTGGGCGTCGCAGTACTTGCACGGGTTGAGGGTCCAATTCCGCTCCCACGCTTTCCACCGCTTCCAGGCCCCCATCGGTTCATGGTGTCACCGTTCCGGCTGCGAGAGCCTTCGGGTTGGCCATCGCCTGTTCGACAAGGAGATGCCCGAGGTCGGTCAGGCGCTGAGTGGCGGTTTCCGTTCGCCGGTGGAGAAGCAGGCCCCCGCACGCCGCCTCGAGCATCCTGACCTGCGTTGAGATCGTGCTGTCGTGAGTGCCGAGGATGCGCGCCGCGTGTTTCAGGGAGTCCGCCTCGGCGATCGTCACGAAACGGCGAACCCTCGCTGGCCCTTGGAGGCTGACGACGGCCGAGGCGAGCGGGTCGGGGAGACCTTCGAGCGGCGAGGAGGGCGCCCGACCGAAGTGGTCGTCCGCCTGGTCGAGGAGGAGCTTCCCCATCGGCGTCAGCGTCAGGGCCTGATGGGTGCGGGTGTAGCGGATCAACAGGGCGCCGGCGCACGCCCGTTCCAACCGGACGAGCTGGGTGTAGATAGCCGGCTCCTTGAGACCCATGGTCATGGCGGCCTGACGGATCGACGGGC
>JAXDMK010000128.1:0-3320 GCA_034666105.1 Actinomycetota bacterium | reverse complement strand
AGGCCGGAGATGAAGCGGCTGTAGCTCATGCCGTGCAGGCGGGCACCGGCGTTGATGCGCTGGATCCACAGCTGGCGGAAGTCACCCTTGCGCGCCCGCCGGTCGCGGAAGGCGTACTGCAGGGAGTGCATCACCTGCTCGTTGGCCGCCTTGTAGGAGCGGCTCTTGTTGCCGTAGTACCCCTTGGCCGCCTCGAGGACTGCGCGGTGGTGCTTCCGACCGTGGACGGCGCGCTTGACCCTGGCCATAGGAGTTTCCTTTCTACGTTCTTGCTGGGAGTGTGTCGGGGAAGGAGTTGGCGGCTACAGGCCGAGCAGGCGCTTGACCTGGGCCTTGTCGCCGCCGGTGACCTCGGCCGGGCGGGCCAGGCGACGGGTGCGGACGGACGACTTCTTCTCCAGGATGTGGGCCCGGTAGGCCTTGCGGCGCATGATCTTGCCGGTGCCGGTCACCTTGAACCGCTTGGCCGCGCCGCGGTGGGTCTTCATCTTCGGCATTGATTCAGCTCTTCCCTCTTCGGTAGCCGGTGCTCAGGTCTGGCCGTTGCCGGCCGCCGCCGTGCCCTGCTCGTGTTCCTGCTCGTGCTCGTGGTCGTGTTCCTTGGCCTGGCTGGCCTGGCGGGCCCGACGGTCGGGCGCCAGCACCATGATCATGTTGCGCCCGTCGAGCTTGGGTGCGGCCTCCACCTTGGCCGCCGGGAGCTGCTCGGCGATGCGGTCGAGAATCCGCTTCCCCAACTCGGGGTGGGCGACTTCGCGGCCTCGGAACATGATCGTGATCTTGACCTTGTGACCCTGGTCGATGAACTCGCCGACCTTGCGGGTCTTGGTGTCGAAGTCGCCGCCGCCGATCTTGGGTCGGTACTTCATCTCCTTGATGGCTGCGTTGGTGGCCTTCCGCCGTGACTCCTTCTCCCGCTGCGCGGCCTCGTACTTCCACTTCCCGTAATTGAGGATGCGGCAGACGGGCGGGTCGGCGAGAGGTGCCACCTCCACCAGGTCGAGCTCCAGCTCACGGGCGATGGACAGGGCCTCGGGCAGGGGCTTTATGCCCAGCTGATTGCCATCAGGGTCGACGAGACGAACTTCTCGCGCCCGGATCCGGTCGTTGATCCTGGGGTCGCCACTCTCTGGTGCAGCTATGCGGCATCACTCCTTAAGCAGATGAAACAGACCTGAAACGCGTACAGAGGCGGACGTCGAGGAAGCGACGCCCGCCTCAGCGGTCGATCGACCTGGACGCACCTGCGCGATCGCTCTGTACCTTCGATCACTGGTGGCCGGGTGGGGGCCGGCAGCATCACTGCTTGGGGGCCCCGCTTCCGTTCTTCAGTTGTCTGGTTAGGGTAGCAGCATGAGTTCGATCTGGACACCGTCGGGGGAGCGCCCGGTCGGTCGACCGGAGCCCGAACCGGCTCCCCGACCCCAACCCCGAGGCGGTCCCGCCGGCCCCGACGACCTCACCGACGAGGAGATGGCGGAGCAGATGCTGCTCATGCAGCAGCAGGTGCTGGCCACGCCGGCGGTGGTGATGGTGGCCAACCACGCCATGGCCCTGTTCGAGCTGGCCGCCCTCTACCTCAGCCCCGAGCCGCCCCTGCTCGACGACGCCCAGGTGGCCATCGATGCCATGGCCGCGGTGATCGAGGCGGTCGGGCCCCGCTTCGGCCCCAACGAACGTCCCCTGCGGGAGGGCCTGGCCCAGCTGCGCATGGCCTTCGTGGAGGCCAAGACCAACCCGTCCCCCCCGCCGGGAGCCCCGCCGACCTAGTGGACGATCTTCGAGATCGGTAGCTCGATGATGTCGGACGCGCCCGCGTCCTTGAGGGCGGGGATGAGGGTGTTGATCTCGACCTTGGGCACCACTGTCTCCACCGCGTAGGCGTCGCCCCCGAAGAGCTGGGCCACGGTGGGCGCCTTGAGCGACGGGAGCAGCTCGATCACCCGCTTGAGGTCGGACTCCCCCACGTTGAGCTTCACCAGCACCCGGCCCCGGGCCTCGAGCGTGCCCTGGAGCAGGGTGTGGAGCTGGCCCATGGCGTGGCGCTTGGCCGGGTCGTCGAAGGCCACCGGGTTGGCGATGAGCTCGGTGTAGCTGACCAGGATGGTCTCGATCACCTTGAGCCCCGCCGCCCGCAGGGCCCGGCCCGTCTCCGTGATCTCCACCACCGCGTCGGCGATGTCGGGCACCTTGGCCTCGGTGGCGCCGTACGACAGGCGGATGTCGGGCTGGCTGACCCCGTTCTTCTCCAGGAACTGGCGGGTGAGGCCGGGGTACTCGGTGGAAACCCGCAGGTCAGGGGGCAGATCGCCGACCGAGTTGAACGGTGAGTCGCCGGCCACGGCCAGCACGATGCGCACCGGACGGGCGGTGGCCTTGGAGTAGTGGAGCTGACCGAGGGAGACGACCTCGCTACCCGTCTCCTCGATCCAGTCCCGGCCGGTGATGCCGAGGTCGAACAGGCCCTCGGCCACGTAGGTGGGGATCTCCTGGGGCCGCAGGATGCGGACGTCGACGATGCGGGGGTCGTCGATGGTGGCCCGGTAGTCGACCGCCGACGACCGGTTCACGGCCAGGTCGGCCGACTCGAACAGCTCGAGGGTGGCCTTCTCCAGCGAGCCCTTGGGCAGGACGAGACGAAGCATGGCGGTCAGCCTCCCGCTTTGGGCAGCTGGCGCAGGAGGTCGGCCATCTCCACCGCCGCTACCGCCGAGTCGTGGCCCTTGTGGCCGTGGGGCCCGCCGGCCCGGGCCAGGGCCTGCTCCAGGGTGTCGGTGGTGAGGACGCCGAGGACCACCGGCACGCCCGTGTCGAGCTGCACCCGCTGGCAGCCGGCGGCGGCCTGGCCCCCGACGTGGATGTGGTGGTCGGTCTCGCCCCGGATCACCGCCCCCAGGCAGATGACGGCGTCGTGGTCGCCCGAGGCCGCCAGCCGCTGGGCGACGAGGGGAAGCTCGAAGGCGCCCGGGACGTGGGCGACGGTGATCGACTCCCGGTCGACGCCCAGCCCGGCCAGCCGTTCGAGCGTCCCTTCCAGGAGGAGGCCGGTGACCAGGTCGTTGAACCGGCTCACCACCACCGCGATGCGCAGGCCCTCGCCCCGGCGGGACCCTTCGTAGCCCGTCATTCGTCGAGTCCTTCGAGGAGGTGGCCCAAGCGTTGCTGCTTGGTACGCAGGTAGCGCAGGTTCTGGGCCGTCGGCACCGACTGCAGCGGCACCCGCTCCACGATGTCGAGGCCGAAGCCCTGCAGGCCGCCGTACTTGGCCGGGTTGTTGGTGAGCAGGCGCATGGTGGTGATGCCCAGGTCGACCAGGATCT
>JAXDMK010000127.1:0-154784 GCA_034666105.1 Actinomycetota bacterium | reverse complement strand
CCCCCCGGGTCAAGGGCTTCGACCGCCTGCGGCGGGCTGACTCATGTTCCGACAAGCGCATCGGCTCCTTCGTCGCCTGCTTGTCGGTCGGGGGGCTCCGCCCCCCGACGGCCCCCCGGGTCAAGGGCTTCGACCGCCTGCGGCGGGCTGACTCATGTTCCGACAAGCGCATCGGCTCCTTCGTCGCCTGCTTGTCGGTCGGGGGCTCCGACCCTACCGGCGCTCCTAGCGGTTCCTGGGGCTGGGCGCTGGTAGGTTGGTCCGGCACGTTGCACAGGTATTCCGGGGTAGCTCAATCGGCAGAGCGCCGGCCTGTTAAGCCGTTTGTTGTGGGTTCGAGTCCCACCCCCGGAGCGTTGGAGTCCGCCTCACCAGTGCCTCTCACTGGAGGGCCCGTAGCTCAGTGGTCAGAGCAGGGGACTCATAATCCCTCGGTCGCTGGTTCGATCCCAGCCGGGCCCACCGCCCCGCAGCGGCCCCCGCCCGGTTCTGACGGACCCCGCCCGGCCCGTGCTCACTCCGTTTCTGAACTACGAAATGGGGCGCCGGGGGCACCTCTTCTGTCCACCGAGGGTCGGCCGTCGACGGAGTCCGGCGAGGGTTGGGAGGTCCTGATGGAGTCGACTTCGGCGAACTGGGAGGGGCTTGGCGGACGGTTTCGACGGGGGCGAAAGAGAGCGGCGGGTGGCGTCGGAACCGTCGTCGGACCCCTCGCCATGGCCCTCACCCTGGCCGCCTGCGGAGGTGGGGGAGGGCGTCGGGGAGAGCCGTCCAACAGCTCCGCCACCCCCCCGACCAGCCCCTCCGGACCCCCTTCGAGCAGCCCCCCGACCACCCCTGCGACCTCTTCCCGACCGGTCCCGCCGGCCGGCTCGGTGGCCTTCACCGTGGTCGGCGTGACCCTCTCCGAGCCCGGGTTGCGGGTGCTGGTAGGGGCCTCCGGGGGTGCCATCAAGGTGGTCGCGAGGGGGATGTCGGGGGGCTCCAACGGGCTCAGGATCTGCCCCGTCAACGGCCTCTCCGGAGCCCCGTCGGCCGACGAATGCGTGGTCGGGCAGGACGGCCGCACCGTCGCGGTGGCGGTCGATGGAGGGTCGCCGGGGGTGCTCCTGCGGACCCCCGAGGGCCCCGGCGGCGACCCGGTTCGGGTGGCCGAGCTGACCCTGATCTACGTCCCCGACGGCGATGAGATCACGGTCGTCACCCCTCCGATGGCGTCGTCCGGGACCCCCGGCGAGTGCCCCGGAGGACCCTGCCAGACGGCCTTCGTGCTCAGTCCAACAGGCCAGGGGACCTTCTCCCTGCGGGCCGACGGGCGGGGCGGGCGACCCCAGTTGACCCTCGCCGGGGGGCTTCCCGGGGGACCCTCGCAGGTGCTCTCCATCGTCGAGGGCGGGGGGTCGTTGGCGGTCCGGTCGACGGTCGATGGGCGGTCGGACCCCACCCTGACCCTGCGCAACGTGGGCGACGCCGAGCTGCCTCCGTTGGAGATGGCGTTGGTCTGGCCCGTCCGCAGCTGACCGATCCCCCCGAGGCCTGGGGATAACTCCAGGGCTCGACCCGCTCGATTCCAACGCGAAGTGTTGGTTGTCCAACAGGCTTCCAACAGGGTGAAAGTGCAGGTCAGAGGGCACGAAGGTGCCTTGTCACCTCCCGGGTGTCGTGGTAGACAACTGCTGTCCAGCCGGAGGGATTTCGCCCTCCGCGCCCCGACAAGGCGACAGGAGCAGGTCCGACACAGCGTGAGCGACACCCCCAAGTCCGATGCGGTGAGGCCCCTGCGGTGGGTCGCGCTCCTCGGTCTGCTGGCGGGGTTCTGCCTGCTCACGCTGGGTGCGCACCCCGCTTCGGCCGCCGAGGCCCTGGACAGCTCCACCGAGCAGGCGGCACCGGCGAGCACCCCCACGGCCCCGGTCGTGGCGGACGCTCCCACCGACCAGTCAGGCACGGCATCCACCACGGAAGAGGCGGCCACGTCGCCCACCACGGTGGCCCCGATGCCCGATCAGGCCACGCCCGTCTCGCCCGGCATGCTTCTCACCGGCCCGTCGTCCAACACGGGCAACGGTGATGGAGCCCCGATCGTCATCGTCCGGCGCAGTGACCAGAAGGCAGCAGCCAAGGCCGACGGCAGCCCGGTGATCGAGTCCAACATCCTTTCGTCGGCACTGCCGTCGTCGGAGTCGGTCTCCAGCACCGAGTCGTCCAACGGGCCCCCGACGGTGGGCGGCGACATCACGTCGGCGATCGCCAACGTGGTCGGCTCCGCGCCCAATGCCAGCGGCGTCACCCACTCGACCGTGCGGGCCTCGTTGCCCGACTCCGCCGACCGTGTCGCAGCCGCCGAGCTTCTCGCCGGCAGCGAGACCAACGGCTCCGGCTCGAGCGGCGTGACGTTCACTCGCAACGGCCACTGCCGGACGGTTTCGAACGCGGACGTGACGAACGTTCTGATGATCGTGATCGGTCGGGACTGCAACGCCAAGGGTCACTCCCAGGCCCCGGCGAACCAGAGCTCGTCGAGCACGGTGATCGCGGTCGGCGGCAACGTCAGCGCCTCCTCCACCGGAGGGTCGCGCGGCGACGCCAAGACGACCGGCATCGCCATCGGTGGCAACGCTGACTGCTCGGCAGTCGGCGGGCCCAACGGAGGCAACGCAGACGACCTCTGCGTCGCCATCGGACGGGGCCGCTATGCCAACGGGATCGGAATGGGCGGTGACCATCAAGGTGGCACTGCAGGCAGTGCCAACAACCTCGTCCTCGCCATCGGCGGCGGAGACGGGACCGGCACTGCCAAGGGAGGAACGAGCAGGGGATTCGGAAGGTCCAACGGCGGCAACGGCGGAAGCGCAAACGCAACCGGAAGTCCAACAGCAGGAAGCAGTCGTTCGGGGAGCGCGGACTCCGCCGCCAGCAGTGACAACAACGGTTCCACCGGCGGAGCGTCGTCCAACACGGCGACGTCTCCTTCAGCCGGCACCGGTTCGTCGTCGGGCACCGGAAACGGTGGCAACGCAGCGACCGGAACCAACAGCGACAACTCGGGCATCCTCGGCCAGTCCAACGCCGGCGGGGGCTCCATCACCTCGGGCGGCTCAGGCAACTCGGGCGGCACCGGTGACTCCACCGCCAACGGCGGCGCCGACTCCACCGCCAACACCGGAGCCAACTCCAACGCCAACGCCACCAGCGGCTCGAGCGGCAACGCCTCCAACAACATCAACGTGACGGTGCGCGGCGGCCAGGGTGGCCAGGGCGGCAACGCCACCGCCACCTCGGGGGCCGGCGGCAACGCCAACAACATGGTGGTCGCCACGGGCAACGGGGCGATCAACGCCACGGCCGTCGGCGGGTCGAGCATTGCCATCGCCGACGCCAGCGGCGGCGACGGCGGCGGCGTCTCCGCCAACCTCTCGCCCTCCGCCTCCAGCGGCGGCAGTGGCACCGCCTCCAACTCGACGGCGGTCAACGCCGCCGGCGGCAACGGCGGCAACGCCGGCAACGCGGCGGCGGTCTCCGGTCCCGGCGGCAGCGCCACCAACCTCGCGGTCGGGGGCGGCGCCATCAACGCCACCGCCATCGGCGGCTCGAGCCTCGCCCTCGCCGACGCCGGCGGCGGCGACGGCGGCAGCGTCGACATCACCGTCAACCCCACCGCGACCAGCGGCGGTACCGGCGGCATCGGCGACGCCAGCGCCCAGTCGAGCGCCACCAACTCCGGCACCACCGGAGCGGCCAACAGCTCGTCGTCGTCCAACCCGGTGGCCACGTCCGGCAACTCCGGCGCCACCGGCAACACGGGCAACGCCACCGGCAACACCGTCGCCAACAACAGCGGCATCCTCGGCGGGGCGGCGGCCACCGGCGGCCCGGTCGGCTCGGGCGGGTCCAGCACCTCCGGCGGCAGCGGGAACGCCACCGCCGACGGCGACGCCGACAGCATGGCCAACACCGGCGCCGCCTCCACCGCCACCGCCACGTCGGGCAACAGCGGCGACGTCGTCAACAACACGGTCATCGGCGCCGTCGGCGGCAACGGCGGCCGGGGCGGCTCGGCCGTCGCCATCTCCGACCGGGCCGGCTCGGCCAGCAACACGGTCACCGGCGCCGGCACCGCCCCTGTCACCTCGGTCGTCACCGGCGGCTCGTCGCTCGCCACCGCCATCGGCGCCGGCGGCGACGGCGGCGACGTCAAGGTCAAGGTCAGCCCCACCGCCATCTCCGGCTCCACCGGCAACGCTTCGGCCCAGTCGAGCGCCTCCAACACCGGCACCACCGGCGGCGCCTCGAGCCGGTCCGACTCCAACCCCGTAGCCACCTCGGGCACGTCCGGCAACTCCGGTCCCACCGGCTCCGCTTCCGGCACCACCACCGCCTCCAACTCGGCTCTCCTGGGCAGCGCCTCCGCCACCGGCGGCCCCGCCACCTCGGGCGCCTCGGGGGGCACCGGCACCACGGGCGACTCCACCGCCGACGGCATTGCCGACTCGGTCGCCAACACCGGCGCCCACTCCGACGCCACCGCCACCTCGGGCGACACCGGCGACGCGACCAACAACACCGTGGTGATCGGCGTCGGCGGCACCGGCGCCGACGCCACCGGCAACACCGCCACCTCGACCTCGGGTGCCGCCGGCGCCGCCACCAACACCGTTGCCGGCAACGCCACCGACGTCCGGGCCATCACCCACGGCGGCTCCACCATCGCCAGCAGCGACGCCAGCGGCGGCGACGGCGGCTCCGTCGACGTCACCGTCAACCCGACGGCCATCACCGGCAACTCGGGCAACGCCGACGCCCGGTCGAGCGCCACCAACTCGGGCACCACCGGCGCCGCCGACAGCACCTCGGTGTCGAACCCGTCCGCCACCTCCGGCAACTCCGGCCACTCGGGCTCCACCGGCAACGCCACCGGCACCACGACGGCCACCAACCCCTCGGTCCTCGGCACCGCCTCCGCCACCGGCGGCGGCGCCACCACCGGCGGCTCGGGCGGCACCGGCGGCACCGGCGCCGCCGACGCCATCGGCACCGCCCCCTCCACCGCCAACACGGGTGCCAACGCCGACGCCAACGCCACTTCCGGCGACACCGGCGACGCCCGCAACAACACGACGATCATCGGCGGCGGCGGGTCGGCCGGCGCCGGCGGCGACGCCACCTCCGACTCGGCCACCTTCGGCTCGGCCGGCGCCGCCACCAACGCCATCGCCGGTCCCTTCGCCACCCTCGACGCCACCGCCACCGGCGGCTCGTCGCTGGCGCTCGCCAACGGCGGCGGCGGCGACGGCGGCGACGTCACCACCTCGGTCAACCCGGTCGCCGTCTCCGGCGACTCGGGCGACGTCAAGGCCCAGGCCAGCGCCAACAACTCCGGCACCACCGGCCCCGCCACCAGCTCGGCCACCTCCAACCCGGTGGCCACGTCGGGCACCTCCGGCAACTCGGGCGGCACCGGCAACGCCAACGGCACCGTCACCGCCACCAATACCGGCATCCTCGGCTCGGCCACCGCCACCGGCGGCACGGTCGGCGCCGGCGCTTCCGGTGGCACCGGCGACACCGGCGGGGCCGACGCCGACGGCATGGCCGACGCCACCGCCAACACCGGCGCCCGCGCCGCCGCCGACGCCGTCTCCGGCGACACCGGCACCGCCACCAACAACACCCGGGTCGTCGCCCTCCCGACCGACGGTGGCACCGGCGGCAGCGCCACCGCCACCTCCGGCCCTGCCGCCGCCGCCCTCAACGGCCTCGGCGGCTCCGGCACCATCACCGGCTCGGCCGTCGCCGGCAGCACGATCGCCGACGCCGATGGCGCCGGTGGCGACGCCGGATCCTTCACCGCCGTCGCCAGCCCGGTCGCCCGCACCGGCAGCTCGGGCGACACCGCCGCTCAGGTCAGCGCCACCAACACCGGCCGCACCGGCTCCGCCGGCAGCTCGTCGTCGTCCAACCCCGTCGCCCACTCGGGCAACTCCGGCACCTCGGGCAACTCGGGCTCGGCCACCGGCAACCTCACCGCCACCAACACCGGCCTCCTCGGGTCGGCCACGGTCGTCGCCTCGCCGTCGTCCATCATCGACGGACTGGGCGACGGCCTGGTCGACGGGGTGCAGGGCGGCGGCTCGGGCGACACCGGCGACACGGGCGCGGCCACCGCCGACGCCGACGTGAGCTCGGTGGCCAACACCGGAGCCCACGCCGCATCCGACGCCACCACCGGCACCACCGGCGACGCGGTCAACGAGATCACGATGGTCGCCATCGGCGGCGACGGCGGCGACGCGGGCACGGGCACCGCCACCACCGGCACCGGCGGCACCGCCACCGACACCATCACCGGCGCCGGCACAAACCCGGTCGTCACCTCCACCCGGGGCGGCTCGAGCGTGGCCAACATCGACGTGAGCGGTGGCGACGGCGGCGACGTCTCCCTCACCGCCAGCCCCACTGCCGTCAGCGGCACGTCGGGCTCGTCCACCGCCCAGGCCAGCGCCACCAACACGGGCGCCACCGGCGACGCCAGCAGCTCGGCCTCGGCCCGGCCCACCGCCACCTCGGGCAACACCGGCGCCACCGGCGACGGGGGCAACTCCTCCACCACCCGCACCGCCACCAACAGCGGCATCCTCGGCTCCGCCACCGTGGTCGGCACCACCGCCGGCTCCGGCTCCAGGTCGGGCGACTCGGGCGCCTCGGGCGACAGCACCGGCGCCGCCGACGTCGACTCCGGTGCCAACAGCGGGGCGGTGGCCGACGCCGGGTCGAGCTCGGGCTCGGGCGACACCGGCACCGCCGCCAACCAGATCACCCTCTTCGGCCTGGGCGGCCCCGGCGGCGACGGCGGCCGCGACGCCACCGCCACCGCCGCCGACGGCGGCGACGCCACCACCACCGTCACCGGCGCCACCGGCCCGGTCATCGTCTCCACCACCGGCGGCTCCAGCGTGGCCACCGTGTCGGCGGCCGGCGGTGACGGCGGCGACGTCTCCATCACCGCCAGCCCCGTCGCCCGCACCGGCGACTCCGGCTCCGCCTCCGCCCAGACCAGCACCACCAACTCCGGCACCACCGGCGACGCCGCCAGCTCGGCCTCCTCCGACCCTCACGCCACGTCGGGCAACTCGGGTGCCACCGGCGGCGGCATCGGCAGCTCGGGCGGCAGCGGCAGCTCGGGTGCCACCGGCGATGTCACCGTCACCGGCACCGCCACCTCGGTCGCCAACACCGGGTCCCGCTCGGCGGCCGACGCCGAGTCGGGCCGCACCGGCGACTCGGTCAACGTCCTCCTGCTGGCGGGCATCGGCGGCCCCGGCGGCAACGGCGGCGACGGCGCCTCGGCCACGGCCGGCCCCGGCGGCGACGCCACCTTCGACCTCACCGGCGGCAGCGGCCTGGTCGTCGCCGACACCACCGGCGGCTCGTCGCTGGCCACGGTCAGCGCCGACGGCGGCGATGGGGGAGACATCTCCATCACCGCCGCTCCCCAGGCCATCTCCGGCTCCACCGGCTACACCACCGCCCAGTCGAGCTCCACCAACACCGGCGCCACGGGCGACGCGGCCAGCTCGGCCACCTCGTCGCCCTCGGGCACCAGCGGCAACTCGGGTAACACCGGCACCAGTGGCGCCACCGTCACCAACACCACCGCCACCAACAGCGGCCTGTTCGGCACCGCCGCCGTCCTGGGCGGATCGGGCTCCGGGGCCGGTGTCGACAACGCCACCGCCACCAACACCGCCATCGGCGGCACCGCGATCGTCGCCTCCCTCCCCGGCGTCCCGGGTACGGGCTCGGGCTCGGGCGACACCGGCGGCACCGGCCCCACCGGCGACGTCGAGGTCGACGGTACGGCCGAGTCCATCGCCAACACCGGCTCCGACTCCAACGCCGACGCCGACTCCGGCGAGAGCGGCACCGCCGCCAACCTGATCGGCGTGCTCGCCGTCGGCGGCTCGGGAGCCGACGGCGGCGATGGCGCCTCGGCCGTCTCCGGTCCCGGCGGGGGAGCCACGGCCGGCGTCACCGGCGCCACCGGCACCGTCGTCTCCTTCGCCACCGGCGGCTCCAGCGTGGCCACGACGTCGGCCGACGGCGGCGACGCCGGCGACACCACCATCTCGCTCAGCCCGGTGGCCACCTCCGGCGCTTCCGGTCCCGCCACCGCCCAGTCGAGCTCCACCAACACCGGCGCCACCGGCGGCGCGGCCAGCTCGGCCGCCTCGTCGCCCACCGGCCGCTCGGGCGACTCGGGCATCTCCGGCGCCACCGGCCCGGTCAACGTCACCCGCACCGCCACCAACACCGCCGCCTTCGGCACCGCCGTCATCGCCACGGTGGGCGGCACCGCCGGCTCCGGCGACTCGGGCACCTCGGGCGCCACCGGCGACGTCGACATCGACGCCGAGGCCCAGTCCATCGCCAACTCCGGCGCCGAGTCCTACGCCGACGCCGACTCGGGCGACACCGGCCCCGCCTCCAACACCATCGGCGTCCTCACCTTCGGCACCGACGGCGGCGACGCCGGAAACGGCGGATCGGCCACCTCGGTCGACGGCGGCCCGGCCAGCTCCACCATCACCGCCGGCACCGGCACCGTGTTCGTCGACACCACCGGCGGCTCCAGCCTGGCCACCTCGGCGGCCGATGGCGGCGACGGCGGCAACCTCACCGTCACCGCCAACCCGGTCGCCACGTCCGGCGCCACCGGGGCGGCCGTCGCCCAGACCAGCGCCACCAACGACGGCACCACCGGCGGGGCGGCCAGCACGGCCGGCTCCAACCCGTCCGGTACCTCCGGCAACTCGGGCGCCAGCGGGCCCACCGGATCGGTCACCGCCACCGAGACCGCCTCCAACACCGCCCTGTTCGGCAATGCGGCCCTCCTCTCCAACACCTCCATCACCGGCTCGGGCGACTCGGGGGCCACCGGCCCCACGGGCGACGTCGACATCGACGCCGAGGCCGAGTCGATGGGCAACTCGGGTGCCGCCGCCACCGGCGACGCCACCTCGGGCGAGAGCGGGCCCGCCGCCAACCAGCTCTTCGTCTTCAGCCTCGGCTCCGGCACCGGGGGCACCGGCGGCGCCGCCAGCTCGGTCTCCGGCACCGGCGCTCCGGCCACGGCCGACGTCACCGCCGGGGGCGACACCACCGCCGTCCTCACCACCGGCGGATCCTCGCTGGCCATCACCGACGCCAGCGGCGGCGCCGGCGGAGACGCCATCGTCCACGCCGCCCCGGTTGCCACCTCGGGTGGATCGGGCCCGGCCACGGCCCAGACCAGCGCCACCAACACCGGCGCCACCGGCCCCGCCTACAGCACCGCCACCGCCTCTCCCACCGGCACCTCGGGCGCTTCCGGCAACAGCGGCGCCACCGGGGCCACCACCTCCAACACCTCCGCTTCCAACACCGCCCCGGCGACGGGAAGCGCCATCGTCTCCAACACCACCGCCGGCGGGTCGGGGAACTCGGGCGCCACCGGCGCCACGGGCGACGTCGACATCGACGCCACCGCCGACTCCGCCGGCAACACGGGCGCCCACGCCGACGCCGACGCCGACTCGGGCGACACCGGACCCGCCACCAACGTCCTGTTCCTGGCTGCCGCCGGCGGCGACGGTGGCTCCGGCGGCGATGCCGGCAGCCGAGCCCTCTCCGGCCCCGGCGGCGCGGCCACATCGACCGTGGTGGCCGGCACCGGCCCGGTGGCCGTGATCACGTCCGGCGGCTCCACCATCGCCACCCTCGACGCCACCGGCGGCTCGGGCGGCGCCGGCACCGTGATCGCCGCTCCCACCGCCACGTCGGGGCCGACCGGTGCCGCAACGGGCCAGTCGAGCGCCACCAACACCGGCGCCACCGGCGCCGTGGCCAGCTCCGCCACCACCTCGCCCAGCGCCATCTCGGGAAATTCCGGCCCCTCCGGCCCCACCGGCTCGGCCACCCTCACCGGGCGCGCCAGTAATAACGCCCTCCTCGGCTCGGCTGCGGTGGTTCTGGATGGCACCGGTGCGGGCGTCGGTTCCGGCGACTCGGGCGCCACCGGCGCCACCGGTTCGGCCGCCGGCGACAGCGAGGCCGAGTCGTCCGCCAACTCCGGCGCCCAGGCCGACTCCGACGCCGACTCCGGCGCCAGCGGCCCCGCCGACAACGACCTCACCGTCCTCGCGGTGGGCGGATCGGGGGCCGGCGGCGGTGCCGGGACGGCCGTGGCCGGCGGACCCGGCGGCGCCGCCACCAGCACCGTCACCGGCGGCGCGGGCGACACCACCGTCCTCACCGGGGCCGGCTCGTCGGTGGCCCTGGGCGACGCCGGCGGGGGAGCGGGCGGCGCGGCCACCCTCTCCGCCGGCCCCCACGCCACCTCCGGTGCCTCCGGTGCCTCCACCGCCCAGTCCAGCGCCACCAACTCCGGCGCCACCGGGTCCGCCCTCAGCACCTCCACCGCCAGCCCCGTCGCCGTGTCCGGCAACAGCGGGGCCAGCGGGGCCACGGGCCCGGCCGACATCACCGCCTCCGCCTCCAACACCGCCATCCTCGGCTCGGCCGTCGTGGTCCTGGGTGACGGGGCGGGCTCGGGTGACTCCGGCGCCTCCGGCGGCACCGGCCCGGCCGCCACCGCGGGCGAGGTCGACTCCCTGGCCAACAGCGGCGCCTGGGCCGGCTCCGACACCCGTTCGGGCGATACCGGCCCCGCGGCCAACATGATCGTCGCCCTCGCCGGCGGTGGCGCCGCCGGTCCCGGGGGCGATGCGGGGGCCACCAGTACCGCCGGCGGCGACGCCGTGTCCGACGTCAGCGCCGCCGGCGACGCCCGGGTCCTCACCTTCGGCGGCGCCTCGGCTGCCATCGCCGACGCGGCCGGCGGCGCCGGCGGCGACGCCACCGCCACCCTCAGCCCGACCGCCACCTCCGGCCGCTCGGGCGACCCCACCTCCCAGTCGAGCGCCACCAACACCGGCGCCACCGGCCCCGCCACCTCGGTCGCCATCTCGGCGCCGGTCGCCCGGTCGGGCAACTCGGGCGCCACCGGCGCCACCGGTGCCGCCACCCTCGTCGCCACCGCCACCAACTCCGGCCTGGGCGGGACGGCTCTGGTGGCGGCCGCCACGCCCGCCACCGCCTCGGGCGACTCCGGCCCCACCGGCGCCACCGGTTCCGCCACCTCCGACGGAGGCGCCGACTCGGCCGCCAACTCGGGGGCCAACGGTGCCGCCGACGCCCTGTCGGGCGACACCGGCGACGCCTCCAACGGCATCGCGGCCGGCGTCTTCGGCGCCGACCTGGTCGCCGGGGCCGGCACCGCCGGCGCCGCCTCCGCCACCGGCGGCACCGCCACCCTGGTCGACGCCGTCCCCGCGGGGGCGACGATCCTCACCCTGGCCGGCGCCACCATCGCTCTCTCCTCCGCCGACCAGGGCGACGGCGGCGACACCATCGTCACCGCCACCCCCGCCGCCACCAGCGGCGGTTCGGGCCTGTCGGCGGCCCGGGTCAGCGCCACCAACACCGCTCACACCGGCGCCGCCACCTCCTCCGCCCTCGCCGCCCCCGTCTCCACCTCCGGCAACAGCGGCCCCAGCGGCGGCACCGGCGCTTCCAACACCACCCCGACGGCCTCCAACACCGCCCTCCTGGGCACGGCCACGGTGGCCTTCGCACCGGCCCCGGCCCCGCTTCTCGCCCCCCTCCCGGCGGCGGCCGCCGCCCGAGCGCCGACCTCGCTTTCGGCGGCACCCCTTGCAGCACCCCTTTCTGCAGCACAGATTTCCGGGAGCCTGGCCGGCGGGGGCGGGACGGCCGGCTCTGGAACGGGCACCGCCGGCTCCGGCGTTGCGGGCGGCACCGGCGGGTCCGGTGTCGTTCCCGCCGCCGGCGCCGGCGGTGGCCCGAACGCCGCCAACGGCCCCACCGCGGCCAACAGCTCCAACGGCTCCGGCTCGGGCTCCGGCGCGGGGAGCGGCGCCGGCGGGGGAGGGGCTTCCAACAACGGCCCGGCCGAGGCTTCCAACGCCCTCGCCGGCGGCCCCGCCTCGGGTGCCGCCCTGGCCGACCAGACCTCCGTCGCCTCCGGTTGCGCCGTCGCCACCGACCACTCCGTCGCCTCCGGCTGCGCCCGGGCCCACGACGACTCGGTGGCCTCGGGCACCGCCCTCGCCGTCAACGGCTCCGTCGCCTCCGGCTGCTCCACCGCGGTCGACGACTCCACCGCCTCCGGCGCCTGCCCGCCCGCCCCCCACCACCCCGTGGCCGACAGCGGCACCATCCCCGCCGGCCCCGGTGGCGCCTCCACCACCCCCGGCTCCGGCGGCGTCCTGGCCCGTACAGGCGTCGATATCGCACTCTTCCTCCGCCTGGCGGCCCTCCTCCTCCTTCTGGGTGCCCTGCTGGCCGTCCTCGGACGCCGCCGCCGCGCTCCCGGCTCCAACACCCTCCAACACACCGACCGCATGGTCACCCCCCGATCGGCCTCCACCGGCACGGTCGGCGAGCGGGCACTCCCCGCCGCCGTCTCTACCGGCAAAGTGCCTGGTCAGGAGGGGTATCAGCCCCGGCCGAGGCCGGCGCAGGTCGTTCTTCCGGGGGTCGTACGGACGATTGCCGCCCGTACATCGCAGGTGCTTGAAGCGGCGAAAGACGAAGTGCTAGGAATCGCCGCCTGCTCCACGCAGGGCAAATCGCTGCGCACAGTGGGTCAACCTGACTTGGCCGTCGAGGGCCAACATCAAAAAGGGATGAGCATGAGAATCGGTAACGCTGGTACGGCACGAGTCACGTCTGCGAGCGCCCTCATCGGCGCAGGTATCGCGACGGTCCTGGTCTTCATCGGGGCAGGTCCGGCCATGGGCCAGACGCCTACGACGACGATCCCGGATCCCACCACCACCGTGGTGGAGCCCACGACGGTGCCGGCGACGGGCGAGAGCGGGGCGGCCACCGCCACCGGTCGTTCCAACAGCAACGCCAACTCGGGCGCTCTCGCGACCGCGACGGCGGAGTCGGGGCAGACGGGCGACGCCACCAACTTCACCGACATCGCCGCGTTCGGAGGCGAAGGCGGCAGCGGAGCCGCGCTCACGCCGGGCGTGGTCATCGGGGCCGCCAACGTCGTGTCCACCAGCAGCTCGGGCGGCGGCGCCGGCGGCTCGGCCGAGGTCACCGCCAACCCCAGCGCCATCAGCGGCGACAGCGGCGCATCCCGCGCCCAGTCCAGCGCCACCAACTCGGGCGACACCGGAAACGCGACCTCGACCGCGCTTTCCAACCCCGCCTCCACCTCCGGCACGTCCGGCACCCCGGGTACCAGCGGGGCCGCCACCAACAACCCCTTCGCCCTGAACACCGGCATCCTCGGCATCGCCAACGTGTTCGGCGGCAGCGCCGGCGCCGGCGGCATCTCCATCCCGGTCGGCGGCACCAGCGTGTTCATCCCCATCAACGGTGCCGCCCCCCCGCTCCCCGCCACCTCCGGCGACAGCGGAAGCTCCGGCAACTCCGGCAACGCCACCGCGGTCGGCAACGCCACCAGCTTCGCCAACTCCGGCGCCCACACCGCGTCCGTCTCGACGTCGGGCGACACGGGCGAGGCGTTCAACGACACATTCATCACCGTGGTCGGCGGCCTCGGCGGCAGCATCGGGTCCGGCGGCGTCGTGCCCGTCGGCCCCACCCCCGGCGCGGCCGGCCAGATCATCCTCCCGCTGGTCTCCGGCGGCAGCGCGGTGGCCACGGCCGAGGCCAACGGCGGCGCCGGCGGCGCCGGTTCCGTCACCTCCAACCCCACCGCCACGTCGGGCGCCTCCGGTGCCTCCACCGCCCAGTCCAGCTCCACCAACACCGGCAACACCGGTGACGCCTGGTCGAGCGCGGTGTCCTCGCCGTCGGCCGTCTCCGGCAACACCGGCAGCACCGGCAGCACCAGCGATGCCACCAACCAGCCCACCGCCACCAACAACGGCCTGCTCGGCACCGCCATCGCCATCGGCGGCGGCGCCACCAGCGGCGACTCGGGCGACTCAGGCGACTCGGGCGCGGCCACGGCCATCGGCACCGCCGACAGCTTCGCCAACTCCGGCGCCAACTCCGTGTCCGACTCCCTGTCGGGCGCCACGGGCGAGGCCGAGAACGTCACCGACATCCTGGTCGTCGGCGGCGGCGGCGGCGCCGGCGGGGTGGCACTCCCCGTCGCCGGCCCCGGCGGCGACGTGACCGCCACCAGCGACCCCACCCTGCTGTTCCCCGGCTTCGGCTTCGGCGGCGGTGTGGTCGGCGGCAGCAGCGTGGCCACCGCCCAGGCCAACGGCGGTGCCGGCGGGGCCGGCACCCTGTCGTCGTCGCCGGTCGCCACGTCCGGTGCCAGCGGCGCCGCCACCTCGCAGTCCAGCGCCACCAACAGCGGCGACACCGGTGCCGCCACCTCGGTCGCCACCTCCAGCCCCACCGCCCGCTCGGGCAACACGGGCGACACCGGCGACACGGGCGACGCCCTGTCCCAGGCGACCGCCCTCAACACCGCCCCCCTCGGCACGGCCATCGCCATCGGCGGCCCCGCCATCTCGGGCGACTCGGGCGACTCGGGTGACTCAGGTGCGGCCACCGCCGACGGTTTGGCCAGCAGCGGCGCCAACTCCGGCGCCAACGCGTCGTCCATCTCCACCTCCGGCGCCACCGGCGACGCCGAGAACACCACGATCATCGTCGTCGCCGGCGGCGACGGCGGCGCCGGCGGCGTGGTCGTTCCTGTCGCCCTCGGCGGCGGCGACGCCACCCTCACCACGCCCACCCTGGCGGCCCCCGTGCTCGTCGGCCTCGGCTTCGGCTCGGGCGCGGCCGGCGGCAGCAGCGTCGCCACCGGCGAGGCCAACGGCGGGGCCGGCGGCGCGGCCACCGGCACCGTCACCCCCACCGGCACCAGCGGCAACTCGGGTGCGTCCACCTCGCAGTCCAGCGCCACCAACACCGGCGACACCGGCGCCGCCACGTCGGGCGCCACCTCCAGCCCCACCTCGGTGTCGGGCAACAGCGGCGCCACCGGCGACACGGGCGACGCCCGCCCCCGGCCCACCGCCACCAACACCGCCACCGGCCTGTTGGGCACGGCCATCGCCATCGGCGGCGGCAACCACACCGGTGCCTCCGGCGAGTCGGGCGACACCGGCCCGGCCACGGCCATCGGCGACGCCGACAGCTTCGCCAACTCGGGCGCCAACGTCGTGTCCGACGCGCTGTCGGGCGACACCGGCGACATCGTCAACGACTTGTCCGTCGCCGTCCTTGGCGGCGACGGTGGAGCCGGCGGGGTCGCTGTCCCGGTCGCAGGTGCGGGCGGCGCCGCCACCGTCACCGTCACCGGCGTGGTCGGCGATGTCGTCGCCTCTCCCAGCGCCCACGGCGGCAGCTCCGTGGCCACGGGCGAGGCCAACGGCGGCGCCGGCGGCGCCTCCACCCTCACCGCCACCCCCACCTCCACCTCGGGCGCCACCGGCGCCTCCACCGCCCAGGGCAGCGCCACCAACACCGGCGACACGGGCGACGCCCTCTCCACCGCCACGTCCAACCCCGCCGCCACCTCGGGCAACTCCGGTGACACGGGCGCCACCGGCGGCTCCGGCAACAACACGTCGGCCACCAACACCGAGCTTCTCGGTACGGCCATCGCCTTCGTCTCCGGCATCGCCGTCAACAACGGCCTCGGTGGCACCGCCATCGCCGGTGCCATCCCGGTTCCGTTCACCGGGGACGGCCCCGACAACTCGAGTGGTGACACCGGCGCGGCCACGGCCGACGGCTCCGCCACCAGCTACGCCAACTCCGGTGCCAACGCCGACATCACCGCCGTCTCGGGCGACTCCGGCGGCGTCCTCGAGCCCACCGTGGCCTTCCTCACGGCCATCGGCGGCGACGGCGGCGCCGGCGGCGTGGTCGTCCCGGTCGCCGGAGCCGGCGGCGCAGCCACCACCACCGTCACCGCCCCGGTGGGCGGCGACGTCACCGGCACCTCGTCCGCCACCGGCGGTAGCTCGGTGGCCACGGGCGCGGCCGACGGCGGCGCCGGCGGCGGCGGCAGCCTCACCTCCGCCCCTTCCACCACCACCGGCGGCACCGGTACCGCCACCGGCCAGGGCAGCGCCACCAACGACGGCGCCACCGGCCAGGCCTGGTCGGCCGCCACGTCCAGCGGGTCGGCCCTGTCCGGCAACTCGGGTAACACCGGCGACACCGGCGACACCGGCGCCACGGGCGACGCCACCGCCGACGGCTCCGCCGACAGCTTCGCCAACTCCGGCGCCAACGTCGACTCCTTCGTCCTCTCGGGCGACACCGCCGACGCGGCCAACCTGATCGACGCCTTCGCCGCCGGCGGCGCCGGCGGCCCCGGTGGCGTCACGGTCCCCGTGTCCGGCGCCGGCGGTGCGGCCACCAACACCATCACGGGCGCCGACGTCACCAGCAGCCCGATCGCCGTCGGCGGCAGCAGCGTCGCCACCGGCGAGGCCAACGGCGGTGCCGGCGGGGCCAGCACCGTCACCGTCACCCCGAAGGCGGCCAGCGGCGCCTCCGGCGACGCCAAGTCGCAGAGCAGCGCCACCAACACCGGCGATACCGGCGACGCCGTCTCCAGTGCCACCGCCAACCCGTCCGCCACTTCCGGCGACTCGGGTGACTCGGGCGACACCGGCGACTACGGCCGCACGCCCACGGCCATCAACTCGGCCGCCCTGGGCACAGCGGTCGCCCTCGGCGGCAACGCCTCGTCGGACGACTCCGGCGACACCGGCGCCACCGGCTCGGCCACCGCCGGCGCCGACGCCACCAGCTTCGCCAACACGGGCGCCAACGTCACCGCCGACGCCATCTCGGGCGACACCGGCGACGCCTTCAACGGCGACATCTTCGACCCGATCACCATCACCGCCACCGGCGGTTCGGGCGGTGCCGGCGGCGTCTCCGTCGGGGTCTCCGGCGCCGGCGGCGCGGCTACCAACACGGTCACCGGCGGCGGTGCCGGCACCGTCACCAGCTCGCCCCTCGCAGTCGGCGGCAGCTCGGTGTCCACCACCGCCAGCGACGGCGGCGACGCCGGTGCGGCCACCGCATCCGTCACGCCCTCCGCCCTCTCCGGCATGTCGGGAGCAGCCGTCGCCCAGGGCAGTGCCACCAACACCGGCGACACGGGCGACGCCACGTCGGTCGCCACGGCCAAGCCGTCGGCCGCCTCGGGTGACTCCGGCGACAGCGGCGACACCGGCAGCGGCCACAACATCGCCACCGCCACCAACACCCCGGCCGTCCTCGGCACGGCCATCGCCGTCGCCGGCAACGCCACCTCCGGCTCCTCGGGCGACTCCGGTGCAACCGGCGACGCCGGCGCCTTCGCCACCACCGACAGCGCGGCCAACTCCGGCGCCCTGGTCCTCACCACCGCCGACTCCGGCGACACCGGCGACGCGGTCAACTTCCTCGACGCCCTCGTGACCGCCGGCGACGGCGGCCCCGGCGGGTTGGCCACGTCCGTTTCCGGCCCCGGTGGCGCCGCCACCAACACCATCACCCCCGCCGGCACGGTCAACGGCTCGGCCAGCGCACGGGGCGGCAGCTCGGTGGCCACGGCCGACGCCAACGGCGGCGCCGGCGGAGCGGGCAGCCTGACGGCCACTCCCACCGCCGTCTCCGGCGACTCGGGCGAGGCCCGCAGCCAGGCCAGCACCACCAACACGGGTGACACGGGCGACGCCAGCTCGGCCGCCACCGCCACTCCCACCGCCACCTCGGGCGACTCGGGCGACACGGGTGACACGGGCGACTCCGACGCCTCCGCCACCGCCACCAACAGCGCCATCGCCGGAACCGCCATCGCCACCAGCGGCGACGCTGTCACCGGCAACTCGGGCGCCTCGGGTGAGACGGGCGACGCCGACATCTCCGGCTTCGCCTCCAGCTTCGCCAGCTCGGGCGCCTCCAGCACCTCCTTCGCCGAGAGCGGCGACACCGGCTCGGCCGCCTTCATCCCGGTCGGCGCCGGCATCAGCGTCACCGGTGGCCTGGGTGGCGCCGGCGGCGTGGCCGTCTCCGTCTCCGGCGCCGGCGGTGCCGCCACCAACACCATCACCGGCGGTGCCGCATCGACGATCGTCGCCTCCGCCATCGGCGGTAGCAGCGTCGCCCTGAGCTCGGCCGACGGCGACGACGGCGGGGCCACCACCCTGACCGCGGTGCCCATCTCCACCAGCGGCGACTCGGGTGCGGCCACGTCGCAGTCGAGCGCCACCAACTCGGGCGACACCGGTGACGCCTCTTCGGCGGCCGTGTCCAACGGCTGGGCCGCCTCCGGCAACTCGGGCGACACGGGCGACACGGGCGACGCCACCAACGACGCCACCGCCGTCAACAGCGCCATGCTGGGTACCGCCCTCGCCGCCGGTGGCTCCGCCATCTCGGGCGACTCGGGGGCGTCGGGCAGCACCGGCACGGTCAGCGCCGAGGGCGGGGCCGACAGCATCGCCGTCTCGGGCGCCGACTCCTTCTCCACCGCCGACAGCGGCGACACGGGCGACGCCCTCAACCTGGTGGCGGCCGAGATCACCGGCGACGACGTCACCCTCACCCTCTCCCCGATCGCCACCTCCGGCGCCTCGGGTGCGGCCACCAGCCAGTCCAGCGCCACCAACTCGGGCGACACCGGCAACGCCACGTCCGCCGCCGCCCAGAGCGCAGGCGCCAAGTCGGGCGACTCGGGCGACACCGGCACCACCGGCGACGCCACGGCCAGCCCCAGCGCAATCAACACCGGCGGTCTCGGCACCGCCGCCGCCGTCGGCGGCGTTGCCCGCTCGGGCGACTCGGGCGACTCCGGCGACACCGGTGGCGCCACGGTCGACGGCGGCTCCGTCGCCACCGGCAACTCCGGCAACACCGGCAACACGGGCGACGCCTTCGCCGAGCCGGCCTCGGTGAACACCGCCATCGTGGGCACCGCCCTCACCACCGGCGGCAGCGCCATCTCGGGCGAGTCGGGCGACTCGGGCGACACCGGCGACGCCATCGTGCTCGGCGGCAGCGCCCTGAGCCGGGCCAACACCGGTGCCACGTCCAGCGCCAACTCCTCCTCCGGTGACACCGGCAGCGCCGTCAACTTCGTCGCCGCAGTCGTGACCGCGGTCGACACCGATGGCGCCGGCGGCGTGTCGATCGCCACGTCGGGCGACGGCGGCGACGCCGAGAACACCATCACCGGCGGCGCCGGGTCCACGATCCTCGCCAGCGCTACCGGCGGTAGCAGCGTCGCCATTGGCGACATGGCCACCGCGGGCGACGGCGGCGAGGCCGAGAACACCATCACCGGCGGCGCCGGCGGCACCATCGCCGCCCAGGCCACCGGCGGCAGCAGCGTCGCCCAGGGCATCATCGCCACCTCGGGCGACGGCGGCGACGCCGAGAACGAGGTCACCGGCGGCGGTTCCGGTGTGTCCGTCTTCGCCATCGGCGGCAGCAGCGTCGCCACCGGCGACGACAGCGGCGACGACGGCGGCTCGGCCACCCTCACCATCAGCCCCATCGCCACCAGCGGCGCCTCGGGGGCATCCACGGCCCAGAGCAGCACCACCAACACGGGCAACACGGGCGACGCCAAGGCCACCGCGTTCGACTCGAGCACGGCCAGCTCCGGCGACTCCGGCACCACCGGCGACACCGGCGACGCCGTCTCCTCGCCCACCGCGGTCAACTCGGCGATCCTGGGCACGGCCCTCGCCGCCGGCGGCTCCGCCACCAGCGGCGACTCGGGCGAGTCCGGCAGTACCGGTTCGGCGCAGGCGGTCAGCGATTCCGAGGCCTACGCCAACAGCGGCGCCAGCAGCGACGCCACCTCCTTCTCCGGTGACACCGGCTTCGCGGCCAACTTCGTCCTGGCCAGCGCCACCGCCGCGGACGGCGAAGACTCCGGTCCCCTCGTCGTCGCCATCTCCGGCGACGGCGGTTCGGCCGAGAACGAGGTCACCGGCGCCCTCGGCGGCACCGTCTCGGCCACGGGCGGCAGCTCCGTCGCCACCGCCGCCAACAGCGGCGGCAACGGCGGCGACGCCACCGTCACCGTGTCCCCCACGGCCACCAGCGGCCAGAGCGGCGACGCCGCCGCCCGCACCAGCGCCACCAACTCGGGCACCACCGGCGACGCCACGGCTGCCGCCACCGCCGCCTCCAACGCCTGGTCGGGCGACTCGGGCGACACCGGCGACACCGGCGATGCCACCTCCGAGCCCAGCGCGGTCAACTCGCCCTCCACCCTCGGCAGCGCCGTCGCCATCGGCGGACCGGCCGAGACGGGTGAGTCGGGAGAATCGGGCGACACCGGCGACGCCACCGCCGTCGGCTCCGCCTTCGCCGGCGCCAACTCCGGCGCCCAGGCCTTCGGCGACGCCTTCTCGGGCAACACCGGCGACGCCGCCAACTTCGTCCTGGCCGAGGCCGAGGGCGGCGAGGGTGGCGACGGCGGAGTGGCCATCGCCGCCTCCGACGACGGCGGACCGGCGTTCAACCTGGTCCTCGGCTCCATCCTCACCGGCTCGGTCACCGCCCACGGGGGCAGCTCGGTCGGCACCGCCGCCGCCAACGGCGGCGCCGGCGGCGCAGCCACCATCACCGCCAGCCCCACCGCCACCAGCGGGGCCAGCGGGGCGGCCACCTCCCAGACCAGCGCCACCAACTCCGGCGACACCGGCGACGCCACCGCCACCGCGGTGACGACCCCGACGGCCGTCAGCGGCAACTCCGGCAACTCCGGCGGCACCGGCTCGGCCAGCACCAGCACCACGGCTGTCAACTCCTCCATCGGCGGCACCGCCCTCGCCGTGGGCAGCGACCCGACCCTGCTCAGCCCGGGCATCGGCGCCGAGGCCGAGTCCGGCGAATCGGGCGAGACGGGCGACACGGGCGACGCCAGCGCCTTCGGCTTCGCCGGCGCCGTCGCCAACAGCGGGGCCCTCACCGCCGGTGAGTCGGCCTCGGGCAACACCGGCTCCGCCTTCAACGGCGTCGGGCTCGACGCCGACGCAGGCGACGGGGGCGACGGTGGCCTGGCGGTCGCAGCCAACCTCGACGCATCGATCGTCGACGTCTCCGGTGGCGCCCTGAACGTGGTCGTCGGCTCCGTGGTCCTCGGCTCGGTCTCCGCCCTCGGCGGCAGCACCGTCTCCACCGCCGAGGCCAACGGCGGAGCAGGTGGCGACGCCAGCATCACCACCGGTCCGCACGCCACCAGCGGCGCCAGCGGCGCCTCAACCACCCAGGCCAGTTCCACCAACAGCGGTAACACCGGCAACGCCACCTCGTCCGCCATCTCCACCCCCGTCGCCACCACCGGCAACTCGGGCTGGTCGGGCGACACCGGCGACGCCGTGTCCGACGCCACCGCCACCAACTCGGCCGCCATCGGCACCGCCGTCGCCATCGGCGGCGCGGTCGAGACCGGTGAATCGGGCGAGACCGGCGACACCGGCGACGCCACCGCCATCGGCGACGTCTTCTCCGCCGCCAACTCGGGCGCCGCGGCCGACACCATCTCCACGTCCGGTGACACCGGCGCCGCCTTCAACCTGGTGGGCGCCGAGGCCGACGGCGGCGAGGGTGGCGACGGCGGGATCGCCCTGGCCGCCAACGCCGACCTCTCCGTGATCGACCTCAGCGGCGGCGCGGCCAACGTCGTCCTCGGGGCCGTCGTCGGCGGCTCCGTCTCCGCCGTCGGCGGCAGTTCGGTCGCCACCGCCGCGGCCAACGGCGGCGCCGGCGGCGCCGGCTCCATCACCACCACCAGCCCCGACGCCACGTCGGGTGCCAGTGGGGCGAGCACCTCGCAGTCCAGCGCCACCAACACCGGCGACACGGGCAACGCCAGCTCCACCGGCATCGCCCGCCCGGTGGCCACGTCCGGCAACTCCGGAGACTCCGGCGACACCGGGTCGGCCAGCTCGAAGGTCACCGCCACCAACTCCGCCCTCCTGGGTGCGGCCGTGGCGGTCGGCGGACCGGCCACCTCGGGCGACAGCGGCGACACCGGCGACACCGGCGACGCCACCGCCGCCGGCACCGCCGAGAGCATCGCCAACTCGGGCGCCTACGCCACCACCGACTCCCTGTCGGGCGACACCGGCCTGGCCGGCAACGCCCTCTTCCTCGACGCCGACGGCGGCGAGGGTGGCGACGGCGGGTTCGCGGGGGCGGCCAACGTCGACATCGCCGTGATCGACGGCTCCGGGGCGGCGGTCAACCTCATCGCCGGGGCAGTCATCGGCGGGTCGGTCACGGCCCTCGGCGGCAGCGAGGTGGCGACCTCGCAGGCGGGCGGCGGTGCCGGCGGTGCCGGCACCATCACCGCCAGCCCCAACGCCTCCTCGGGGGCGTCGGGCGCGGCCACGTCGCAGTCCAGCTCCACCAACAGCGGCGACACCGGCAACGCCACCTCGCTGGCCGACGCCAGCCCCGTCGCCCGGAGCGGCAACTCGGGCGACACCGGCGACACCGGCCCCGCGACCACCAGCGCCACCGCCACCAACTCGCCGGCGGTGCTGGGTACGGCCCTCGCCATCGGCGGGAGCGCCACCAGCGGTAACAGCGGCGACCTCGAGTTCGGCGACAGCGGCGACACCGGCGACGTCAACGTCAGCGGCACCGCCACCAGCACCGCCAACTCCGGCGCCATCTCCGACGCGGTGTCGGCCAGCGGCGATACCGGCCTGGCCGTCAACACGGCCGACCTCGACGTCGACGGCGGCGAGGGCGGCGACGGCGGCGGAGCGGGTGCGGTCAACCTCGACATCAGCGTCATCTCCGCCGGCGGCGGGGCGGCCAACGGCATCGCCGGGGCCTTGGTCACCGGGTCGGTCCTGGCCAAGGGCGGCAGCAGCGTCGCCACGGCCGACGCCGGCGGCGGTGCCGGCGGTGCCGGCACGGTGACGGCCACGCCCACCGCCACCAGCGGCGGTTCCGGCACCAGCACCTCGCAGTCCAGCTCCACCAACTCGGGCGACACCGGCGACGCCTGGTCGTCGGCCACGTCCAACCCCATCGGTGTCTCCGGCAACTCCGGCAGCACCGGCGCGACCGGTCCGGCCAGCACCAGCGCAACCGCGGCCAACTCGGCCATCCTGGGCACGTCGCTGGCCGTCGGCGGGGCTGCCACCTCGGGCGACTCCGGTGACTCCGGTGACTCCGGCAACGTCACCGGCGACGCCACCGCCACCAGCTCGGCCAACTCGGGCGCCATGTCCACCACCGACGCCACCACCGGCGCCACCGGCGACGCGGTCAACGACGTCGCCGTCGAGGCCGACGGCGGCGAGGGCGGCGATGGCGGAGCGGCTGTGGCCGCCGACATCAACATCTCCGTGGTCGACCTCTCCGGCGGCGCCGCCAACGCCCTGTTCGGGGTCGGCGTCGGCGGGTCGGTCATCGCCGCCGGCGGATCGTCGGTGTCCACCGCGGCGGCCAACGGCGGTGCCGGCGGTGCGGCGGGGGTCACCCTCACGCCCACGGCCACGTCGGGGGCCTCGGGTGCCGTCAGCTCCCAGTCGAGCAGCACCAACACCGGCGACACCGGCGACGCCACCTCGATCGCGGTGGCCAGCCCGGTCATCGGCAGCGGCTCGTCGGGCGGCACCGGTAGCACGGGGGCGGCCTCGTCGGTGGCCAACGCCACCAACCCGGCCCTCCTCGGCACCGCCCTCTCCATCTCGGGCAGCGCCACCTCGGGCGACTCCGGCGACTCCGGCGACACCGGCGACGCCTCCGTCGTGGCCGCGGCCGACAGCACGGCCAACTCCGGTGCCCGGTCGGCGGCCACCGGCCTCTCCGGCGAGACCGGCGCCGCGCTCAACTTCGTCGACATCGGCGGCGAGGACGGCGGTGTGTTCGGTGGCGACGGTGGCGACGGCGGGCTCGCCATCGGGCTGGCCGGCGACGGCGGCCCGGCGCTGAACCTGCTCATCGGCACCACCGTCAACGGCATCGTCAGCGCCACCGGCGGCTCCTCGGTGGCCACCGCCGCGGCCAACGCCGGCAACGGCGGGGCGGCCAGCGCCAACGTGACGCCGACGGCCAAGAGCGGTGCCTCCGGCGACGTCGACTCCCGGTCCAGCTCCACCAACACCGGCGACACCGGCGACGCCCTCTCCAGCGCCACCTCGTCGCCGATCGCCACGTCGGGCCCCTCCGGGCCCACCGGCAACACCGGCAACGCCACCTCCGGCCCGACCATGGTCAACACCGGCCTGGCCGGCCTGGGCACGACGGTGACGATCTCCGGCGACGCCGTCACCGGCGACTCCGGGGCCACGGGCGACACGGGCACGGCCGACGCTGACGCCAGCGCCGACAGCCTGGCCAACTCCGGTGCCCACTCGGTGGCCGACGGCCTCTCGGGTGTCACCGGTGAGGCGCTCAACGACACCGACATCGACCTCTTCGGTGGCTTCGGTGGCGACGCCGGCGACGGCACCCTGCTCGGCCTCGGCGGTGCCGTGGCCGCGGCCGGCACCGGCGGGCCTGCAATCAACATCGGCTCCGCCGGCATCGCCCTCGGGGGTTCGGCGGTTGGCCTCTCGCAGGCCAACGGCGGCAACGGCGGCGGGGGAACGGTCACCGCCTCGCCCGCGGCCACCTCGGGCAACACCGGCCACGCCGTCGGGCAATCCAGCGCCACCAACACCGGTGACACGGGCGACAGCACGTCGGTGGCGGAGACGAACCCGGTCTCCGGGTCCGGCTCCTCCCCCTCGTCGGGCTCAACCGGCACGGCCAGCGGCACCGGCACCCCGGCGGTCGCAGCCAGCACCGCCGCCGGCACCGGAGCCGGCCTGGGCAGCGGCGGTGGCGGTGGCGGGGGAGCGGCAGCGTCCGCTCCCGCATCGGCGGCGACGCCCGAGGCCAGCCACAAGAGCAGCCACGCCGACCACGCCGACCACGGCGACCACGCCGACAAGGACGCCGCCCTCACCTGGCCGACGTCCTTCACCGCCTCCGGTGGGGCCACGTCCGACGAGACTTCGGTCGCCTCGGGCAGTGCCCACGCCGTCAACGAGTCGGTGGCGTCCGGATGGTCGACCGCCGTCAACCACTCCACCGCCTCCGGCGGCGCCCTCGCCACCGACGGTTCGGTCGCTTCCGGGTGCTCCACGGCGATCGAGACGTCCACCGCATCGGGCGCCGACTGCGCACCCGGCAAGGGCCACAAGGGCGGCGACGACGACGGAACCCACAACGGTCCGGGCGGGGCGGCTACGCTGGCCCGCACTGGCCTCGACGCCGGGACACTGGCGGGGGTGGCCGGAGCCAGCAGCGGCCTTGGCGGCCTCCTGCTGGCGCTGGGTCGCATCGGCCGGCGCCGGGCAGAGAACGAAGAGTCCTGACCACCTCGCACGAGGCGCAAGCCGACTGCACGACCGTAGAGACAGTTCCCAGAGCGGAAGAAGGAGACGATGACCACGAAGAGACGTGCGACGATGTCGCTGCTGGCGGTTGTGGCTGGTCTGGTTGGCATGGTTGCCTTCCTGGCGGGCCCGGCTGCAGCCGACGACGGCCACCACGACGGGATGACCTCAGGCGAGGCCTTCGCGTCCAATGGTTCGGTAGCGTCCGGCACTGCGGTTGCCATTAACGACTCGACCGCGTCGGGCGACGCCGTGGCCATCGACGGCTCGGTCGCGTCCGGCTGTTCCACCGCGGTGATGGAGTCGACCGCTTCGGGCGCCGACCACTGCAAGGGCAACAAGGGCCACGACAACGCCGGCCCGGCCAAGGCCGTGTCCGGTGCCGGTCTCGCCCTCACCGGTTCCTCCAGTGCCTCGATGGTGCAGATGGCGCTCATCGCCTTCTTCGCCGGCCTCGCCCTGGTCAGCCTCACCCACATCCTCCGCCGCCAGACCACCTAGCGGCCCTTCGAGAACGAATCCTGGCTCGCCGGCGCGACATGCGCCGGCGAGCCGATTCGCGCCCGGGGAGCGCCCAAGACAATTGACGTGATCGGCCCGGGGGCGGGCGCCGGAAAACTTCCGCACCCCCAGCGACCGCGCTACGGTCGACGGGGCAGGCCGTCGTGAACCTGGAGGTGGTGCCCGTGGCGCTCGAAGAGGTGGTCAACGAGGGATTCTTGACTCGGTACCGGATGCTCCTCGATGCCGAGGACACCGCGTTCGACGAGCTCGAGCATGCCTACGAGGACGGCGACCGGGAGCACTTCCTCGCCGACCTGGCCACCTGGGCCCACACCATCGAGCGTCGGTTGGCGTTCCTGATGCGGGCCGGCGTCCCCCTCGGGGACCAGGTCCAGCCGGCGGACGCCCTCGCCTGACGCACCGGCCCGAAACCCGGGCCGTCGCTCCACTCCCGCTGCTCGCGGGGCGGCCCTCGGCCGGGTTGCCCGCCGGGTGGCGCCCGTGCTCGCCGCGGTGGCCCTGGCCGGGCCGTGGCTGGCGGGTCCGGGCCCCGCCGGTGATCCCGCCCCCGTGGTGGTCGGCCGGGGCACCGTCGACCCGCCCGTCACCACCCCGGTGGCGCCGGTCGCGCCGGACCCCCCCGCGGCCGCGGACCGGGTCGCCCCCACCGAGGCCCTGGCCCTGCCCCTGCCCGGCTGCCCGCTCCCGCCCCGGCCGCCGGCGCCCGCATTCCCCCCCGGATGGCAGCCGCCGGTACTCGTCCCCGAGACCGAGCTGCCCGAGCCGGTGCCGGCCCCCGCCGCCCTCACCGCCGGGCTGGCCCCGATCGAGGGCAAGGGCATGTGGGTGTGGCGGTTCGGCCAGACCGAGGGTGGCGACGCCGATGCCGTCGTCCGCCGGGCCCGGGAGGCGGGCCTGCGCCAGCTGTGGGTGCGGGTGGGCGACTCCCGTGACGGCTTCTACGCCGCCGGCGTGCTGGCCGAGCTGGTCCCCAAGGCCCACCAGGCGGGGCTGGCCGTGATCGGCTGGGGCTTCCCCTTTCTCCACGACCCGGTCGACGACGCCCGCTGGAGCGGCGAGGCGCTGGCCTGGCGGGGGCCGGCGGGCGAGGCCCTCGACGGCTTCAGCCCCGACATCGAGCTGGCCACCGAGGGCGTCGTGCTCACCGAGCGGCGGGCCCGGGTCTACCTGAGCCAGGTCCGGGAGGCGGCCGGCGACCGCCTGCTGGTGGCCACCGTCTACCGGCCCACCGACCGCCTGTGGACGGGCACCTACCCGTACACCGCCATCGCCGACTACGTCGACGCTTTCGCCCCCATGGTCTACTGGGGCTGCGCCGAGCCGGGAGCGGCCACCGCCGAGGCCGTCGAGCGGCTGTCGCGGCTGCGCCCCGTCCACGTGATCGGCCAGGGCTACGACGCCGGCCCCGACGGCGGTCGGCCCGGCGCACCCTCGGCCGAGGAGACGGTACGGTTCCTCGACGTCGCCGTCCGCGGCGGTGCCATCGGCGCCTCCTTCTGGGTGTGGCAGTCGATCGACGACGAACAGTGGGAGGCCATGTCCTCGTTCCCGTGGTATCCGGTAGGAGCCGAGAATGGCTGACGTGAGCTTCACCGGCGGGATCCCGGAGACGGTCCTGCCGGCCGAGGCCCCCGAGGCGCTGGCCGCCCTGGCCGCCGCCCTCCAGCAGCCGCCCGACGAGCGCCGGTCGGCGGTGGCCGCCGTCGTCGCCCGCTGGCCCCGTTTCCTCGACGGATGGGCCCGCCTGGGCCAGTTGGGCCGCGACGACGTGGAGGCCTACGCCGCCTTCCGGGTCGGCTACCACCGGGGCCTCGACCGCCTGCGCCAGAACGGGTGGCGGGGGTCGGGCTACGTGCGCTGGCGGAACGAAGGCAACCGGGGCTTCCTCCGGGCCCTCGACGGCCTGCGGCGCATGGCCGAGGCCATCGGCGAGACGGACGAGGCCGAGCGGTGCGCCCAGTTCGTCGCCCAGCTCGACCCCACCTGGGACGGCACCGACGCCTGAGGCGGCCGGGTCGTCGGGCCGCAAGACGGACGTCGTGGCCCGGCGGGTGGTGGTCGACGGCGTGGTCCAGGGCGTGTTCTTCCGGGACACGTGCCGGCGGATGGCCACCGCGGTGGGCGTGGGCGGGTGGGTGCGTAACCGGGCCGACGGGCGGGTGGAGGCGTGGTTCGAGGGCGAGCGGGCCGGCGTCGAGCGGATGGTCGGGTGGTGCGGGCAGGGACCGCCCGGGGCCCGGGTGACGGCGGTCGACGTGGCCCGGGAGACGCCGGTGGGGGAGACCCGCTTCCGCATCCGCTGACCGGGCCCCGGCTACCCGGGGCGGGCTGCTAGAAACTGGCGGTGGCTGACACGGCCCGCGTCCCCCTGCTGCCGGTGGGAACGGTGGTGTGGCTGGCGTCCGAGATCATGTTCTTCAGTGGGCTGTTCGGCGCCTACTTCGCCCTCAAAGCGGCCACCCCGGGGGACTGGCCGCCGCCGGGGGTGGAGCTCGACCGGGTGGTCAGCGGTGTGTTCACGGCCCTCCTGGTGGCGTCCAGCGGCACCATGCAGCTGGCGGTGCGGGCTCTGGCCGGGGGCAGGCGGGCCGCCTTCCGGCGCTGGCTGGTGGTGACGGTGCTGTTGGCGGCCGCATTCCTCGGCAACCAGGCCCACGAGTGGCTCACCCTCGACTTCTCCATCAGCTCCCACGCCTTCGGGTCGGCCTTCTACGTCATGACCGGGTTCCACGGCCTGCACGTGGCCGGGGGCATGGCCGCCATGGGGATGCTGGTGGCCCGGGCCTCGTCGCCCCGGTTCGGGCCGTCGGAGACCCCGGCGGTGGAGGTGGTGTCCTACTACTGGCACTTCGTCGACGTGGTGTGGGTGGCGCTGTGGGCCACCCTCTTCCTCCTCCGATGAAGCGCCGGGGGCCGGTCGCGGCCGCGATGGCGATGGCGATGGCGATGGCGATGGCGCTCGGCCTGGCCGTGACCCTGGCCGGGGTGGCCGCCGCCCAACCGGTCACCATCCCGCCCCCGCCCAACCCGGTCGATGTCGCCGGCGGGCGCTCGCTCTTCGAGATCTCCTGCACCAGCTGCCACGGGGCCGACGCCCGGGGGACGGCCCAGGGCCCGTCCCTGCTGGGCGTGGGGGCGGCGTCGGCCGACTTCTTCCTCAGCACCGGCCGCATGCCCCTCGACCGGCCCCGGGCCCAGGCCGAACGCAAGCGGCCCGCCTTCCCGCCGGAGGAGATCGCCCTGCTCACCGCCTACGTGGCGTCGCTCGGGACGGGCCCGCCCGTGCCCACGAACGACCCGTCCCGGGGCGACCTCGCCGCCGGCTACCAGCTCTACGCCGACAACTGCGCCTCCTGCCACAGCTCGGCCGGCGCCGGCGGGGCCCTGGGCCACGCCGTCTACGCCCCGCCCCTCAACCGGGCCACCGCCCGGCAGGTGGCGGAGGCCATCCGCATCGGCCCCGGGGCCATGCCCGTCTTCGGGCCCGACACGTTCGACGACCACGAGGTCGACTCCATCGTGCGCTACGTCGTCTACCTGCGTGATCCCCGGGACGAGGGCGGCATCGACCTGGGCCACCTCGGCCCCCTCAGCGAGGGGATGGTGGCCTGGGCCGTGGGCCTGCTCGGCGTGCTCCTGGCCGCCCGCTGGATCGGCACCCAGGACTGACGGGATGGAGCCCGAGACCACGCCCTCCGCCACCGACGGGCCCGCCGGCGCCCCCCCGCCCAACGACCGCCGGATCGCCATCGCCTTCCTGGCCAGCACCGCCGCCGCCCTGGGCCTGGCCGGGGTGTACGTGGCCGGGGGCCAGCCCCAGGCCGAGGGGGCCCTGCTCTTCGTCGCCCTCGGGGGACTTGGAGTAGGGGCGGTGCAGTGGGCCCGGCAGATCGACGACGGCCCCGTCACCGGCGACCGGGGAGAGCTGGCCGGGTCGGACGACGACCAAGCGGCGGTGGTGGGGGAGGTCGGCGACGACGCCGGGGCCATCGGCCGGCGAAAACTGCTCGTCAGGCTACTGTTGGGGGCGTTGGGGGCGTTGGGGCTGGCCGCCCTGTTCCCCATCCGCTCCCTCGGGCCCAGCCCCGGGCGCTCCCTCCAGCGAACCGCGTGGCGGGCGGGCCGGCGCCTGGTCGACAGCGACGGCCGCCTCATGCGCCCCGACACCCTCTCCGTCGGCGGCACCATCACCGTCTTCCCCGAAGGGGCCACCCAGGCGGGCGACTCCCAGGTCGTGCTCATCCGCCTCGCCCCCGGCCGCAACCGGCCCCGGCGGGGACGGGAGACGTGGGCGCCGGAGGGCAACGTCGGCTACTCCAAGATCTGCACCCACGTCGGCTGCCCGGTGGGGCTCTACCAGGAGGACACCCACGAGCTGGTCTGCCCCTGCCACCAGTCGACCTTCGACGTGGTCGACGGGGCCCGTCCCCGCTTCGGCCCCGCCACCCGGGCCCTGCCCCAGTTGCCCCTCGGGGTCGACGGCGACGGCTTCCTGGTCGCCCAGCGGGACTTCACCGAACCGGTCGGCCCCGGCTTCTGGAACCGGGCGTGAGCCCCCGCCGGAAGCAGGAGCGGCGCCGGGCCCACCGGCGCGCCAACCCGGTCGATCGGGCCTACCGCTTCGTCGATGACCGCCTGGGCATCTCCCACTTCACCCGCAAGGCGCTGACCAAGATCTTCCCCGACCACTGGTCGTTCATGATCGGCGAGATCGCCATGTACTGCCTGGTGATCCTCATCGTCACCGGGATCTACCTCACCTTCTTCTTCGTCCCCGCCACCAAGGAGGTGATTTACAACGGGCCCTACGCCCCCCTGCGGGGCGTGGAGATGTCGCAGGCCTACGCCTCCAGCCTCGACATCAGCTTCCAGGTGCGGGCGGGGATGGTGATGCGCCAGATGCACCACTGGGCGGCGCTGGTGTTCGTGGCCGCCATCGTCGTGCACCTGTGCCGGGTGTTCTTCACCGGCGCCTTCCGCCGGCCCCGGGAGCTCAACTGGATCGTGGGCGTCACCCTGCTGGTGCTGGCCATCGGCAACGGCTTCCTCGGCTACTCCCTGCTCGACGACCTGCTGTCGGGCACCGGCGTGCGGGTGGGTTACTCCATCGCCCTGGCCATCCCGGTGGCGGGCACGTGGATCGCCTTCCTGTTCTTCGGCGGGGAGTTCCCGAACACCGAGTTCATCACCCGCTTCTTCGTCCTCCACGTACTGATCGTCCCCGCCCTGATCATCGCCCTGCTCACCGTCCACCTGGCCATGGTCTGGCGCCAGAAGCACACCCAGTTCAAGGGTGCCGGACGCTCCGAAGGCAACATCGTCGGGTCCCGGCTGTGGCCCCAGTACGCGGCCAAGTCGGCGGCGCTGTTCCTGCTGGTGGCGGCGGTGCTGGCCCTCCTCGGGGGACTGGCCCAGATCAACCCCATCTGGCTCTACGGCCCGTACAAGGCCACCCAGGCGGCGGCAGCCACGTCCGGCTCGCAACCGGACTGGTACATGGGATGGGTCGACGGGGCCCTGCGCATCATGCCCGCGTGGGAGATCCGCGCCTTCGGCCACACCGTCGCCAACCCCTTCTTCCCCGGCGTGCTCATGCCCGGCATCACCTTTGGGGCCCTCTACGCCTGGCCCTTCCTCGAGCGTCGCTTCACCGGCGACCGGGAGCCCCACAACCTCCTCGACCGCCCCCGTGACGCCCCCCTGCGCACCGCCCTGGGCGCGGCCACCCTCGCCTTCTACGGCATCCTCCTGCTGGCCGGGGGCAACGACATCCTGGCCGGCATCTTCCGCATCGCCCCCGAGGTGATCACCAACGCCTTCCGGGTGATCATCGGGGCCGTGCCCCTGGCTGTGTTCTTCGTCACCCGCAACGTGTGCCGGGGTCTGGCCCGCGACGACCTCCACCCCACCGAGCCGCCCCCCGGGGGGCTCATCGTCCGTACCGCCACCGGCGGGTTCGAGACGGTGGGCGCCGAGCATCCGTCGCCGCCCCCGGTGGAGGCCTGGAAGCCACCCCCGCCGCCCGGCCCCTGACCCGAACCGGTGACACTTCGCCCGGCCACGGGCGGGTGAAGTGTCACCGGTTCGTCGGGGGTTCAGGGCTTGGCGTTGGCCTCGGCCGCGTAGCCGCCCAGGGCCGCCACCAGCAGGAGCACCCCCAGGCTGCCCACGCCGGCGCCGAACACCAGCCCGAAGCCGAGGACGACCACCCCGGCGGCGGTGAGGAACGGCCACACGCTGCTCGACGGGTAGTACTCGACCTCGCCCGCGCCATCGCCGGGGGAAGCGTCGGACCGGTCCGACGGGCGGGTGCCGACGCGACCCGCGACCACGGTGAGGTAGCCGGCCACCAGGAGCAGGGCGACCCCCGAGAACACGAGCATGGTGGTGCCGGCGTGCTCGTAGCTCACGAACCAGTACAGGCCGCCGACCACGGCCGCGAGGGCGCCGGCGCCGGTGAACAGCTTCCACTCGACGCTCACGGCGTGGCCCCCGGCACGGCGCGGGCCGCCTGGCGGGCGTCGAACACGGGCCGCTCCGAGCGGATGGGAGGCAGGGAGTGGAAGTTGTGCTCCGGCGGGGGCGACGAGGTGGCCCACTCCAACGAGTAGCCGCCCCAGGGGTCGTCGCCCGCCGGCTCCCCGTGCTTCCACGTCCGCCACAGGTTGACCAGCAGCACCACCATCGACAGGGCCAGGATGGCCGACCCGACGCTCGACACGAGGTTCAGCGTCTCCCACCCGGTGCCGGGGGCATAGTCGGACACCCGCCGGGGCATCCCCCGCAATCCGAGCACGTGCTGGACCCAGAAGGTCAGGTTGAAGCCGACGAACATCAGCCAGAAGCTGAGCTTGCCCAGGCGCTCGTCCAACAGCCGGCCGGTGAACTTCGGGTACCAGAAGTAGAGGCCGGCGAAGAAGCCGAAGGCGGCCGTCCCGAACAGGACGTAGTGCATGTGGGCGACGATGAAGTAGGTGTCGGTCACGTGCAGGTCGAAGGGGGTGGAGGCGATCATGGGCCCGGTCAGGCCTCCGATGAGGAACACCACCAGGAAGCCGACGCAGAACAGCATCGGCGTGTCGAAGCGCAGGTGGCCCCGCCACATGGTGCCGATCCAGTTGAACATCTTCACGCCGGTGGGCACCGCGATGAGGAACGTCATCCCCGAGAAGAAGGGGAGGTTGACCTCGCCGGTGGCGAACATGTGGTGGGCCCACACGCCCGTGGACAGCGCCGCGATGGCCAGGGTGGCGAACACGAAGCCCCGGTAGCCGAACAGCGGCTTGCGGCTGAAGACGGGGATGACCTCGGTGACGACCCCGAAGAAGGGCAGGGCGATGATGTACACCTCGGGGTGGCCGAAGAACCAGAACAGGTGCTGCCAGAGCACGGGAACGCCCCCGGTGGCCGGTTCGAAGAAGTGGCTGCCCAGGTGGCGGTCGGCCCACAGCAGCGACAGCCCGCTGGTGAGCACGGGGAAGGCCAGGATCACCATGACCGACACGATGAGGATGTTCCAGGTGAAGATCGGCATGCGGAACATGACCATCCCCGGTGCCCGCAGGCAGACGATGGTGGTGATGAGGTTCACCGCGGTGAGGATCGTGCCCACGCCGGTGATGATCACGGCGACGATCCACAGGTCGGCGCCGGCGCCGGGGGAGTGGATGGCGTCGGAGAGCGGGGCGTAGGCGGTCCATCCGAAGGCGGGGGCGCCCTGCGACGTCAGGAACGACGACACCATCATCAGGCCCCCGCCCACGAACAGCCAGAACGACAGCGCGTTGAGGCGGGGGAAGGCCATGTCGGGGGCGCCGATCTGCAGCGGGACCAGGAAGTTGGCGAACCCGAAGGCCATGGGCACGGCGAAGAGGAACATCATGATGCTGCCGTGCATGGTGAAGAGCTGGTTGTAGGTCGACTGCGAGACGATGTCCTGGCCGGGCTGGGCCAGCTCGGCCCGCATGAGCAGGGCCAGCACGCCTCCCAGCAGGAAGAAGCCGAAGGCGCAGACCATGTAGAAGATGCCGATCCGCTTGTGGTCGGTGGTCGTCACCCACCCCGCCAGCCCCGACGCCCGGTGCGGACGGGGACCTCCCCCGGGAGGCACGGGACGGTCGACGGTGACGGTCACGACCGGCCCCCGCCCCGCGTCCCCGTCCCCGCCACCGCCACCCGGGCCTGGCCGCTCGGGTCGGCGGTGCCGTCGCCGTCGGTGCCGGACTCGCGTCCACCGGCGTCCGGCTCCTGGCGGTGCTCGGCCAGCCAGCGCTCGAAGTCGGGCTGCGTCACCACCTCGACGTCGAACGTCATGCGGGCGTGGTCGAGGCCGCAGAACTCGGCGCAGTAGCCGGCGTACCGCCCGACCCGCGTGGGCGTGACGTCGATCTCCTCCACCGTCCCCGGGATCACGTCCCGCTTCTGCAGGAAGGACGGCACGTAGAAGGAGTGGATGACGTCGGGCGACGCCAGCTCGAGCCGGGTGGTGACGGCCAGGGGGAGCACCAGGGTGGGCGGGGTGTTGGAGTCGCCCAGGACGGTGACGTCGCGGCCCGGGTAGGCGAAGCGCCAGCCCCACTGGAAGGCGGTGGCCTCCACCCGCAGACCGGGGTTGGCCGCCAGCCTGGTGACCGGCCGCTGCACCCGCACGGTCAGGGCGAAGAGGACGGCCACGATCACCAGCGGGACGGCGGTGTAGGCGATCTCCAGGGGGATGTTCTCCCGGGTCTGGGGGGGCAGCCCGCCCTCTCCCGCGCCGGCGCCCCCCGGTCGTCGGTGGCGGACGATCGTCCACGCCAGGAGCGCCAGCACGAAACCCCCGACGCCGATCCCCGTGAGCACGAGCACCCGCCACAGGTCGAGCACGTCGGCGCCCTGGGTGGTGGCGGGGTCGGGCGCACCGAACCGGCTGCTGCACCCGCCGCCACCCACGGCCAGCAGGAGCAGACCCCCCGTGAGCGAGCTCGGGAGGCGGGCCGACTGCCGGGGGCGGGTCCGACCGATGCGCAAGCGTAGCGAGCACGGCCGCCATCCTCGCGGGCATACCTGACAGCTGGCTAACATCGGCGTTCTCGAATCGGGACGGCGGGGGGAGCCTCCATTGACGGACGGTCCGGGCACGGGCGCCGAGCGCAGCGCCAACGGGAGCGTATGAACGACCGGCGTCGCTACCGGTTGACGCCGACCCGCCACGAGCGGCGCGTCCGCCGTCTGCGGCAGATCATCGCGGCCGTGGCCGCTGCCGTCGTCGTCGGGGGGGCGATGCTGATGGCGGGGCCGGCGACGGCGGCGACGCCGGTGCTCACCCACCAGGCGTCGGCCTCCGGGTTCCCGGCCGGCTCCCCGATCTTCGACTTCGCCACCCTCGGCAACGGCGCCAACCCCACCGGCTCCATCACCTTCAACTTGTACGGGCCGGGCGACACCACCTGCGCGACATCGATCTTCACCTCGGTGAAGCCCGTCTCCGGCAACGGCAACTACCAGTCCGACTCGTACGTCACCGACCGGGCCGGCACCTACCAGTGGGTCGCCCAGTACAGCGGCGACGCCAACAACACCGCCGACTCCACCGCCTGCGGCGATCCCCAGGGTCAGGTCTCGGTGGGGAAGAGGATCCCCACCCTCTCCACCCAGGCCTCGCCGACGGTGCCCGTGGGCGGCACGATCACCGACACGGCCACCCTCGGCAGCGGCTCGGGACCGACCGGCCCCACCGGCACCATCATCTTCAACCTCTACGGCCCCAACAACCTCACCTGTGCCCCGCCCGCGGCCTTCACCGACACGGTGACGGTGACCGGCAACGGCCAGTACACCTCCGGTCCCTTCACACCCACCCAGGCGGGTACCTACCAGTGGGTCGCCCAGTACAGCGGCGACGCCGACAACTTCGCCGCCGGCTCCTCCTGCACCGACCCGGCCGAAGTCGTCGTGGTGACCCCTGGCGGTCTCATCACCCCGACGATCACCACCACCGCCTCGCCGTCGGTGGCGGTGGGCGGGCAGGTCACCGATACGGCCACCCTGTCGGGGGGCGTCAACCCGACCGGCTCCATCACCTTCTCGCTCTACGGACCCAACGACTCCACCTGTTCGGGGCCGACGGCTTCCTCCAGTGCCAGGACGGTGAGCGGAAACGGCCAGTACACCTCCGACCCGTACACCACCACCCAGGCCGGCACCTTCCGGTGGCGGGCGGCCTATAGCGGCGACCTCACCCACAACCCCGTGTCCACCGCGTGCACCGACCCCAACGAGTCGGTGGTCGTCACCCCCGCCCCCGGGCCGGTCACCCCCACGCTCGTCACCACCGCCTCACCGTCGGTCACGGTGGGCGGACAGGTCACCGACACCGCCACCCTGTCGGGGGGCAACAGCCCCACCGGCACCATCACGTTCAGCCTCTTCGGCCCTAACGACTCCACCTGTTCGGGGCCGGCGGCGTCCACCAGCATGAGGACGGTGGCCGGGAACGGCCAGTACACCTCCGACCCCTTCACCACCACCCAGGCCGGCACCTTCCGGTGGATCGCGCAGTACAACGGCGACGCCGGCAACACTGCCGTCGTCACCACCTGCAACGACCCCAACGAGGCGGTGGTCGTCACCACCGTGCCCGTCCCGACCACCCCCACCCTCGTCACCACCGCGTCACCTTCGGTGGCGGTGGGGGGGCAGATCACCGACACCGCCACCCTGTCGGGGGGCAACAGCCCCACCGGCACCATCACGTTCAACCTCTTCGGCCCCAACGACGCCACCTGCAGCCAGGCGGTGGCCTCCATCAGCAACAAGGTCGTCGCCGGCAACGGCCAGTACGTGTCCGACCCGTTCACCCCCACCCAGCCCGGCACCTACCGCTGGCGGGCCGGGTACGGCGGCGACGCCAACAACACCGCCGTCTCCACCGCCTGCAACGACGCCAACGAGTCGGTGGTCGTCACGACCGCGTCGACGTCGTCCACCAGCTCCTCGTCCACCAGCAGCTCGTCGTCGTCGAGCAGCTCGTCGTCCAGCAGCTCGTCGTCGACCAGCAGCTCGTCCACCTCCAGTTCGTCGTCGTCGACCAGCTCGTCATCCACCAGCAGCTCCTCGACCTCCAGCTCCTCGACGTCCACCAGCTCGACCTCCACCAGCACGACCACGACCACCGCTCCGCAGGGCTCGAGCTCGTCCTCCTCGAGCACGAGCACGAGCACGACGTCGACGAGCACGTCCACGTCGACGACGACCACGACCAGACCCGCGGGGGTCGCGTCGCCGACGACGACCGCCGGGGCGGGGCTGGTGGCGGCCACCTCCACCACCGCCGCGCCGGCCACACCGTCGGTGCAGGTGGTCCCCAACCAGGGGAGCGCGGGCCAGGACGTCGTCCTCTCCGGCCGCGGGTTCGGCGCCAACGACCCCCTCACCGCCACCTTCAACACCACACCGGTCGTCATCGCCACCTTCCCGGCCACCGCCGGGGGGGCGTTCTCGGTCACGGTCCGGATCCCGTCCGATGCCACGCCCGGCCTCCACACCATCGTGGTCACGGGCGGCAGCGGCCGATCGGCCAGCACCGCCTTCACGGTTGTCGCCCGGGTGGCTCCGGCGGCCTCGGCCGCGCCATTGGCCCGTACCGGTTCGTCCCTGCGAGATCCCCTGGCGCTGGCCGCCCTCCTGTTCGTCCTCGGCGATTGCGCACTGTTGTTCGGGAAACGGCGAAGAATCCGCTGACTTCCTCACAAATTCCGTCCACCGAAGTGTTGGAGCGGAGGTAGCTGTTGGAGCGAGTTGTGGTGAATCACGGCCTGAACGGGGGGGCTTCCAACAATTCCCGCTCCAACACAAGGCGAAATGAGAACGAGGTTTGGAAACCGGCGTCCGGTAGGTAGGCGCTGGTCGTGGCAACGACTAACGTCGTCTCCGTCCGCCGTTGGTTCGGCGGCCACGCAGGTGATTGCTGGGGAGGACTCGGGCGATGAGCACAGGCTCTTTGGGGGCATTTGGCGGATACGGGAGGAGCGGCGGGGGAAGGATTTGGCGCGGTCACACGCCGGCGAAGGTCACCGCCGCGATTGCGGCGTTTCTCATCGCCTGTTCCGTGCTCCTCGCCCCGAACGCCAACGCCTTCCTCTTCGTCGTCCCCGCGCCGAGCTTTCCGGACGCGGTGACGGTCGGCCAGACCTTCCCGGCGTCGATCGGCGTCACCAACGCGTCCACCCCCCCCGAGTCCACCGCCACACCAGTCCTCACCCTGAGCCAGATCGACCTCTACCCGGCGTGCAGCAACCAGATCCAGGACTGCACCGGCGGCACCGCCGAGGCCGGGGTCTTCGCCCTCTCCGGCACCGGCACCGGCTCCTCCACTCCCGCCGGCAACGCCACCTGCGAAGGCACCTGGACGATCGTGCCCGACACCGGCAACGTCAACACCGCCAGCCGCTACCGGTTCATCCCCCCGGGCGGCGAGGGCACGTTGCAGCTGGCCACCGGCCAGACCTGTGCCGTGAGCTTCACCGCCACCACCCTGCGGGTTCCCACCATCGACGCCAACACAGGGCTGGCGGGGGTGCAGACGAACCAGGTCGTCAGCGCCACGTTCAACCCCGGCGGGTTCCGTAACAGCGGACCCGACCAGACCACCATCGCCCAGGCCACGCCGGCCCTCTCCACCGCCGCCGCCCAGGTGGGCACCACCGTCCCGGGCACGACCTCCGACGTGGCAACCCTCGACCCGCCGCCTCCGCCGTCCTCCGGCTTGGGCGCCCCTCCAACCGGCACCATCACCTTCAACCTCTTCGGTCCGGCCGACACCACCTGCGCCGGCCCCCCCGTGTTCACCAACACCGTCCCGGTCGACGCCGGCTTCGGCGACTACCCCACCAGCGCGTCGGCCACGATCACCACCCCCGGCACCTACCGGTGGGTGGCCACGTACTCCGGCGACGCCAACTACATCGGCTCCGCCACCGTCTGTGGTGACCCGGTCGAAAACGTCGCCTTCACCGAGGCCGTCCCGACGATCGTCACCTCGGCCCTCACGCCGGTCACCATCGGCAGTCCCATCAACGACACCGCCACCGTCACCGGCGTCGGGGCCGGCGTGCCCGCCCCCACCGGCACCGTCACCTTCACCCTCTTCGGCCCGGCCAACGCCACCTGCACCGGGGCGCCGATCTTCACCAGCGCGGCCGTTCCCCTCACCGGCGGACCGCCGCCCACCGCCAACTCGGGCAACTTCACGCCCACCGCGCCCGGCACCTACAACTGGATCGCGGTGTACAGCGGCGACGCCAACTACACGTCCGTCACCAGCCCCTGCGGAGCGGCCAACGAGTCGTCGGTCGTCAACCAGGCGGTGGCCAGCGTCGCCACCACGGCCACGCCTGCCGTCACCATCGGCAGCCCCATCTCCGACACCGCCACCGTCACCGGCGGCGCCACCCCTGCGCCCACCCCGACGGGCACCGTCACCTTCACCCTCTTCGGCCCCGGTAACGCCACCTGCACCGGCGCCCCCATCTTCACCAGCGCGGCCCAGCCCATCGGGGGCGGACCGCCGCCCACGGCCAACTCGGGTCCGTTCACGCCCACCGCGCCCGGCACCTACAACTGGGTCGCGGTGTACAGCGGCGACGCCAACTACCCGTCGGCCACCAGCCCGTGCGGGGCGGCCAACGAGGCGTCGGTCGTCAACCAGTCGGTGGCCACCATCGTCACCTCGGCGATGACCCCGGTCACCGTCGGTAGCCCCATCTCCGACACCGCCACCGTCACCGGCGGGGTGGCCCCGGCCCCGGCGCCCACCGGCACCGTCACCTTCACCCTCTTCGGCCCGGCCAACCCCACCTGCACCGGCGCCCCGATCTTCACCAGCGCGACCCGGCCCCTCGCCGGCGGACCGCCGCCCACGGCCACGTCGGCCACGTTCGTCCCACCCGGGCCCGGTACCTACAACTGGGTCGCCGTCTACAGCGGTGACGCCAACTACCCGTCGGTCACCAGCCCGTGCGGCGCCGCCAACGAGGCGTCCGTCGTCACCCAGGCGCCGGTGGCCATCGCCACCACGGCTACTCCGTCGGCTCCCGCCGGTGGCCCCATCTCCGACACCGCCACCGTCACCGGCGGGGTGGCCCCGGCGCCGGCGCCCACCGGCACCGTCACCTTCACCCTCTTCGGCCCGGCCAACCCCACCTGCACCGGCGCCCCCATCTTCACCAGCGCGACCCGGCCCCTCGGCGGCGGACCGCCGCCCACGGCCACGTCGGCCACGTTCGTCCCGCCCGGGCCCGGCACCTACAACTGGGTCGCCGTCTACAGCGGCGACGGCAACTACCCGTCGGCCACCAGCCCGTGCGGCGCCGCCAACGAGGCGTCAATCGTGAACCAGGCCGCGATCACCACCGCGGCCACGCCCGCGGTCACCATCGGCAGCCCCGTCTCCGACACCGCCACCGTGAACGGGGGAACAGGTCCGGTGCCGACCGGCACCGTCACCTTCACCCTCTTCGGCCCCGGTAACCCCACCTGCACCGGCGCCCCGATCTTCACCAGCGCGGCCGTTCCCCTCGCCGGTGGACCGCCGCCCACGGCCAACTCGGGCAACTTCACGCCCACGGCCGTCGGCACCTACAACTGGGTCGCCGTCTACAGCGGTGACGCGGCCTATCCCACGGCCACCAGCGCGTGCGGGGCGGCCAACGAGGCGTCCGTGGTCAGCGCGGCCCAGCCCACCATCGCCACCCAGGCCCTCAGCCCCGTCACCCTCACCCAGGCCATCCGCGACACGGCCACCGTCACCGGGGCGGCGGGGGCGCCGACGCCCACCGGCACCGTCACGTTCACCCTCTTCGGCCCGTCCAACCCCACCTGCACCGGGGCCCCGATCTTCACCAGCGCGGCCCGGCCCCTCGCCGGCGGACCGCCCCCCACGGCCACGTCGGCCGACTTCACGCCCACCGCGGTCGGCACCTACAACTGGGTGGCGGTCTACAGCGGCGACGCCAACAACGCGACGGTGACCAGCCCCTGCGGGGCGCCGAACGAGGCGTCGGTCATCACCTCCACGCCGACGATCAACGTCGACAAGACCGCCACCCCCCTCACCCTCCCCGAGCCGGGCGGTGACTTCACCTTCAACGTCGTCGTCACCAACACCAGCACCGAGGTCCTGACGATCACGTCGCTCACCGACAACATCTACGGCAACATCGCCGACCCGGCCAACCCCAACATCACCAGCACCACCTGCAACACGGCCGTCGGCACCGCCCTCCAGCCCAGCCCGGGACCGGGTAACACCTACAGCTGCTCGTTCGTGGCGCCCTTCACCGGTAACGGCGGCGACAACCAGACCGACATCGTCACCGTCACCGGCACCAACCCGGCGGGGGTGGTCGTCACCGACTTCGACGACGCCATCGTCACCCTCACCGACGTCCCGCCCGATATCCAGATCACCAAGGTCGCCTCGCCGCTGACCCGGAACGAGCCCGGCGGCGCCTTCACCTACAACCTGCTGATCACCAATCCGAGCACGCTGGAAGCGGTGACGATCACCTCGCTCAACGACAACCCCTACGGCAACCTCGACGACCCGGCCAACCCCAACGTCACCAACAACACGTGCCTCACTGCCGTCGGCACGGTGCTGGCGGTCAGCCCCGGACCGGGCAACACCTACAGCTGCTCCTTCACCGCCAACTTCACCGGCAACGCCGGCGACAGCCGCACCGACACCGTCACCGTGGTCGGCGTCGACGATGACGGCACCCCCGTGACCGCCACCGCGTCCGCCATCGTCCGCATCACCGACGTCCTGCCGATCATCGCCGTCGACAAGACGGTCGTCCCCCCGGCGGCGCTGCCGGAGCCGGGCGGCACCTTCACCTTCAACGTGGTGGTCACCAACCTCAGCCCCGAGGCGGTGACGATCACGTCGCTCACCGACAACATCTACGGCAACCTCGTCACCCGCCCCGGTTCCACCTGCAACACGGCCATCGGGACGGTGCTGGCGGCCAACCCCGGGCCCGGCAACACGTATACGTGCTCGTTCACCGGGCCCTTCAACGGAAACGCCGGCGCCCAGCAGACCGACGTCGTCACCGCCATCGCGGTCGACAACGACGGTGACACGGCCACCGATTTCGACGACGCCACCGTCACCATCACCAACGTCCTGCCCGCGATCATGGTGGAGAAGTCGGCCAGCCCCACCAGCCGGCCGGAGCCGGGGGGCAGCTTCCAGTTCAACGTGGTGGTGACCAACACCGGCCCCGAAGCCCTCACCATCACGTCGCTCACCGACAACATCCACGGCAACATCGCCACCCAGGGCACCTGCACCACCGCCATCGGGACGGTGCTGCAGCCGGGCGGGAGCTACAGCTGCTCGTTCCCGGGCACCTTCACCGGTAACGCCGGCGCCCAGCAGACCGACATCGTCACCGTGGTCGGAGTCGACAACGACGGTACGTCGGCGTCCGACACCGACGACGCCACCGTCACCCTCACCGGGGTGCCGCCGACAGTCGACATCACCAAGACGCCGGCGCCCTCGAGCCTGCCCGAGCCCGGTGGCCAGTTCACCTTCAACTTCGTGGTCACCAACACGAGCAACGAGTCGGTCACCGTCACCGACCTCACCGACGACGTCTACGGCAACCTCAACGGCAAGGGCACCTGCGCCACCGGCGCCGTCCTCGCTCCCGGGGCCCAGTACAAGTGCGCCTTCACGGTGACCTTCACCGGCCCGCCGGGGGCCCACCAGACCGACGTGGTGACGGTGCGGGTGGTCGACGACGACGGCCAGAGCGCGATCGACACCGACGACGCGGTGATCACCATCACCGACGTGCCGCCCCAGATCACGGTCGTGAAGACGGCCAACCCGCTGGTGCGCAACGAGCCCGGCGGCACCTTCACCTTCAGCGTCACCATCACCAACACCGGCCCCGAAGACGTCACCATCACCGACCTCACCGACGACGTCTACGGCAACCTCAACGGCCGGGGCACCTGCGCCGTCGGCGCCGTCCTGCAGCACAACGGCGGCACCTACAGCTGCTCCTTCAACGCCGACTTCTTCGGTAACGGGGGGGCCAGCCAGACCGACGTGGTCACCGCCTCCGGCGTCGACAACGAAGGCTCCCGCACCACGGCCCGCGACGACGCGGTGGTGCGGCTGGTCGACGTGCCCCCGACGGTGACGGTCGTCAAGGACGCCGAACCGGCCAGCCGGCCCGAACCCGGCGGCGCCTTCACCTTCCTGGTCACCGTCAACAACACCAGCTTCGAGCCGGTGACGGTGGTCTCCCTCACCGACGACGTCTACGGCAACCTCAACGGCCGGGGCACCTGCGCCATCGGGGCCGTCATTCCCGCCGGTGGTAGCTACCGGTGCCAGTTCACCGTCGACTACCGGGCACCGGGCGGCTCCAGCCAGATCGACCGGGTCTTCGTCACCGTGGTCGACAACGAGGGCAGCCGGGCCAGCGCCAACGACGACGCCCGCATCTCGATCACGCCGCTGGCGCCGATCATCCTGCCGGTCGTCGTGGCTCCGCCGCCCACCGCCGCCCCGGCGCAGCTGAGCCGCACCGGCTCCGATGTCGGCGGTCCCGCCCGTCTCGCCTTCGGCCTCCTCATCGCCGGCCTCCTCCTGGTGGGGGCCACGTGGGGGTCCGGGAGCGGCGGACGCCTGCGCCTGGCCCTGGCGCCGGGTGGTGGTCCGGGACGTGGTCCCGGACGCGGCCCCCGCAAGGGCCCGGGTGGGATGACCCGGTTCCGCGGGAGCCAGGTGGGTGACGGTGTCAGTCGCCTGGTGGCGGGCGCCGGCGGACTGATCCGGTCCGCGGGGGCGAAGGCCAAGCCCACGGCGCCGTCGGAAGCGCCGACCGTTTACGACTGGTCGAGAGTCCTGGGGCCGGACGACGTCGTGGTCGTCGAGGCCGCCGGGCCGGACGACGAGGGCACGGTGGTCGACGATTCCGAACCCGACGACGAGGGTCCGGAGGGACCGGCGGCAGGCGGACCGAGCGGCGGCGTCCGGCCGCCCTCCGGTCCGGGGCCGGCGGGCGGTGGTTCGGCCGGCGTGGTCGACGATCCGGCGCCGGCGCCGGCGACGGCCCCGGAAGCCGGCTCCGAGGCGAGCATGACAATCGCGGCGCGGGCGGCGACCATCGTCCCCGGCAGCGGGCAGGGCAGCCTGTCCTCTCCCTTCGTGCTGGCCAAGCCGGTCGATCCCCGGCGGACGTCGGGTCCCACGGTGACGGAGTCCACGCCCGAGCTACGGGTCACCCGCCTGTTCTGACGTAACCCCACTCCTCCACGACGCCGGCCCACGACGCCGGGGCTCTTGGCCAGCTGGCGGAGGTCGTTGCGGGCGACGGCCCGCATCCGGGCCCAGTTCCCCGTCGGCACCTGAGGTTTTGGAGGAAATGCGACATCGAAGGTCGTTTTTCCTCCAGAAGCTCGCTCACCGCCGGCGGACCTTGGTGCTGGTCGGCACCCCCGACGACGCCGGCGTGCAGATGGCGGGCGGGGCGGGGTGGGTTTCAGGCGGCCGTGCAACCGGCGGAGACGGTGCCCGCCGCGTCGCCGCCGCCGGCGGGGCGGGCCGGCCGCCAGCGCCGGGTCACGGCGGGAGCCGCCGCCACCACGGCCGCGCCCAGGCTGACCAGCCCGCTGAGGGCGAGCCCCCACCGTCCGCCCCAGCGACCCGAGACCCACCCCAGGAAGGGTCCGCCGAGAGGGGTGCTGCCGAGAAAGACCAGCCCGTAGAGGGCCATGACCCGGCCCCGCATGGCCGGTTCGGTCGCCAGCTGCAGGGTGGTGTTGGCGGTGGCCAGGAAGAGCATGATCGCCACCCCCACCAGCACCAGGACCGCCCCCACCAGCCAGGGCGACGGGGCCGCGGCCGCAGCCACGGTGAGTATGCCGAAGGCGCCCCCCGCGCCGACCAGCATCCGGCGGGTCGGTCCGATCCGGCCGGCGGCGGTGAGGGCCCCCACCAGCGAGCCGGCCGACATCAGCGACGTCAGCCACCCGTAGAGGGGCGCCCCCCCGTGGAAGGTGTAGCGGGCCAGCAACGGCAGGATGACGCCGAAGTTCATACCGAAGGTGCCGACGACGGCCACGAGGAGCAGGGTGGAGCGCAGCACCGGTGTCGCCCACACGTACCGCACGCCGGCCCGGATGGCCCCCGGAGCCCGGTCGGCCCGCAGTTGGGGAAAGAGCTCGTCGGGCCGCATGGCGGTGAGGGCCACCATCACCGCCACGTACGACACCGCGTTGAGCAGGAAGGTGGAGGCGATGCCGACGGTGGCGATGAGGACGCCCGCCACCGCCGGCCCCACCACCCGGCCGGTGTTGAACATGGCGCTGTTGAGCCCGACGGCGTTGGGCACCTCGTCGGGACCGACCAGCTCCACCACGAACGACTGGCGGGTGGGCATGTCGACCGCGAAGACCAGGCCCAGCAGGAAAGCCAGCCCGTAGATCATCCACAGGGTGACGGCGCCGGTGGCGACCAGCCCGAACATCACCAGGGCCAGCGCCATCGGCACCACCTGGGTGACGTAGAGGATGCGGCGCTTGTCGAAGCGGTCGGCCACCAGGCCGCCCCACATCCCGAACAGGAGCATGGGCAGGAACTGGAGGGCGACAGTGATGCCCAGGGCCACCCCGCTGCCGGTCAGGCTGAGGACCAGCCAGTTCTGCGCCACCGTCTGCATCCAGGTGCCCGACATCGACACCATCTGGCCGAACCAGAAGAGCCGGAAGTTGCGCACCCGCAGGGACCGGAACGTGGTCGTGGCCGCGGCGCGCACGGGGAGGGGGAGGAGGCTCATCGTCAGTAGACAAAACTAGGGCGGACGGCTGGGCATTCCGTTCTCATTATCGGGCCAATTTCCGGCCCCACCATTTCCTGGGAGGCGCCATGAGCAGGCTGACGGACGACGAAATCACCGAAGGACTGGCCGACCTGGCCGGCTGGGAACGGTCGGGCGACGAGATCGTCAAGGAGTACCGCCTGGACAACTTCAAGGACTCGGTGGCGTTCGTGGTCCGCCTGTCGTACGAGGCGGAGGCGGCCAACCACCATCCCGACCTCGACATCCGCTGGAACCGGGTGCGGGTGGCCCTGAGCACCCACAGCGAGGGCGGGCTCACGGACAAGGACCTCGACCTGGCCAAGGCGGTCGAGGCCCTCGCCGCCACGGGGTAGCGTCCGGCCCATGCCCCTGAGCAACGGGATCGTCGGACCCGTCCCCGACGGGCGGGACGCCGAGGAGTACGACAAGCTCCGGCGGCGGGTGCTGTGGACGATGCCAAGCGGCCTCTACGTCCTCGGCACCCGGGCCGGCGACCGCCGCAACGGCATGACCCTCAACTGGGCCACCCAGGTCAGCTTCGACCCCAAGGTGGTGGCGGTCAGCGTGGAGAAGGAGGCGTTCTCCCACGAGCTGCTGGCCGAGGGGGGCGTGTTCGCCCTGAGCATCGTCGACCGGGAGGACCGGGCCATCGTCCGCAAGTTCACCAAGCCGGTCGAGGCCGACCTCGAGGCCCGCACCCTCAACGGGTTCGCCTTTCACGACGGGCTGTCGGGGGCGCCGGTGCTCGACCAGGCCGCGGCCTACGTCGACTGCGTCGTGCGCCAGCAGGTGGACGTGGGCGACCACACCCTGTTCCTGGGCGAGGTGGTCGACGCCGGGTTCCAGAAGCCGGAGGAAACGGGCGTGCTCCGCATGGAGGACACCAGAATGAACTACGGCGGATGAACCACGGCGGTTGAGCGCCCGCCGGTTCCGGTGACCCGGCTGGCGACGTTCAACGTCCTCCACGGTCAGGCGCCGGAGGACGGGAGGGTGTCGACCGAGCGGCTGGTGGCGGCATGCGCTTCGCTCGACGCCGACGTCCTGTGCCTGCAGGAGGTCGACCGCGACCAGGTCCGGTCGGGCATGGTCGACCAGACGGCGGCCATCGCCGAGGCCATGGGGGCGGTGGCCTGGCGCTTCGTCCCCGCCCTGGTGGGCGAGCCGGGGGCGGTGTGGCGCCCGGCCACCGACGACGACCTGTTGCAGGGCGAGGCGGGCTACGGGGTGGCGGTGGTGTCCCGGCTGCCGGTGCGGGCCTGGCACGTGGTGCGCCTGGCCCCGGCCAAGCTCCGGTCGCCGGTGTACGTACCCGGCGGGGGCCTCATCCTGCTCGACGACGAGCCCCGGGTGGGGCTGGCGGCCGAGGTCGAGCTGGCCGGGGAGGACGGGCCGACCCTGCTGGTGGCCTCGACCCACCTCTCGTTCGTCCCGGGGTGGAACCTGGCCCAGCTGCGGCGCCTCACCCGGGCGTTGGCCGGGCTGGCCGACGACTGCGTCCTCCTGGGCGACCTCAACGTCCCCAACCTGTTCGTGGGGCCGCCGGGGGGATGGCGGTCGCTGGTGAAGGCGGCCACCTTCCCCGCCCCCAAGCCGTCGATGCAGATCGACCACATCCTGGGCCGGGGCACCTTGCCACCGGTGGTGGGCGGCGCCGCCCACCTGCTGCCCGTGTCCGACCACCGCGCCCTGACAGTCGACCTCGCTGGCGGCTAGCGACCGGTACCCGCCCCGCTACCTGCGAAGATGGCGGGCATGAACCCGGTCGAGGTCGACATCGAGCAACTGGAGAAGGCGCGGGCGGAAGGTACGCCTCTGGTCGACGTGCGGGAGGTGGATGAGTACGTCGGGGGGCACGTGCCGGGGGCGATCCTCCTGCCTATGAGCGAGATCGTGGAGCGGGTCGACGAGGTGCCGGCGGGCGGCCCGGTGTACGTGATCTGCCAGCTGGGCGGACGCAGCCTCAAGGTGGTGGAGTGGCTGCGCCAGCAGGATGTCGACGCCTACTCGGTGGCCGGCGGCACCAAGGCGTGGGCCGACAGCGACCGGGAGATCGTCACCGGCGACGCTGCCGGCTGACGTTGTCGTCAAGCTGACGATTGCCGGTGGGCGCGGATGTAGGGCGACGGCCCACTGTCGACCCGCCGCCGGTTGGCAGCCACCTCGACCGTGACCGGGTGGTCAGGGCCGAGAGTTCTCTCCAGCAGGTCCTGGGCCCGGGCGAGCAAGACCCGGGCCTCCTCGTCCTCGCCCCGGCGGCGGTGGAGCGTGGCCAGGTTGTTGAGGACGTGCCCGAGGTCGGGATGATCGGCGCCGGCCGGGTCGTCGAGTTGGGCCAGCGCGGCCCGGTAATGGTGCTCGGCTTCGTCCCACCGACCGAGCGACTGGCAGGCGGAGCCGAGGCCGCTCCTGGCCATCGCCGCGTCGTGCCCCTCACCGGCCGCGTCGAGGACGGCGACTGCGGCCCGGTACAGACCCTCGGCCTCGGCCAGGTCGCCGGCACCTTCGAGGAGGGCGGCCAGAGCGGCCTGGTCGAGGGCCACCGCGACCGCGTCCGACACCGGTAACCGCTGGCGGAGGGCGAGGCCCCGGCGGGCCGGCGCCACGCCCTCGCCGAAGCGATGGCGGGCATGGGCCAGGCCCCCGACGTTGTGGAGCAGATCGGCCATCTCGTCGCACGCGGCCCCGGCGGCGTCGGAGCCGGTCAGCTCCTCCAGCAGAGCCAACGCCCGGGTGTAATGGCCCGCGGCCTCGTCGAACCGCCCCGCCATCTTGCACGCCACCCCCAGCTCGGTGAGGAGACCGACCACGGCCAGCGACCCCGGCCCGGTGGCATCCGGCCCCGGGACGGCGGCCAGGAACAGCTCCACCCCAGTGGCGTACTCACCCCGACCCATGGCCGCCCGGGCTCGGGCCAGCAGGGCGGGGTCGGCCGCAGGCGGGCCGGGGTCGGGCCGGCGGGCGCGGTCGGGGAGGTTCAGTCGGTCGGGCGAACGGTGGTGTTGCTGTTCGCCGCCAGCCTCCTCGTCGTCCGGGTCGTCGGATTGGCGTTGAGCGCGATTCGCCTCGTCGTCCGGGTCGTCGGATTGGCGTTGACCGCGATTCGCCTCGTCGTCCGGGTCGTCGGGCTGCTGTTGGCTGCCACCCGTCGTGTCGTCCGGGTGGTCGGATTGGCGTTGGCCGCCAGCTTCCGGGTGGTGCGGTTCTCCGGGACACTCGCCGCCGCTGCGTCCGGCTCGCTCGGGCGGGCGTCGGCGCCCGGGGGCGTCGGCTGAATCTTCGTCATGGCCTTCCTTTCACCGTCCGTTGTCACCCTGCCCGTCCATCCCCGCAAAGTCAATGCTTTGCCGCGCCGAGCCGCCCTGTCCCGGCATCGGTCCGCCATCGGCCGGCCAAGATCTCTCCTCGCCGTTCCTGAGCCTCGTTAGCCTGCGGTGCGTGCCCGATGCGCTGGCAGCCCTGGCCCGTGCCGTCGACCCGAGCGGGCTGCGGCCGTGCCTCGCGCCCGACGTCGAAGTGGTCCGCTTCGAGAGCCGGGGGAGAGGTGGGCACGCCGTGCTCCGCAACCCGCGGACGTCGACCTACCTGCGCTTGTCCGGATCTCAGGCCGACCTGGCTGTCTCCTTCGACGGGACCCGCACCGCGGGCGAGATCTCCGGTGCGGCGTCGGGTGAGGTCGACGAACTCGTCGCCCTCCTCCACCGCCGCGGGTTCCTGACGACCCCTTGGATCGACACCTATGCCCTTCTCGCCGAACGCACGGCGTCGCCGCCGAGCCGCGTCCTGGGCCGCGCCTGGCGGCGATTGCGGACGCTGACCATCCCCTTCCCCGGAGCGCCGGGCGCGGTCGACGCCATCTACGCCGCCGGCGGAAGGTTCGCCTTCACCCCGTTGGCCCAGGCCGGCCTGGTGGCGGTGGCCGCCGCCGGCGGGATGGCGTTCGCCGCCGGCAGCCGGAGCGCCCGCTTCGGGCTCCTGGACCAGCCCCCGCCGGCGGCGTCGGCTGCCCTTGTCGTCCTCGTCCTGGCTGGCATCTTTCTCCACGAGCTGGGCCACGCCCTCGCCGTCCGCCACGCCGGCCGCCGGATCCGGGCTGCCGGTTTCCAGCTCTACGCCGCCCACCCCGCGTTCTTCGTCGACAGCTCCGACATGGTCATGGTGGGCCGACGCCCGCGCGTGGTCAACGCAGTCGCCGGGCTGTGTGTCGACGCGGTCATGGCCGGCGCGGCCGCCTGCGGCGCGCTCGCCATCGGGTCGGCCGGCGCCGTTGCCGGCGAGTGGGGGCCGGGCGACGTCCTTTTCCGCTTCGCGGGGCTGACCTATGTGTTCATGCTCGTGAACCTGGTGCCGTTTCTCGAGCTCGACGGCTACTGGCTGCTGACAGACCTCCTGGACCTGCCCGACCTCCGGCCCCGGGCACTGGAGTTTCTGCGCCACCGCCTGCCGGATCTCATCCGGGCCCGCCGGCCCCTTACCGGCGGGGAGTGGGGACTCCTCCTGTTCGGCGTCGCCGGCGTGGCCACCCTCGGCGGCGCCCTCGTCGTGAGCTGGCTGGTGTGGCTGCCCGTGGTGAGGTCGCTGGCGACGGGCCTATGGCGCGCCGGCCCCGGCGGGCAGCTGCTGGCGGTGACGCTGGCGGCGGTGGTCGTCGCCCCCCTGGTCCACGGGCTGTCCGACGGGTTCCGCCGGGCGCGGCGGCGGGCGCGGACGGGGCTGGCCGCGGTGAGGTTCCGCGCCCAGCGCCGCTGGCGGGTGGAGGCGGGGACCATGATCGAGGCCCTGGCCGGAGACGGCGCCCTCCCGGCCGAGGCCCTCAACGACGTCGCCGGCCGCGTCCGCCGGCAGCGTTTCGGGAGGGGGCGGACGATCGCGCGCGGCGGAGAGGCAGCCGCCTTCTTCATTGTCCGCCGGGGCCGGTGCGTGGTCGTCGACGACGGCCCCGGCGGGGACGGCTCGGTGATCGGCCACCTCGCGGCCGGGGACGTGTTCGGGGGCGTGGCGCTGACCGCGGGTACGCCTCACGTCGCCACCGTCCGGGCCGAATCCGCGGTTGAGGTCTTCATGGTCGACGGGGCGACGTTCCGGAGGCTCCGGTTGGACGTGCGGGCCGGGCCGCCGTCATCCTCGGAGGTCGTCCCCCGGCACTGGGCGGCGACGAGGATCTCGGCGCTGTCGCCGTTCCGCGCTCTCGACCATGCCGCCGCGGCCCAGGTGGCCGCGGCCAGTACGTGGGTCGACGTGGCTCCCGGAGTCACGCTGGCCGATGACCGCGTCTACGTCGTCGAGCGGGGACAGCTCGTGGTCGAAGGCGCTCGCGGCGTGGCCACCCCCTTCGGCCCCGGCGACCGCTTCCGCGCCGACGCCGGCATCGTCCGCACCGTGACCAGGGCCGTCCTCCTGGCGTCGTCGGAAGCGGCCGTCGTCCCGAACCCGGCCCGCCCGTGAACTGCTGGTACTGCCGTCAGCCGGCGGTCGGCGTGTGCCGGTTCTGCGGCCGGGGGGTGTGCGAGAACCACGTCCGCACCAAGCCGTACCCGATCGCCGTCTTCCGCGGCGGACCCGAGGACACCCCGCGCTCGCTGGTGGTGGAGGACGCCCTGTTCTGCGGGGCCTGCAGTCCCCGACCGGGCCCGGTCGACCTGCCCGAACTGGACGCCTGACCGCCTGCCGCCCGGCCGCCGTCGCCGGCTAGTCCTCGGATTTGGGTCGGAGGTCGATTCGGAGGGTGACTATGCCGTCGTCGAGGGTGCCGGTGGCGTCGCCCAACATGGCGTAGTCCATGTAGTCGAGCTGCATCCGGGCCATGAACCGCTTGCGGTCGTCGCCCTCCAGGGGGGGGACGCCGCGGCTGCGGACGGCCGCCGCCCGCTCCTTGAAACGGGTCACCATGGCGTCCACGTCGAAGTCGTCGGGCATGCCGTGCAACCGTAGTCATGGTCGGACCGAACCGGGCGGCCAGCGGTAGAGTGGAGCGTCCCAGTTCGGCGAAAGTCGGGAGCACACCGTGAAGAAGGGACGCCACCGCCGCTTCGAGGAGGCGAGGGCACTCAAGCGCACGGTCGAGGTCGTCGTCGAGCCCTGTGCCGAGTGCGGCGCGGCCCCCGACGCCGAGCACGCCAGTTGGTGCCTGGCCACCGAGGACCTCGAGCTCGACGACGACACCGGCGATGACACCGACCATGACACCGACGGCGACGGCGGCACCGCCCCCCGGGCCCCCGCAGGCGGCGCCCCCTATCTGGGCACGGCCGATGGCGGCATCAGTGACGACGGCGGGTCGGCCTAGCCGGGTCGTTCAGCGTACGGCGGGATGGGGGAGGGGCACGCTGCCCGTCGCCCGCAGGTCGAGGTAGGCGGCCAGGCGGAGGTAGACGGCCGGTCCCACCATCGCCGACAGCTCGGTGGCCATGGACCGGTAGAGGGGTTCGCTTCCGGCGTAGGCCTCCCGGGCCTCGGTGCACCACCAGTGGAACTCGGCCCCGCCTTCGCCCCAGCCCGATCGTCCCCACTCGCCCACGGTCGACGTCACGTGGCCGTCGCCGTCCTCCTGGTCGTCGCGCCGGAGGGGGAGCTGCCAGCACACGTCGGGCTTGTAGTCCATGGGCCGGTCGCCCCGGTTGACGGCGGCGATGTGGAGGGCACAGCCCACCCCTCCCTCGAACCCGGGCCGGTTCAGGAACAGGCACGCGCCCTTGACCAGGCGGGTGACCTTCGGCTCGCGGGGCGACTTGCGCAGGATGCCGTGGGTCACCCCCTCGGAGCGGTACTGCCACTCCTCCGGCGTGAGCGTGGCCGCCGCCGCCGCCACCCGGTCGACGTCGGCCTGGTCGGTGAAGTGGGCGCCGTAGGAGCAGCACCCCTGCTCCCGCTCCGGGGTGGGCCCGGTGAGCACGCCCTGGCAGCCATGGCGGTAGATGCACGACCACCGGCTGAGGAGGAAGGTCACGTCGAACACCCACGTGCGGTACTCGTCGGCATCGTCGAACGAGACCCACTCCCGGTCGGGTTGGTCAGCCACGCCCCACCGCTCCGATCTCGTGCCACAGCTCGCCCGCCGCCAGCAGGCCCTTCCAGAACTGGTCGAGCACCATGCGCTCGTTGGGGGCGTGGAAGCGGTCGTCGGGCAGGGCCACGCCCAGGTAGAGGACGGGGACGTCGAGCACCCGGCCCAGCGCCTCCTCCGGCCCGCTCCCGCCGATACGGGTGAAAAGGGGCTCCTTGCCCCACACCCGGGCCACCGCCCGGCACAGGGCGGCCATGGCCGGGTGGTCGACGGGGGTGAGGGCGGGCGCCACGCCCCCCTCGGGCGTCACCGTGACCTCCACCCCGTCGGGCACGGCCGCCGCCAGCCAGGCGTGGAAGGCCTCCGTCACCCGGGCCGGGTCCTGGTCGGGCACCAGGCGGAACGTGACCTTGAACCGGCCCTGGGCGGGCACGATGGTCTTGATCCCCTCGCCGGTGTAGCCGGTGCCGATGCCGACCACCTCGCACGTGGGACGGGTCCAGATGCGCTCGAGCAGCGACCGCCCGGCCTCGCCCTCCAGCCGCCCCACGCCGGCCATCCTCCGCCACGCCTCCTCGTCGAGGGGGATGGTGGCCAGCGACGCCTCCTCGGCCGGGGTCAGGGCCCGGACGTCGTCGTAGAACCCGGGGATGGTGACCCGGGCGTCGTCGTCGTGGAGGGAGGCGACCAGACGGGCGACGAGGTGGGCCGAGTTGGGCACCGCCCCCCCGAAGAGGCCGGAGTGGAGATCCATGGTGGCGGTGCGCACCCGTACGTCGAAGGCGACGAGGCCGCGCATGCCCACGCACACCGAGGGGACGTCGGGCGCCCACATGTCGGTATCGGACACCACCGTGAGGTCGCAGGCCAGCCGTTGCCGCTCCCGCACCAGCAGGTCCTCGAAGTGGGGGCTGCCCACCTCCTCCTCCCCCTCGACCAGGAACTTGAGGTTCACCGGCAGCCGGCCCTCGGTGGCCAGCAGGCCCTTCACCGCCTCCATCTGGAAGAGGATCTGGCCCTTGTCGTCGATGGCGCCCCGGGCCCGGCACTCGGGGCCGTAGGGGCCGTCGGCCACCACCGGCTCGAAGGGCGGCGAGTGCCACTCGTCCAGCGGGTCGACGGGCTGGACGTCGTGGTGGCCGTAGACGAGGGCGGTGTGGGCGTCGGGGCCGGCGTGGAGGTGGTCGCCGTAGACCGAGGGCCCGCCGGCCGTCTCCAGGATGGCGACGTTCTCCAGGCCGGCCCGGCTGAGGAGCTCGGCGGTGAGCTCGGCCGAGCGGCGGACGTCGCCCGCGTGTTCGGGCTGGGCCGAGATGGACGGGACGCGGAGCCAGTCGAAGAGGTCTTCCAGGATCCGGTCACGCTCGCCGTCGAGCCACCCGGCCAGCCGCGGCGTCACCTCCACCGGACCTACGCTAGCGGTGTGGCCGGCGACGTCGAAGCGGTCCGGGCCCGGCTGGAGTCCATCGCCGAGGAGCTGGCCGACATGGCCCTCGACCGCCTGCGGGCGTCGGTGGCGGCGGTGGCCCAGAAGGAGTCGGCGGAGAAGACGTCGGCCGAGGAGCGCCTCATCACCCGGGCCCGGCGGGCGGTGGAAAAGGCGGCCGTGCTGCTGGGCGAGATCGACGCCGGCGAGGATTGACGCGGCGGCCGTTTCACCGGGGGGCGGTCCGGGCAGGCCCACGGCGGCGCGTCGCGGCGGCCTCGGTTCCCGTGGCATCTTGAGACCGGACGAGGGAGGGGGGCGGTGAGATGAGCCAGAGTCCCGAGCAGGCCCTGCGGGGTCTCCGCGACGCCTTGTCGGCGCTGGCCCAGACCCTCTACGAGGCCGAGAACTCGCCCGACCTGGTCTTCGTGAAGGCCCAGGCGGAGGCGGCGGGTCCGTCGTCGCCGGCGGCGGCTGCGGTCGTCGACAACCTGGCCGGGCTGTGGGACGAGTATCCCCGGGCCCAGGACGTGGTCGAGCGGCTGGACGGGGCGGTGGCGGCCGGGCGCCACGACGAGGTGGCCGAGCTTCTCGGCCCCAACGGGGTCGCCCTCGCCGACGGCTCCACCCGGTTCGTGGGGGCGTTGATCGACGATCTGCAGGCCCGGGCCGAGAAGGTGGTCCGGGAGGCGGGACGGCTGGCGGCCGCGGCCCGCACCGCCCTGGCCCGCCTCGATGCCGCGTCGGCCGCCATCCGGGGCCTGGTGAAACGGGCGGCGCCGGTCGGCGGTGCCGACGACGTCGAGGTGGAGGCGGCCGCCACCGCCCTGGGTGAGGCGACGTCGGCCCTGGCCGCCGACCCCACCGCCACCGAGCCGCTGGCCGCCCTCGACCGGGCCCTCGCCGCCGCCGCCCGGCGAGTGGACGAGTTGGAACGGGCCCAGGCCGGCTTTCCCGCCGCCCTGGCCGGGGCCCGGTCGGAACTGGCCGAGATCCGGCGCCTGGTGCGGGTCGGCACCGATGCCGCGGCCCTGGCCCGGGTCAAGATCGCCGACCCTACGGGCCTGCTCGATCCCCTCGACGCCTCGGGTGTCGACGGTCCCACGGCCCTGGCCCTCGGTCCGTGGCTGGACCACATCGAGGCTGCCGCCCGGGCCGGCGGGGGACCGGCGGCGGCGGCGTCCGACCTCGACCGCTGGCGGCGGAAGGCGGACGGATGGCTGGCGGATGCCCGCCGGGTGGCCACCGCCAACGGCGCCGCCGTCGCCCGCCGCAACGAGCTGCGGGGGTTGCTGCAGGCGTTCCGGGCCAAGTCCCTGGCCATGGGCCGGGCCGAGGACCCCGACCTGGTCGCGCTCCACCACGCCGCCGAGCAGGCTCTGTACACGGCCCCCTGCGACCTCGGCCAGGCGGAACGGCTGGTGGGGGAGTACCTGCGGGCCGTCAACGCAACCGTCCCCGAGGGCCGCCGGTGAGCGCCGTCCGCCCCTGCCCCGAGCCGGGCTGCACCGGCGAGATCGCGCCCGACGGGTACTGCGACACGTGCGGGGCCAAGGCCCGCCCGCCGGCCCGCCGTCGGGGCCCGACGCCGGCGCCGGCGCCGGCCGCGGCTGCTCCCACCCCCTCCCGTAGGGGACGTCCCCGCCCGGCCCCGGCCCCGGCCCCGGCTGCGCCCGCCGGCTCCGGCCGGCACCTGCCCTTCTCCGCTCCCGCCTCCGCGCCCGCGGGACCGGCCGGCGGATCGACGGGCACCCACGTCAGCGGGTCGTCCCGCTCGTCCGGGTCCCGCCGCCAGACCCGGGCCACCCGCACCACGGCCAGCCGGCGCACCGCCATCGGCGCGGGCCTGGTCGACGTCCCCCCGGCGCCGCCCGTGGACCCCGGGACGGTGGTCCTCAAGGACCCCACCGTCGCCGAGAACAAGCGCTTCTGCTCCAACTGCGGCGCACCGGTGGGGCGGTCACGGGAGGGCACGCCCGGGCGCACCTCCGGCTTCTGCCCCGCCTGCCGCCACCCCTACGACTTCGTCCCCAAGCTGCGCCGGGGCGAGATCGTGGGCCGCCAGTACGAGGTCATGGGGTGCCTGGCCCACGGCGGGTTGGGGTGGATCTACCTGGCCCGGGACAAGGCGGTGAACGACCGGTGGGTGGTGCTCAAGGGCCTCCTCGACTCGGGTGACCAGGCGGCCATGGCCGTGGCCGTGGCCGAGCGCCGGTTCCTGGCCGAGCTCGACCACCCCGCCATCGTGGTGATCTACAACTTCATCACCGACCGGGGCGCGGGCTACATCGTCATGGAGTACATCGGCGGGCGGTCGCTGAAGCAGATGCTGGCGGTGCGGCGGGCGGCCAACGGCGGCGATCCCGACCCGCTCCCCATCGACCAGGCCATCGCCTTCGTGCTGGCCATCCTCCCCGCCTTCACCTACCTCCACGGCCGGGGCCTGCTCTACTGCGACTTCAAGCCCGACAACCTCATCCAGGTGGGCGACGAGGTGAGGCTCATCGACCTGGGTGCTGTCCGCCGCTTCGACGACACCACGTCCGCGGTCTACGGCACGGTCGGGTTCCAGGCCCCGGAGATCGCCGACATGGGACCGTCGGTTCCGTCCGACGTCTACACCATCGGCCGTACCCTGGCCGTGCTCACCCTCGACTTCCGGGGCTACCAGTCCAAGCTCCAGTACGAGATCCCCGACCCCGCCGACCACCCGGTGCTGGCCCGCTTCGACTCCTTCCACCGGCTGCTGCTCAAGGCCACCGCCATGCACCCCGACGACCGCTTCCAGACGGTGGCGGAGCTGGGCGAGCAGATGACGGGCGTCCTGCGGGAGCACGTCGCCCTCACCACCGGCCGGCCCCAGGTGGTGCCGTCGGGCCTCTTCGGGGCCATTCCCGACGAGGACTCGGGCCTGACCACCCTGCCGCCGCTCGCGGTCGACGCGTCCGATCCGGCGGCCGCCTTCCTGGCCAGCGTGGGCGCGGGATCGCCGGAGGGCGTGGTGCGCGACATCGACACCGCCGTCGCCCTGGCCCAGGTCCCGGTGACGGTCGAAGTCCGCCTCCGCCGGGCCCAGGCCCTGATCGACCTGGGCGACCACTCGTCGGCCCGCACCGAGCTCGACCGGGTGGAGGAGGAGGACCCGTGGGAGTGGCGGGCGGTGTGGCTGCGGGGCGTGAGCGCCCTGGCCCAGGGCCAGTTCCGGCCGGCGGCCGACGCCTTCGACCGCTGCCGCTCGGAGGTTCCGGGCGAGCTGGCGCCCAAGCTGGCGGCGGCGGCCGCGGCCCAAGGGGCGGGCGACCTGGCCCGGGCGGCCGCCCTCTACCAGGTGGTGGTCACCGTCGACCCCGGGTACGTGACCGCGGCCCGGGGCCTGGCCCGGTGCCGGGCCGCGGCCGGCGACGTCGCCGGCGCCCTCGCCGCCTACGACCACATCCCGGCCACCCACCGGGCCCACGCCGTGGCCCAGGTCGACGCGGTGCGGACGCTGGTGGCGGCCGGCCACTTCGTCGACGCCGCCGGCCGGCTCGAGGTGCTGCCCGTCGACCCCCGCCACCAGGCCGAGCTGGAGGCCGACCTTTTCGAGGCGGCCCTGGCCGCCCACGGCGCCGGAGCCCTGGTGCCGGCCGCCGGCGACCGCCTCGGGGGCCGCCCGGTCGACGAGCGGGGCCTGCGCCTGGGGGCGGAGGACGCCCTGCGCCGCCTGGCCCGGCTCACCCCCGACCCCGCCCGGCGCACCGCCATCGTCGACCGGGCCAACCGCGTCCGACCCCTCACCGTCCTGTGACGGCCACGCTCGACGTTTCGTGCACCGGTAGGGCCGTGATGGGGCGCTATCGGGCCGGATTCACGTCCCTATGGGTGCACGAAACCGACGCGGGGACCCGGTGACGATGGCCGTCCCCGCGCCGGAACCGGTCGCCGCGGCGGCCGAAGCGGTGGCCGGGGCCATGGCTGAGGTCGCGTCCCCGCCGGCGCTCGTCTGCCCCGCCTGCGGGGAGGCCACCGCATTGGGCGACGTGTTCTGCGAGGCGTGCGGGGCCGACCTGCCGCCCACCGTCGCCCCGGCCGAGGCCGCGGCCGCGCCCGGCGCCGACGACGAGGGCCTGTCGGTGCCCACCGGCTCCGCCTTCGCCGCCCCCTGCCCGTCGTGCGGGGCGGCGGGCGTCGAGATCGTCGAGGGCTACTGCGGCGTCTGCGGGATGAAGCAGCCCGCCCTCCGGGACCACCTGGAGGAGGTGGGCGCAGGCGTGGCCGCGGTCACCGATCGGGGCAAGCGCCACCACCGCAATGAGGACGCCTTCGCCATGGCCGTCGCCGCCGTCGGCGCCGGGGACGGGGCCGGCCGGGTGGTGGCCGTCGTGTGCGACGGGGTGTCGACCACCGTCAACCCCGACGCCGCGTCCCAGGCCGCGGCCGACGCCGCCGGGGCCGTCCTGGTGGCGGGCGGAGCCCTCCCCGCGGCCTACGCCGCGGCCCGGGACGCGGTCCTGGCCGTGCCGTGGGTGCCCGATCCCCGCCTGGGGGCGCCGTCGTGCACGTTCCTGGCCGCGGTCGTCGACGGCGACCACGTCGAACTGGCCACGATGGGCGACTGCCGATCGGTGTGGCTGCCCGTGGCGGGCGAGGCCCAGACCCTCACCGAGGACGACTCGTGGGCGGCCGAGGCTATCGCCGCCGGGGCCAAGACGGTGGACGAGGCCTACGCCGACAACCGGGCCCACGTGATCACCCGGTGGCTGGGCGCCGACGCCGATCCCGCCTGGGAGCCCCGGTTGTCCTCGTTCACCGCCCCCGGCCGGGGCCGGCTCCTCCTTTGCTCCGACGGCCTGTGGAACTACGCCGAGACCGCGGCCGAGGTGGCCCAGGTGGCCGAGGTGGCGGTGGCCGCCGGCACCGGCGACGCCGGCGACGCCCCCGACCTCCTCGCCACCGCCCGCGGCCTGGTCGACTTCGCCAACCGCGCCGGCGGCAGCGACAACATCACCGTCGTGCTGGTCGACCTTCCCCGCCCACGGCCCGACAGTTCGAAAGGACCCGCCGCATGAGCTTCTCCGCGTCCGTCTACCAGAACGAGTTCCTCCCCGACGGGGCCTCCGAGGTCAACGCGGTGGTCACCGTCACCGGCCACGACGCCCAGGTGGGCCCGTCGGCGGCGGAGAAGGCGGTCGTCCTCATCGTCGACACCAGCGGCTCGATGGACGTCCCCGGCACCAAGATCCGGGCCGCCCGGCGGGCAGCGGCCACCGCCATCCGGCTCCTGCCCGACGGCACCCTGTTCGCCCTGGTGGCGGGCACCGAGCACGGGCGCCTGGCGTACCCTCCCGACGGCGGCCTGATGGCGGCCGACGACCACACCCGCGGCGAGGGGGCGGAGGCGGCCGAGCACCTGCGGGCGGGCGGGGGCACGGCCATGTCGACGTGGCTCGACCGCACGACGGAGCTGCTCACGCCCCATCCCGACGCCATCCGCCTGGCCTACCTCCTGACCGACGGGATCAATCAGGGCGAGACCCGCGACGACCTCGACGCCGGCATCGCCCGGGCCGACGGGGTATTCCAGTGCGACACCCGCGGCGTCGGGGCCGACTGGCAGGTGGAGGAGCTGCGCCACATCGCCTCCGGCCTGCTGGGCGAGGTCGACATCATCAAAAAGCCCGACCAGATGGACGACGACTTCCAGGCCTTCCTCGAGCGGGCCCTGGGCAAGTCGGTGGCCGACGTCCGCTTGCGCATGTGGACCCCCAAGGGCTCCACCGTGCGCTTCGTCCGCCAGGTGGCGCCGACCGTCGAGGACCTTTCGGCCAAGGCCGCTCCCGTCAACGCCCTCACCAACGACTATCCGACCGGCGCCTGGTCGGGGGACGAGACCCGCGACTACCACGTGTGCGTCGACGTGCTGCCGGCGGCGGTGGGCGACGAGCGGCTGGCGGCCCGCATCAGCCTCATCGTGGGCGACGACCCGGTGTCCCAGGGGCTGGTCCGGGCGGTGTGGACCGACGACGACGCCCTGTCGACGAGGATCAACGCCCAGGTCGCCCACTACACCGGTCAGGCCGAGCTGGCCCAGGCCATCCAGGAGGGACTCCAGGCCCGCAAGGACGGCGACATCGACACCGCCACCGTCAAGCTGGGCCGGGCGGTGCAGCTGGCCACCCAGTCCGGCAACGAGGGCACCGTCAAGCTGCTGCGCAAGGTGGTGGAGGTGGAGGACGCCGACACCGGCACCGTCCGGGTCCGCCGGGAGGTGGATGCGCTCGACGAGATGGAGCTCGACACCCGTTCCACCCGCACCGTGCGGGTACAGAAGAACGACCCGGCCACCCCCGGTTCGGCGACGCAGGAGGGAGCGAAGCAATGAGCACGACCTATCCGTGCGACACCTGTGGGTCGGACTCGGCCACCAGCGACTACTGCGACGTGTGCGGGGCGGCGATGCTCGCCCCCGGGGCGGCCGCGGCGGCCGCCGCCCTGGCCGCCGGCGACCCGACCCCCGTGCCGCCGTCCGCCGTCACCGGCGCTGCCCCCGGGGCCACCCCCGCCGGTGGGATCCCGGCCCAGCCACCGGGGGACACCTGCTACTTCTGCGGCGCCGCCCGGGAGCCCAACGACGTGTTCTGCGAGGTCTGCGGGCTCGACTTCGTCAGCGGCCAGATGCCCGCGCCTAAGACCCCGCCGCCCCAGACCCCGCCCCCGCCCCCGCCCCCGCCCGGGGCGGGCGGCACGGCCACCGGCTCGCCCCCGGCCGCCGGCACCACCGTGATGGCCGCGGCCCCTTCGGGGTGGACGGCGGTCATCGGTGCCGACCGGCCCTTCTTCGACGGGAACGTCACCGCCGGCGTGGTCACCTTCCCCGAGGGCCTCAACCCGAGGGACGTCCCCCTCGCCGGCGACGAGATGTCGATCGGCCGCCGGAGCGAGTCCCGCGGCTACTACCCGGATATCGACCTGTCCTCGCCGGTCGACGATCCCGCCGTCTCCCGGCGCCACGCCGTCTTCCAGCGCCAGGCCGACGGCTCGTGGGCGGTGCAGGACGTCGGGTCCACCAACGGCACCTGGCTCAACGACGAGGATGAGCCCCTGGCCCACGGGGTCGTGCGGGCCCTGCACGACGGCGACCGTCTCCTGCTGGGCGCCTTCAGCTCCATCACCATCCGCCACGACCAACCGGCGCCCGCTCCGTGAGCCGCGTCACCGGCGGCCCCCTCACCGGCGGCACCGTGATCGGCGGCGCCGCCACCGGCACCGACCCGGCGCCGCCGCCCCTTCCGGAGCGGGGAGGGCGCCGGATCGGGCGCACCGTCACCCGGTTGCGGGCGGCCAGCCACTCCACGCCCGGCCGCTACCGCCTGTGGTCGCTGGCCACCGCCGGCGTCCTGATCCTGGCCATCGTGGTCTCGGCCGTGGCCACCTCCCGGATGCGGTCGGCCACCCAGCGGGCGAGGTCGACCAGCGGCCCCGTGCTGGTGGCCACCCAGCAGCTGGTGGCCAGCCTGGCCGAGGCCGACGCCGCCGCCAGCGCCGCCTTCCTCTCCGGCCAGAACGAGGACCCCGAGCAGCGCCGCCTGTACGAGCAGGCGCTCTCCCGGTCGGGGGAGCAGGTGGAGGACATCGCCTCCCTCGCCGGCGACGACGACACGATCCACGCCCTGCTCTCCCGGATCTCGTTCCAGATCACCCGCTACGCGGGCCTGGTGGAGGCGGCCCGGGCCACCAACCGCATCCCGGCGGCGGCGGCCGACGCCAACGGCTACCTGGTGGCGGCGGTCGGGCTGGCCGACCAGGTGGTGAAGGGCGACGTCCAGACCCTCACCCAGGCGGCCCAGGAGAGCCTGCGCCACGACCAGGACAGACGCCCCAGCGGGTTCCTGATCGCGCTGCTCGTACTGGTCGCGGCCCTCGTCGTCCTCGGTGCGGGCCAGACCACGGTGACGAAGGTCAGCCGGCGGATCCTGAACATCCCCCTGGCCGTGGCGACCGGCCTCGCCCTGGCGGCCTTGGCCTGGCTCGCCCTCGCCGGCCGGAGCAGCGGGACGGCCATCGACGACGCCCGGCGCGACGGCTACGACTCGATCGTCGTCACCGCCCAGGTCGGTCGGGAGGGCTTCGGGGCCAAGGCGGCCGAGACCCTGGCCGTCATCACCGGCGACGCCGCCCACCGGGCCGACGCCGACGCCGGTGCCCGCAACCTGGCCACCAGCCCGGTGACGCCCGGCGTCGCCGCCGCCATCCGCGACGGGAACTCGGGCGGGGCCCCCGGCGGCCTGATCGGCCAGGCGGCGGAGGCGGCCGACTCGCCCCGGGAGCGGGCGGCGGTGGCGGAGATGGCGGCGCGGTGGCAGCAGTACGTCGACACCGTGGCCACCCTGCGCCAGGCGGCGTCCCCGGCGGCGGCGCGGGCCATCGCCGTGGGCCCGGCCAACTCCACCTTCAACGGCTTCAACTTCTCGGTCCAGGCCGTTCTCGGCCAGAACCGCGACCAGTTCCTGGCCGGCCTGGGCTCGGCCGCCGACCGCACCACCAGCGTCCCCACCGGGGTACTGCTCCTGCTGGTGGCGGCCCTGGGCGCCATGTTCTGGGGCTTCCAGATCCGCATCGACGACTACCGCTGAGGCGCCAATGCCCATCGACCACCACATCACCCGCCGCCGGTTCCTGTCCCTCGCCGGGGGAGCGCTCGCCCTCACCGCCCTGCCCGGATGCTCACGCGGGGGGCTGAAATCGGCGCCCGCGGGCGACGCCGGCGAGAGCTCGCATCGGCTGCGGATGCTCAGCTGGCCCCTCTACATCGATGTCGACGCCCCTGGCGCGCCGGGCAGCGTGACCCGGTTCTCGACCGAGACCGGCACCGACATGACCTACTCGGAGGACTATTCCGACAACGTCTTCGGGCTGCAGCAGGTCTTCGAGCCGAAGCTGTTCAAGGGCCAGGCGACCGGCTACGACATCATCGTCCCCACCTACTGGCTGGTGGCCGACCTCCTCTCCCGCGGCCTCCTCGACGAGATCCCCCTCGAGCGGGTCCCCAACCACGCCAACCTCGACCCCACCCTCCTAGGCACGGCCTGGGACCCGGGGGCCCGCTTCCACCTGCCGTGGCAGGCGGGATTCACCGGCATCACCTACAACCCGGCGCTCACCGGCCGCGAGATCCGCTCGTTCGCCGACCTGCTCGATCCCACCTTCAAGGGGCGGGTGGGGATGGTCTCGGAGATGCGGGAGGTCCTCGGCTTCTTCATGCTGGCCAACGGCGACGACCCGAGCCGGGCCACGGTGGCCACGGCCAACGCCGCCCTCGACCGGCTGGAGGCGGTGGTGGGGTCGGGGCAGGTGACCCGGTTCACCGGCAACGAGTACGTCGACGCCATCAAGAGCGGCGAGTTCGCGGCCTGCCTGTCGTGGTCGGGTGGAGCCATCGGACTCGAGGCGGAGCGCCCCGACCTGCGCTTCGTCATCCCCGCCGAGGGCGGGATGCGGTGGTTCGACTCCATGGTGATCCCCAAGGGGGCCGACAACGTCGCCGCCGCCGGCGACTGGATGAATTTCGCCTACGACCCGGCCAACGCGGCCAAGATCACGGTGGCGGTCGGGTACGTGAGCCCGGTGGTGGGCGTCCGCGAGGTCCTCCTGGCCGAGGGCGGGGCGTCGGCCGACCTGGCCAACAGCCCGGTCCTCTTCCCCGACGACGACACCAAGCGCCGGCTCTACTTCTGGGCGGGCACCACGCCCGCCGAGGAGGCCGCCCTCCAGGAGCGGTTCTCGTCGATCACCGGGTCGTGAGTGAGTAACGCGGTCGGGCCCGCCGCGCCCCCGCCGTCGCCCGACCGCGGGTCGTTCCGCGACATGCACGACTTCACCGAGTCCGACGACGTGTTCGGCGACCGGGCGCTCGCCTTCTCCCAGCGGCGGATACGCCTCGATGGCGACGGGGTCGTCCTGGGTCATCCTTTGCCCTCGGCCGAGCTCGACCGGCGGGCCGGGGCCAGCATCACCGAGTGGGGCCTGGGCTCGTCGGAGGTGCTGCGCATCTTCACCGAGGTGCTCGAGCCGACGTGCCTGTCCACCGACTTTCCCCGCTACTTCGCCTACATCCCGGCCGCGCCCACCGAGGTGTCGATCATCGCCGACATGGTCGTGAGCGCGTGCTCGATCTACGCCGGGACGTGGTTGGAGGGCGCGGGGGCGGTGTGGGCCGAGAACCAGGCCCTGGCCTGGCTGGCCAACCTGGCCGGCCTCCCCCCGGGGGCGGGCGGGTGCTTCGTGACCGGGGGCACCATCGGCAACCTGTCGGCCCTGGTGGCAGCCCGGGTCGCGGCCGCCGACGAGCATCCGCTCCCGCCCGGGAAGCGGTGGGCGGTCATCACCGGCGACTGCTCCCATGCCTCCACCCGCACCGCGGCCGGGATCATGGACGTCGACCTGCTCGCCGTTCCCGGCCCCAAGCTCACCGCCGAGGCTCTCCGTCCGGTGCTGGCCGCCAACCGCGACCGGGTTTTCGCCGTGGTCGCCACCGCCGGCTCCACCAACCTGGGCCTGGTCGACGACCTGGCCGGGGTGGCCGAGGTGTGCCGGGAGGCGGGTGTGTGGCTGCACGTCGACGGCGCCTACGGGGGGGCGGCCCTGGCCGCGCCGTCGGCCCGGCACCTCTTCGACGGCATCGAGCAGGCCGATTCGTTCATCGTCGACCCCCACAAATGGCTCTTCGCCCCCTTCGACGCCTGCGCCCTGCTCTACCGCCGGCCGGCGCAGGCCCGCCGGGCCCACGCCCAGCACGCCAGCTACCTCGACCTCGACACCGCCGTCGCCGGGCCCGAGGACTGGAACCCGTCCGACTACGCCATCCACCTCTCCCGCCGGGCCCGGGGCCTGCCCTTCTGGTTCTCGGTGGCCTCCTACGGCACCAAGGCCTACGGCGACGCCATCGAGGCCTGCCTGGCGCTGACCCAGGCGGGAGCGGACCTGATCCGGCAGTCGCCCCACCTGGAGCTCCTGGTCGAGCCCGAGCTGTCGGTGCTCGCCTTCCGCCGCCTCGGATGGGAACCGCACGACTACGGCGTCTGGTCGCGGCGCATGCTCGACACCGGCACCGCCCTGGTCGTGCCCTCCGCCCTCGACGGCCAGGCCATCCTGCGCATCTGCATCGTCAACCCGAGCACCACCGTCGACGACCTGCGGACGGTGTTCGACACGCTCGCCGACGACCAGTGAACCGGCGGCGCCTGGGCCGCACCGGGATCGAGGTGGGCGAGGTGGGAATCGGCACGTGGGAGCTGGCGGGCGACGTCTGGGGACCGAAGGACGACGCGGTGTCGCTGGCCGCCCTGCGGGCCGGGGTGGAAGCGGGAGCCGACTTCATCGACACGGCCGCCGATTACGGAGACGGGCACGTGGAGACGCTGGTCGACCGGCTGGTGGCCGAGGGTGTGTCCCGGGACCGGCTGGTGATCGCGACCAAGGTCCGGCCGCGGAACGGCATCTGGGCCCCGCCGCCCGAGACTCCTATCGAGGACGCCTTCCCGCCGGCGTGGATCCGCTCCGAGTGCGAGGCCAGCCTGCGCCGGCTGGGCACCGACTACGTCGACGTCCTCTTCCTCCACACCTGGTCCCGCTCCTGGGGCCACCACGACGACTGGTACGAGGCGATGGCCGCCCTGAGGGCGGAGGGCAAGATCCGGGCCATCGGCATCTCGGTGGCCGACGACGGGGCGGCCGACGCCAACGTGCCCGTCGCCCGGGGGCAGGTCGAGGTGATCCAGTGCGTCCACTCGGTGGTGCAGCAGGAGCCGGAGGTCACCCTCTTCCCCCTGGCCGAGCGGTTCGGCGTGGGGATCGTGGCCCGCAGCCCGTTCTCGTCGGGGGCGCTGGTGGGGGACTGGTCGGGCGGCGTCGACTTCCCCGCCGGCGACTGGCGGGCGACGTGGCCGGCGAGGTTCAGGGACGACTGGCTGGCCGACCAGGCCCGCATGGCCGACCTGGTGGGGGAGGTGGCGGCCGGCAGCGGCCTGCCCAGACACGCCTTCTGCCTCAAGTACGTCCTCGGCTCGCCGGCGGTGTCGACCGTGATCCCCGGGTCGGCCGATCCCGCCCACGTGCGGTCCAACGCCCTGGCCCCGTCGATGGGACCGCCCCTCACGGCCGAGGCCCGGGCCCGGCTGCGGGCGATGTGGTCCGACCGCCGCATCCACGGCACCTACAACGGCTCCGCCTGACCGGTCCCGTTCTCGGACGGGCCATCCTCGGACGGCGGTCGTCGCCGGGGTAGGCTGTTCTCCCGTGACGAAGCACATTTTCGTGACGGGCGGGGTGGCCAGCTCTCTGGGCAAAGGCCTCACCGCTTCGTCGTTGGGCCGACTGCTCAAGAGCCGGGGCCTGCGGGTCACCCTCCAGAAGCTCGACCCCTACATCAACGTCGATCCCGGCACCATGAACCCGTCGCAGCACGGCGAGGTGTTCGTCACCGAGGACGGGGGTGAGACCGACCTCGACCTGGGCCACTACGAGCGCTTCATCGACGAGAACCTGCACCGCGACTCGTCCGCCACCACCGGCTCGATCTACTCGACGGTGCTGGCCAAGGAGCGGCGGGGCGACTACCTGGGCGACACCGTCCAGGTCATCCCCCACATCACCAACGAGATCAAGGAACGCATCCTGCGCCTTGCCGGCGACGACGTCGACATCGTCATCACCGAGGTCGGCGGCACCGTGGGCGACATCGAGATCCTCCCCTTCCTGGAGGCCATCCGGCAGTTCCGCAAGGACGTCGGGCGCGACAACGTCTGCTACATCCACCTCACCCTGGTCCCTTACATCGGCCCGTCGGGGGAGCAGAAGACCAAGCCCACCCAGCACTCGGTGACCGAGCTGCGCAGCCGGGGCATCCAGCCCGACCTCATCGTCTGCCGCAGCGACCGGCCCCTGTCGATGGGCCTCAAGCGCAAGATCTCGCTGCTGTGTGACGTCCCCGAGGAGGCCGTGGTCAGCGCGGTCGACGCCCGCAGCCTGTACGAGATCCCCCTCGTCCTCCACGACGAGGGTCTCGACGACTACGTCTGCCGGCTCCTCGGCTTCGGGAGCATGGAATCGCACCTCGACGAGTGGCGGGCCATGGTCGACCGGGCGGAGGCGGCCACCACCACTGTCCGCATCGGCCTGGTGTGCAAGTACGGGCTGCCCGACGCCTACCTGTCCCTGGTCGAGGCCCTCCGCCACGGCGGCTACGCCTGCGGCGCCCGGGTCGAGATCGACTGGGTGCAGGCGGAGGATGTCGAGGGGCTGCTGGCCGAGGGCCGCCTGCGCGACCTCGACGGCATCGTGATCCCCGGCGGCTTCGGACCCCGGGGCATCGAGGGCAAGATCGCGGCCGCGGGCTGGGCCCGGGAGCACCAGGTCCCCTGCCTCGGGCTGTGCCTGGGCCTGCAGACGATGGTGATCGAGTTCGCCCGCGACGAGTGCGGGCTGGTGGGCGCCAACTCCACCGAGTTCGACGGGGAGTCGCCCCATCCGGTGATCGACCTCATGGACGAGCAGCGAGAGGTGGTCGACTACGGCGGCACCATGCGCCTGGGCGTCTACCCGGCCCGCCTGCGCCCGGGGTCGAAGGTGGCCGAGGCCTACGGGGAGACGCTCGTCTACGAGCGCCACCGCCACCGCTACGAGTTCAACTCCCGCTACCGCCGGCGCCTGGAGGAGGCGGGACTGCGGGCGGTGGGCACGTCACCCGACGACCGGCTGGTGGAGTTCGTCGAGCTCGAGGGCCACCCGTTCTGGATCGGCACCCAGGCCCACCCCGAGTTCAAGAGCCGCCCCGACCGCCCCCACCCCCTGTTCCGGGCCTTCGTGGCCGCGGCCGTCGACCGGGCCAACGGGCGGGCGCCCAAGCTGCCGATACCCGACCTCGAGCTTGAGCCGGTTCCGCAAGCTCGCTGAGGAGGTCGTCTTCACCGGGACGCTGGTCACCGCCACCCGGGCGACCTTCGCCGACCCGTCGGGTGGCACCTTCGAGCGCGACGTCGTCCACCACCCGGGGGCGGTCGTGGTGGTGCCGGTGCTCGACGACGGCCGGGTGCTGCTGGTGCGCCAGTTCCGGGCCGCCATCGCCGCCGACCTGCTGGAGCTGCCGGCGGGCAAGCGCGACGTCGACGGCGAGCCGGTCGACACCACCGCCCACCGCGAGTTGGCCGAGGAGGTGGGCATGGCCGCCGGCCGCATGGAGCTGCTGGCCGAGTTCTACAACTCGCCCGGCTTCTGCGACGAGCACAGTTTCCTGTTCCTGGCCCGTGACCTGACCCCGTGCGCGGTGTCGGCCCAGGGGATCGAGGAGGAGCACATGACGATCGAGACGGTCTCCCTGTCCGACGTCCCGGCGATGATCGCCGACCGCCGCCTCGTCGACGCCAAGTCGATCATCGGCCTCTGCCTCGCCCGCGAGGTCCTCGGCACCCGCTGACGACCCCGGTCGGGTGTGCAGTTGCGTGCGAACTACCGACGGCGGCTGCAAGGGGTCACCGCTGCTCCCTGAGTCGCCCTCGGCCACACTGGCGGGAGTGTCGGACCGAACCGAGGAGGCACCGTGAGACGACGGCTGACCATCGCAGTGCTGGCCCTGGGTCTGGCCACGACCGGCTGCAACGCGGTCAACGACGCCCGGGGGCGGGGGGATGCACCCGTGGGGTCCAAGGACGACTCGCCGGCCGAGGTCATCAACTTCCCCGACCAGTTCGCCAACGTGGCCCACAAGTGCGACGGTCACGGCCACCGGGTGTACTCCACCACCCGCCAGGCGCCGCCGGTCGTGATCGACGACCCCTCCTGCGCCAAGTGATCGTCGGCGTCCCGGCCGAGACCAAGGAGGGCGAGCACAGGGTCGCCCTCACCCCCGACGGGGCCCGTGAGCTCGTCGCCCACGGCCACCAGGTGCTGGTGGAGGAGGGGGCGGGCGACGACTCGTCGATCGCCGACGCCGAATACCTCACCGCCGGCGCCACCATCGTCGGCGTCGACGACGCCTGGTCGGCCGACCTGGTGGTGAAGGTCAAGGAGCCCCAGCCCGACGAGTACCGGCGGCTGCGGGCGGAGACCGTCCTGTTCACCTACCTGCACCTGGCCGCCTATCCGGCGGTGGCCGCCGCTCTCCTCGACGCCCGGGCCACGTCCCTCGCCTACGAGACGGTGCAGCTCTCCGGCCCTGCCCCCGGCGGCGGCGGTGCTCTCCCCCTGCTCGCCCCCATGAGCGAGGTGGCGGGACGCATGGCGCCCCAGATCGGCGCCCACTTCCTGGAGCGCGACCAGGGCGGCCGGGGCGTCCTCCTGGGCGGCGCCCCCGGCGTGCGGCCGGCCCGGGTGGTGGTGCTGGGCGCAGGCAACGTGGGATGGAACGCGGCCTGGATCGCCCAGGGCATGGAGGCCGAGGTCCTGCTCCTCGACAGGAACCTCGACCGCCTGCGGTGGGTCGACCAGATCCACAAGGGCCGGATCATGACCCTGGCCTCGAACCGGGGGGCGGTGGAGCGGGCGGTGGCCGAGGCCGACCTCGTCATCGGGGCCGTCCTGGTGGCCGGCGGCCGGGCGCCGGTCGTGGTCACCGAGGACATGGTGCGGGGGATGAAGCGGGGGGCGGTGATCGTCGACATTGCCGTCGACCAGGGCGGATGCGTCGCCACCACCCGGGAGACCACCCACGCCGACCCCGTCTACGTCGTCCACGACGTGCTCCACTACGCCGTCGGCAACATGCCCGGCGCGGTGCCCCACACGTCGACCTACGCCCTCACCAACGCCACCCTGCCCTACATCGTGGAGGTGGCCGAGCGGGGCGTGGCCGGGGCGGCCATCCTCGACCCGGCTCTACGGGCGGGCGTCAACACGGTCGCCGGCGAGGTGACCAACCCGGCCGTGGCCGAGGCCCTGGGCCGTCCCTCGGCCGACCCCGTCGCCCTCCTCGGCGCCTGAACCGGTGACACCTTCGCCGCCCCTGACCGGGCGCAGCGTCACCAGTTCGGCGTAGGGGCGCGGCACGAGGGTGGGCACCCCGCTTCCGGTCGAGGCCGAGGAGTACCTGTCGTGGCTGGCCGTCGAGCGGGGCCGGTCGCCGAACACCCTGGCTGCCTACCGGCGCGACCTGGCCGCCTACGTGGAGTTCCTCAGCGGGCGGGGGCTGGCCGTGGCCGACGTGACCGAGCCGGTGGTGGAGGACTACGTCGCCTTCCTGCGGGCCGCCCGCCGGGCGCCGTCATCGGTGGCCCGGGCGCTCGTGTCGGTCCGGTCCCTGCACCGCTTCCTGGAGGACGAGGGCGACGTGGAGGGCAACCCGGCGGAGGAGGTGGGTCCGCCCCGGGTGCCAGCGGGTCTGCCGAAGGCGCTGTCGGAGACGGAGGTCCTGTCGCTCCTGGGAGCGGTCGCCGGCGACGACGCCCCCGCCCGGCGCGACCGGGCCATCCTCGAGGTCCTCTACGCCTGTGGCCTGCGGGTATCCGAGCTGGTCGGGCTGTCGCTGGCCGACCTCGACCTCGACTCCGGGCTCCTCCGGGCCTTCGGGAAGGGGTCGAAGGAGCGAGTGGTACCGGTGGGACGGGTGGCCCGGGAGGCGCTGGCGGCGTGGCTGGCACCGGCGGGCAGGGGAGCCATGGCCCCCGAGCGGTGGGCCCGGCGGGGCGACGCCGAGGCGGTGTTCCTCAACATGCGGGGCGGCCGGCTGTCGCGGCAGGGGGCGTGGGGCATCGTCCGTCACTACGGCGACAAGGTCGGGCTCGACGGCCGCCTGACTCCTCATGTGCTCCGCCACTCCTGCGCCACCCACATGCTCGACCACGGCGCCGACATCCGGGTGGTGCAGGAACTGCTCGGCCACGCCTCGATCTCGACCACCCAGGTGTACACCAAGGTGTCCACCGAACGGCTGCGACGGATCTACGACGCCGCCCATCCCCGCGCCCGGAGCGGCCGGTCAAGGTAGGCTGCGGTTCTCGTGCTGAACGACACCGTCCTCGCTGACCTGCGCAAATCCCTCGAGGAGGAGCACAACAACCTGCTCGCCCGCCTGGGCGAGCTGGGTGACGGCGACGCGGGATCGATCACCTTCGACCAGAACTTCGCCGACACCAGCCAGGTCACGGCCGAGCGGGGCGAGGTCGATGTGCTCGTCGGCACGCTGAAGGAGACGCTGGTCCAGGTGGAGGACGCCCTGCGCAAGCTCGACCAGGGCACCTACGGCAACTGCGAGCGCTGCGGGGAGCCCATCGCCCCCGCCCGCCTCGAGGCCCGGCCCGAGGCCCGCCGCTGCATGAACTGCGCCTCCCTGCGGTAACCGGCCCTCAGCCGAACGCAACCGCGGCCCAGGTGCGGCCGCCGTCCCGGGTCATGAGCAGGGGGCCGGTGTCGGACGGCCCGTCGGCGGCCACCGCCACTCCCTGGCTCGGGCTGGTGAAGCCGACCTCGTTCCACCCACCCGAGGACCCCCGGTACACCTCCGACCACCTGGTCCCGCCGTCGAAGGTGGAGACGAGCAGCGCCGCCCCGCCCGCGTCACTGCCGGCCACGACCGCGGTGCCGGGCCCGCCGACCGTCACCCCGGCCACGCCCCGCAGCGGCACGGGCACCCCCACCGGGTTGAAGGTGGCGCCCCCGTCGGCCGACCCGTAGGTCCGCACGGCCCGGGGCCGGTCGTTCCACTGGCCCTCGTCGCAAACGGCGAGCAGGTCGGCGGCGCTGGCCGCGGCCAGGAACGCGGCTCCTCCGGCGTCGGCGCAGGGCGGGGACCATGGCACCCACCCGGTGGCGGTGAGGCGGGCGCCGCCGCCGACGGTGCGGTCGACCTCGAACATCCAGCCGGTGTCGCCCTGGAGCACGATGTCGGCCTGCGGTACGGGGCCGGCGCCGATCGCCACGACCGTCGGGGACGCCTGCCAGTCGTCGGCGTCCGCGGCGCTGGTCAGGATGACGATCCCCCTCGAGTCGATGACGGCGGCGTGGACCTTGCCCGCGGCCGCCTCCAGGTCGAACACCTCGGAGTCGGTGTCGACGCCGGGCAGGGTGGTGCGGGCCCAGTGGCCACCGCCGTCGTGGGTCGTCCACAGCTCAGGGCCGAACGCCCAGCCGTTGTCGGCGTCGGCGAAGCGGAGGCGGCGGACGCCGGCGCCATGGTCGACGGCCAGTTCGGCCCGGGGGGCGGGGATGCCGACCCAGGTGTGGCCGCCGTCGCCTGTCCGCAGGACCGACGTGCACGGCGGGGACGAGCACGGCGCCGTCCCGAGGACCCAACCGGTCTGGAGGGACACGAAGGTGACCGACGCGGCCGCGAACCCCGCCGGAACCGGCCCGCCCACCGGGCCCGACCCCTCGACCGGCGGGACCGTCGTGGCGGCTGCGGCCGGGGCGGTGGTCGTCGGCACCGACCGGCTCGTCGGGGACGCGGTGGGCGCGGCCTTGTCGCCGCCGCCGCCACCACACGCCACCAGGCCGGCGAACACGACCGCGACGCAGGCCAGGCGGGCATCCATCCCCCCAGCCTGCCTCACCGGCCGAGGGGCGTCCGAAAGGGCTTCCCGTCGGGCGGCGGGTTGTTTCGGTACAGTTCAGGGCGCGATGGCACTGAGGGTGGCCGAGCGGGCAAAACGGGCCAGGCGGGCCATGGTGGCGCGGCGGGCCCCCCGGCGGGTGCGGGCCCGGCGGCTGGCCGCGGTCGTCGCCGTGCTGGGCGTGGTCATCGCCGTCGCCTTCCTCTCCCTGCCAGTCGAAGCCAGCGTCGACCACGATCCCCTCCTGCGCCTGCGCACCTTCGACTCCGCGCCCGCGGCGGCGGTGTCGGTGACGTGCGGCACCGCCCTGGGCGACGACCCGGGCGCCGCCGGCGGGGCGTCCCTCTACGACCTGGCCCGTGACCACGCCTGCCGCGACGCATCCCTCCGCCGGGTCCTCTCGGCGGGCGCGGCGGGGGCCGTCATGGTCCTGTCCGGGCTGCTGGCCATGGCCGTCGCCTCCAGCCGCCTGCCGGGCAAGGGGGCCTTCGCGTGACCGAGACCACGGCCTCGACACCGGCCGCGGACCCTCCGGGCGGCGGGGCCACGTCGCTGGTGGTGGTCGACAAGATCAACAAGTTCTTCGGCAACCTGCACGTCCTACACGACGTCGACCTGCAGGTCGGGCGGGGTGAGGTGCTGATGGTCATCGGACCGTCGGGGTCGGGCAAGTCCACCCTCATCCGCTGCATCAACCGGCTGGAGCCAGTCACCTCGGGGAAGATCACCATCGACGGGGTTCCCCTCCCCGAGGAGGGCAAGGCCCTGGCCCGGCTGCGGGCCGACGTGGGCATGGTGTTCCAGTCGTTCAACCTGTTCGCCCACAAGACGATCCTGCAGAACGTGACGCTGGGGCCGATCAAGGTGCGCAAGCTGTCGAAGGCCGACGCCAAGGACAAGGCCATGAAGCTGCTCGAGCGGGTGGGCATCGCGGCCAAGGCCGACGCCTACCCGGCCGAGCTCTCCGGCGGTCAGCAGCAGCGGGCCGCCATCGCCCGGGCCCTGGCCATGGAGCCCAAGCTCATGCTCTTCGACGAGCCCACGTCGGCTCTCGACCCGGAGATGATCAAAGAGGTGCTCGACGTGATGATCGAGCTGGCGGCGGAGGGCACGACCATGGTGGTGGTCAGCCACGAGATGGGCTTCGCCCGGTCCGCGGCCCGGCGGGTAGCCTTCATGGACGGAGGCCGTATCGTCGAGATCGCCCCACCCGAGCAGTTCTTCGCCAGACCAGAGTCAGAGCGGGCGCGCGACTTCCTATCCAAGATCTTGGCCCACTAGCCAGGTCAATTTGGGCGTGACGAATTTGGGAGGAAATGGATGAAGAGGCAACGGTGGTTGTTCCCGATCGTGCTGTTGACGGTCGCCCTGATGGGGGCCGCCTGCGGCAAGGACGACTCTCCTGCGGTCGGAGGTGACACCACCGCCACCACGACGGCCAAGCCCTCGTTCGCCGCCGACACGACCATGGCGAAGCTGCAGGCCAAGGGCAAGATCGTCGTGGGCACCAAGTTCGACCAGCCCGGTCTGGGCCAGAAGAACCCGCTCACGAACAAGGTCGAGGGCTTCGACCCCGAGATCGCCAAGATCATCGCCGCCGGCATCTTCGGCGGCACGCCCGCCTCGGCGGCCGACAAGATCGAGTTCAAGGAGACCACGTCGCCCAACCGGGAGCTGTTCATCGAGAACGGCACCGTCGACATCGTGGTCGCCACCTACACCATCAACGACGCCCGCAAGCAGCGGATCGACTTCGCCGGGCCCTACTACGTGGCCCACCAGGACATCATGGTGAAGGCCGACGACAACTCGATCAAGAGCGTCGCCGACCTGGCCGGCAAGCGGGTGTGCAGCGTGCGCAACTCCACCCCCGCCGGTCGCATCCGCACCATGGTGCCCGACGCCGACCTGCAGGAGTTCGACACCTACACCCTGTGCAAGGAGGAGCTGCTCAACGGCCGCACCGACGCCGTCACCACCGACGACGCCATCCTCCTGGGCTTCGCCTCCGAGAACCCCACCGCCCTGAAGGTGGTCGGCAACCAGTTCAGCACCGAGCCCTACGGCATCGGCCTCTCACGCGGGGACGACGCCTTCCGCACCTTCGTCAACGACCTGCTCGAGAAGAGCTACGGCGACGGCCAGTGGAAGGCGGCGTTCGACGCCACCCTGGGCAAGTCGGGCGTCCAGGCCCCGACGCCTCCGCCGGTCGACCGCTACACGTCGGCCGGACCGGCCACCACCACCACCGCCGCGACGGGGGACACCACCACCACCGAGGCGGCGACGACCACCACCACGGCCCCGGCCACGACCAGCACCACCGGCTGACCCCGGGACGAGGCGGGCAGTGAGCGTCGTCCTCGACAACCTCGACCAGTACCTGCTGGGCATGCGCGACACGGTCGTGTTGACCGTCCTCTCCTTCGCGCTGGCCTTCCTGGTCGGGGTTGTCGTGGCCGGCTTCCGGGTCAGCCCGGTGGTGCCCTTGCGGGCGGTGGGCGCGTTCTACGTGAACACCGTCCGCAACACGCCGCTGGTCCTGCTCCTCTTCCTCTTCTATTTCGGCTTCCCGAAGGTGGGGCTGAACTTCGCCGCCTTCACCTGGGCGATCGTCGTCCTCACCCTCTACACCGGCGCCTTCGTGGCCGAGACGGTGCGGGCCGGGATCAACTCGGTGTCGCGCGGCCAGGGCGAGGCGGCCCGGGCGGTGGGTCTGTCGTTCCCGCAGACGCTGGGCGTGGTGGTCCTGCCCCAGGCGGTACGCACCGTGATCCAACCCCTCGGCAGCATCTTCATCGCCCTGATCCGTAACTCGGCCCTGGTCACCGTCATCTCGGTGGCCAACCTGAGCAAGACGGCCGATCACATCTCCACCGAGACCGCCATCTTCGTCCCCGTGTATCTGGGGGTGGCCGTGGCCTATCTCCTCCTCACCGTTCCGTCCGGTTTCGCGGTGGGGGTCCTCGAGCGCCGGTTCGCCATCAAACGGTGACCGCGCCCGTCCTGGCCGACGCCCTCGGCCCCCGCGGCCGGCGCCAGGCCCGCGTCCTCTCCGTCGTCGCCCTGGTGGCGATCATCGCCGCCCTGGCGGTGGCGTTCCGCCGGCTCGACGCCAAGGGCCAGTTCGACGCCGATCTGTGGCGCCCGTTCACCCAGTGGCCGGCCCTGAAGTTCCTGCTGGAGGGTCTGCGCAACAGTGTCCAGGTGGCGGCCCTGGCCATGGCCCTGGCCCTCGCCATCGGCGCGGTGATGGCCCTGGCCCGGCTGGCCCGGTCCCCGTTCATCCGGTTTCCGGCCGCCCTCTACGTCGAGCTCTTCCGGGCCCTGCCCCTCTACCTCCTGATCTTCTACTGCGCCTTCGGCCTGCCCCAGTCCGGGATCGACATCTCGTTGTTCCAGGCGCTGGTGCTGGGCCTGACGCTCTACAACGGGGCCATCCTGGCGGAGGTCTTCCGGGCCGGCATCCGGTCCCTCGACCGCGGCCAGTCGGAGGCCGCCTTCGGGGTGGGGATGGGCTACTGGCAGGCGATGCTGCTGGTGGTCGTCCCCCAGGCCCTGCGGCGGATGATCCCGGCCATCATCAGCCAGTTGGTCACCCTGTTCAAGGACAGCTCCCTGGGCATCGTCATCGCCTACGAGGAGTTCCTCCGCCGGGCGGAGATCACGGGCGTCTTCTTCCAGAACCCGCTGCAGTCCTTCCTGGTGGCCGCCCTCGTCTACATCGTCATCAACTACACGCTGAGCCGGCTCGTCCGCCGGCTGGAGGTGCGCCAGCGCCGCCGTTACGGAGCCGGCGCCATCAAGGTCACCGGCGTCGACGACCTGGCCGTGGTCGGGGCCCTGGCCCACGCGGCCATGCCCGAGGTGTCGGGCGCCGTCTGACCGGCCGGGGACGGTAACGTTGGCGGTGTCGACGCCGCGCCCACCGGGGCGCGCGAGGCATGGTTCGTTGCCCCCGAGCGGCGCCGGGATCGTCCAGGATCGCAAGACCGACACCGAGGGGGGCGCACCGTGGTCTGGAACCCGAGCTTCGACTGGGACAGGGAGGGCTGGCGCGAGCAGGCCGCCTGCCGGCACGTCGACCTGGGCCTGTTCTTTCCCGCCGGGAGCACCGGCTTGGCCGCGGGGGAGATCAAGGCGGCCAAGGCGGTCTGCGGGGACTGCCCCGTGCGCCGGGAGTGTCTGCAGTTCGCCTTCGAGACCAACCAGGAGTCGGGGATCTGGGGGGGCAAGGACGAGAACGAACGCCACGGGCTACGCCGGGCGTGGCGCGGGCGCCAGGGTTACGGTCCGGCACCCACCCGAACGCCAGGCTTCGTTCCCGCCACCCGGTAGGTCGGGCCTGCCCGTCAGGGCCGGTTAGCGGATGCGGAGCGTGTCGGCGACGGTGGCGGCGAGGGCCGAGTCGTCGGACACGACGGTGAGGATGTACGTCCGATTGTCCTTGAGCAGGTAGTACTGCACCTCGTTGCGGGTGACGGTGCCGTCGTCGGTCTGCACCGGCAGCTTGAACCGCAGGCGGATGGCGGGCCCGGCGGGCAGGTTGAGACCCTCGTTGCTCAGCTCGGTGGCGCCGTTCTTCTCGAGGGCGGGCTGGGTGACGGCCAGCACCTCGTCGAGGGTCTTCTCGTTGGCCTTGTCGACGGTGAGGTTGAGGCTCGACACGCCGTCGCGGTCGACGGCGAACAGCTTGCCCCCGGCCTGGGCCACGATGCGGGCCAGCACGATGGCGCTGCCCAGCTTGGGATTCTGCAGCCGGAGGGCGTTGGCGTCCTTGTTGAACTTGCCCAGGTCGGTGCTCAGCGGCACCTCCACCCAGTCGCCTGGGATGGCGATGGCGAACCCGGCCTTGTCCTCCTTGAACACCGTGAAGCCGGCGGGGGCGGTGGTGTTGGGGGCCTTTGGATCACTGCCGCAGCCGACGAGGAGGACGAGGGGAACGATGACGGCTGCGAGCGCGGGGCGTAGTCCTCGTCTCACGGGGCACACAGTACGCGCGCTACGACGGCGGAAGCAGCCCGATCGCCTTTTGGGCCCGGGCCAGGGTGGCGTCGGCGACTGATTCCGCTTTCTGGGCGCCCTTGCGGAGGATGGCGGCGGTGGTGCCGGGATCGGCCGCCAGCTCCCGGTAGCGCTCCTGGACGGGTCGCAGGAGCTCGACCACGGCCTCGGCGGTGTCGGCCTTCAGGGCTCCGTACCGGGTGTAGCCGGCGGCCGCGTCCTGGGGGGTGCGGCCGGTGGCGGCGCCCAGGATCGATAGCAGGTTGGACACGCCGGGCTTGGTCTCCACGTCGTAGCGGACCTCGTCGTCGGCGTCGGTGACGGCCCGGCGCACCTTCTTGACCACGTCGGCGGGGTCGTCGAGGAGGTAGACGGTGCCCGCGCCCGACGCCGACGACTTGCCCATCTTGGAGGTGGGCTCCTGCAGGTCCATGATCCGGGCCCCGACGGTGGGGACGGTGGCCTCGGGGACGACGAACGTCTCCCCGTAGTGGTGGTTGAACCGCACGGCCAGGTCGCGCGCCAGTTCCAGGTGCTGGCGCTGGTCCTCGCCCACCGGGACCCGGTCGGCGTCGTAGAGGAGGATGTCGGCCGCCATCAGGGCGGGATAGGTGAGCAGGGCCGCCCGCACCGACTCCTGGCCGCCCGACTTCTCCTTGAACTGGATCATCCGGTGCAGCTCGCCGTAGGTGACGGTGGCTTCCATCAGCCAGCTCAGCTGGGCGTGGGCGGCCACGTGGCTCTGGATGAAGAGGGTGGCCACGTCGGGGTCGAGGCCGACGGCCACCAGTATCCGGGCCAGCTCCAGGGTGCGGTCCCGCAGCTCGGCGGGGTCGTGCTCGATGGTGAGGGCGTGCAGGTCGACCACCGCGTAGAAGGAATCGGCCTCGTGCTGTTCGGCCACCCAGTGCCGGAGCGCGCCCAGGTAGTTCCCGAGATGGACCCGTCCCGTCGGCTTGATCCCCGAGAGCACCCTGGCCATGCCTACTCCTCCTCCATTTGAGGGGCGATGGTATGCGCCGGCCGGAGGAGCGCCGCCGGTATTGTCGGTGACCGTGCCGTACGAGGTCCGCACCGAGGTCTTCGAAGGGCCGTTCGAACTGCTCCTCCACCTCATCGCCCGCCAGGAGGTCGACCTCTACGAGGTGTCCCTCTGCGCCATCGTCGACGCCTACCTGGCCGAGCTCGACCGCATGGGCCCCCTCGACCTGGAGTCGGCCACCGAGTTCCTGGTCATCGCCGCCACCCTGGTCGAGCTCAAGACCCGGCGGCTGCTGCCCGAGCCGCCCGGCGACGGGCTCGACGACGACGAGCTGGCCCTGTTCGAGCAGCGCGACCTGCTGCTGGCCCAGCTGCTGGAATGCAAGACGTTCTCCCAGGCGGGGGAGCACCTGGCCCGCATGCTCGACGCCGGCGCCCGCAGCGCGCCCCGCACCGCCGGTCCCGAGGCCTGGTTCCTCGCCCTCGCCCCCGACCTGCTGGCCGGCGTCACGCCCGACGACCTGGCCCGGGCCCTGGTGCGGGCGGCCAGCCCCAAGCCGCCGCCCAAGGTGTCGATCGTCCACATGACGCCGATCCGGGTGTCGGTGGGCGACGCCCTGGCCGAGCTGCTGACCAGCCTGCCCGGGGCCGGCACCACCACCTTCCGCCGCGTCACCGCCGGCGTCGACAGCCGCATCGACGTGGTCGTGCGCTTCCTGGCCGTCCTCGAGCTCTACAAGCAGGGGCTGGTCGAGCTCGACCAGGGGTCGACGTTCGGGGAGCTGCGCATCACGTGGACGGGCGGCGACGAGCGGGCCCCGTCGCTGGTGGCGGGGGCCGACACCTATGGCGCGTAGATGACGCGAAGATGAAGCCGCGGAGCGAGATCACCCGGGCCCTGGAGGCCGTCCTGCTGGTGGCGGAGGAGCCGGTCGAGCCCCACCTGCTGGCCCAGCTGCTGGAGGTGAGCCCGTCCCGGGTCGACGAGGAGTGCGCGGCCCTGGCCGCGGCCTACGCCGACGAGGAGCGGGGCTTCGTGCTGGCCCGGGTGGCGGGCGGCTACCGGCTGCAGACCCATCCCGACCTCGCCCCCTATGTGGAGCGGTTCGTGCTCGACGGCCAACCGGCCCGGATGTCGCCCGCGGCCCTGGAGACCCTGGCCGTGGTGGCCTACCGCCAGCCGGTGTCGCGTCCCCAGGTGGCGTCGGTGCGGGGCGTCAACGCCGACGCCGTCATGCGCACCCTGGCCCACCGGGGCTACATCGAGGAGGTCGGCCGCGACCCCGGTCCCGGCCAGGCCGTCCTCTACGGCACCACCCGCGTGTTCCTGGAGAAGCTGGGCGTCGACTCCCTCGCCGACCTTCCGCCCCTGTCCAGCTTCGTGCCCGCCCCCGAGATGGTCGAGGCCATCGAGAAGGCGCTGGGCGGCGGCGGGTCCTCGAACGGTGGTTGACGACCCGCCGGAGCTCCACGACGGCGATCGGCTGCAGAAGGTGCTGGCCGCGGTGGGGTTCGGCAGCCGGCGGACGTGTGAGGAGCTGATCGAGGAGGGGCGGGTCACCGTCGACGGGGAGGTGGCCATCCTCGGGCGGCGGGTCGACCCCGACGTGGCCGAGGTGGCGGTCGACGGGGTGCCGGTCTCGGTCCGCCCGGGGCTGGTGTACTACCTGCTCAACAAGCCCAAGGGGGTGGTCGTCACCGCCTCCGATCCCCAGGGCCGGCCCACCGCCCTCGACCTGGTGCCCCGGGAGCCGAGGGTGTTCTCGGTCGGCCGGCTCGACGCCGACACCGAGGGCCTCATCATCTTCACCAACGACGGCGACCTGGCCCACCGCCTGGCCCACCCGTCCTACGGGGTGGAGAAGGAGTACCTGGTCGAGCTCGACGGCATCCCCACCGCCGGCCAGATCCGCCAGCTGCGCACGGGCGTCATGCTCGACGACGGGATGACCACCCCGGCCCGGGCGTCGATTGTTGAGCCCCGCACCATCAAGCTCACCATCCACGAGGGCCGCAACCGCCAGGTGCGGCGGATGTGCGCCGCCGTCGGCCACCACGTGGTGCGGCTGGTGCGGGTGCGCATCGGTCCGGTGAGCGACCGCTCGCTGGCGCCCGGCGGCTGGCGTCTCCTCGTGCCAGAGGAGGTCCGGGGCCTGGAGGAGTCGGTGGCCGAGGTCCGCAGCCGGCGCCAGCCGTCGAAACGGGCCAACCGGTAGTTCTCATCGGGTGGCGGGGTCGGGCCCAGGTACATTCGTCCCATGCCTGCCGCGGTTCGAGCGCTGCGGGGCGCGACCACGGTCGACGCCGACACCGAAGCGGCCATCACCAAGGCCGTCCAGACGCTCATCACCGAGATGCTCACCCGCAACGACGTGGTCAAGGACGACCTGATCAGCATCCTCTTCACCGCCACCGACGACCTGTCGGCCACCTTCCCGGCCACGCCCGCCCGCCTCATGGGGCTGGGCGACGTCCCCCTGCTGTCGGCCCGGGAGATCACCGTGGCCCACGGAACGGCCCGGTGCATCCGGGTCCTCATGCACCTCTCCACCGAGCGGTCCCGGTCCGAGCTGCGCCACGTGTACCTGGAGGGGGCGGCCGGTCTGAACGACGACCTACCGGTGTGACCGACCGGGCGGTCGTGGTGGGGACGGGTCTCATCGGGGGGTCGATCGGGCTGGCCCTGCGGGCCCGGGGGTGGCACGTCACCGGTCGGGACGCCGACGGGGCCCGGGCCGAGCGGGCCTTGGTCCTGGGCGCCCTCGACGCCGTCGGCGACGATCCCGACGCCGACCTCACCTTCGTGTGCACGCCGGTGCTGTCCATCCCGGGCGAGGCCCGGGCCGCCCTCGCCGGTGGGAAAGGCCTGGTCACCGACGTGGGCAGCGTCAAGGGCCCGCTGGCCGCGGCCGTCGCCGATCCCCGTTTCGTGGGCGGCCACCCCATGGCCGGGTCGGAGCAGGAGGGGGTCGACGGGGCCGACGCCCGCCTCTTCGAAGGGGCGACGTGGGTGCTGACCCCCACCGTCGACACCGACCCCAACGCCTTCGCCCGCATCCGGTCGGTGGTCTCCTCGCTGGGGGCGGACGTGGTCGCCCTGCCCCCCGAGCGCCACGACGAGCTGGTGGCCATGGTGTCCCACGTCCCCCACCTGACCGCGGCCACCCTCATGGCCCTGGCCGCCGACGGGGCCGAGGAGCACGCCGCCGTGCTGCGCCTGGCCGCGGGCGGCTTCCGGGACATGACCCGGGTGGCGGCCGGCTCGCCCGTCATCTGGCCCGACATCTGCGCCGAGAACCGCGACGCCATCGTCGGCTCCCTCGACCGGCTGCTGGCCGCCCTGGCCCACATGCGCGACCTGGTGGCGGCGGGCGACCGCGACCGCCTGCTGGTGGAGCTGGAGCGGGCCCGGGCCGCCCGGGTGAACCTGCCCGCCCGGGTGGCGGTGCCGGAGGAGCTGGCCGAGGTGCGGGTTCCGGTGCCCGACCGTCCCGGCGTGCTGGCCGAGGTCACCACCCTCCTGGGGGAGCTCGACGTCAACATCGTCGACCTGGAGATCGCCCACTCGGTGGAAGGGCCCCAGGGCGTGCTGGTGATGGTCGTGCGCCGGGAGGCGGCGGAGGACGTGCGGGCCGCCCTCGCCGACCGTGGCTACCGGCCCTCATGGCGGGCTCTCGGATGACCAGCCTGCGCATCGAGGGGGGACGGCCGCTGCGGGGACGGGTGCGCGTGCCGGGCGACAAGTCGATCTCCCACCGGGCCCTGCTCCTGGGGGCCCTGGCCGAGGGCATCTCCGTGGTGCGGGGGCTCTCGACCGGCGCCGACGTGGCCGGCACCGCGGCCGCGGTCGGGGCCATGGGGGCGATCGTCGAGGGCGACCTGATCACGGGCGGCCGGTCCCGGCTGCAGGAGCCCGACGGGGTGGTCGACGTGGGCAACTCCGGCACCACCATCCGCCTGCTGGCCGGCCTGTGCGCCGGCTTCGACTGGCTGACGGTGCTGGCCGGCGACGCCTCCATCGCCCGCCGGCCGATGGATCGGGTGGCCGACCCCCTCCGGCGGATGGGGGCGAGGGTCGACGGCCGCGACGGGGGACGCCTCCCCCCCGTCACCGTGCGCGGCGGGGGCCTCCACGGGATCGACTACGCGATGCCGGTGGCCAGCGCCCAGGTGAAGTCGGCGATCCTCCTGGCCGGGTTGAGCGCGGACGGGGAGACGGTCGTGCGGGAGTCCACGCCCACCCGGGCCCATACCGAGGAGATGCTCGCCGCCGCCGGCGCCGATATCGAGGTGATCGACGGGACGATCCGGCTGCGCCCGTCGGCCCTGCACCCGTTCGAGCTGGACGTGCCCGGCGATCCGTCCCAGGCCGCCTTCTGGGTGGTCGCGGCCTGCATCGTCCCCGGGAGCGAGGTGTTGGTCGACGACGTCTACCTGGGGCCGGGCCGGGCCGGCTTCCTCGACGTGCTGGCGGCCATGGGGGCCGACGTGGAGCGGGTGGGGGAGAAGTCGCTCCGGGCCCGGTACTCGCCCGCCCTGCGGGGGACCACGGTCGAGGGCCACCAGGTCCCGGGGCTGATCGACGAGATCCCCGTCCTGGCCGTGGCCGCGGCCGTCGCCGAGGGCACCACCACCTTCGAGGGGGCGGGCGAGCTGCGGCTGAAGGAGAGCGACCGGGTGGCCACCATCGCCCGCGAGCTGTCGGCGCTCGGGGCCACCGTCGACCCCACCGACGACGGCCTGGTGGTCAAAGGGGGCGGGTTGCACGGCGGCCAGGTCCGCTCCCACGGCGACCACCGGGTGGCGATGGCGATGGCGGTGGCGGCGATGGCGGCCGAGGGCGACACGGTGGTCGACGGCTGGGACGCGGTCGCCACCAGCTACCCCGGCTTCGAGGACGACCTCCGCCGGTGCGCGGGCGGATGAGGGTCCCAGTGCGGGTGATCGCCATCGACGGACCGGTCGGGTCGGGGAAGTCCACCGTGGCCCGGGCGGTGGCCGAACGCCTGGGCCTCGACTGCCTGGAGACGGGTGCGATGTACCGGGCGGTGGCGCTGGCCGTCATCCGCCGGTGCGCGACGGGGGAGATCGGCCCCGAGATGGACACCGCCGATGTCGTGGCCGTGGCCGAGAGCGTCGACCTCGACCAGCGCCGCGACCGGGTGTTCCTCGACGGTGAGGACGTGACGGACGAGATCCGCAGCGCCATGGTCGGCGGGACGGTGAGTGCCTTCGCCGCCGTCCCCGAGGTGCGGGCCCGGCTGGTCGACCTCCAGCGGCAGTGGGTGGCCGACCACGGCGGGGCGGTCGTGGAGGGCCGCGACATCGGCAGCGTGGTCTTCCCCGACGCCGAGCTCAAGGTCTTCCTCACGGCCACGCCCGAGGAGCGGGCCAAGCGCCGGTCCGACGAGGACGCGGACGACGTCCGCCGCCGGGACCGCATCGACTCCACCCGGGCCGTCTCCCCGCTCGTCGTCCCCGAGGGAGCGGTGGTGATCGACAGCACCGGCCGCAGCGTCGACGAGGTCGTCGACCACATCGTGGGCCTCCTCGGATGAGGCGGCCCCGCCTCCGGCGACCGGGGGAGTGGAAGCGGCCGAGCACCATGCGCGTCGTCGGCCTGATCCTGTACTGGCTCGTCCGCAACGGCACGTCGCTCCTCAGCCGCCTGTACTTCCGGGCCTCCTACGAAGGGCTCGAGAACGTGCCCGCCACCGGCGCCTTCGTCCTCGCACCCGTCCACCGCTCCAACCTCGACTTCGCCCTCATGTCGGTGGTCACCAAGCGGCGGATGCGGTACATGGGCAAGGAGTCCCTCTGGAAGTACCCCTGGTTCGGGCGGCTCATCGAGGCCATGGGCGCCTACCCGGTGTCGCGGGGCAAGGCCGACCGGGAGGCCCTGCGTCGCACCGTCGAGGTCCTGGGCGAGGGTGACGGGCTGGTGCTCTTCCCCGAAGGCACCCGGCGGTCGGGGCCGGTGATCGAGGAGCTGTACGAGGGCGCCGCCTTCGTCGCCAGCCGGGCCGACGTCCCGATCATCCCCGTCGGCATCGGCGGCACCGAGCGGTCGATGCCCAAGGGGGCCCGGATCCCGAGGCCGGTCAAGGTGCGGGTCGTCGTCGGCCCGCCCCTCTACCCCCCGCCGCTGCCCGAGGGTCGCCGCCACCCGCCCCGCAAGTCGATCCACGAGCTCACCCACGCCCTCCAGAAAGAGCTACAGCGCCTGCTCGAGGAGGCCGAAGGGGGAAGAACCGCACAACTTCCGGAAAGTCGTGTCAACGAAACGCGCTCGCCAGACGTTTCCTAGGTTGTGACGGGAACGGCGACGATGGAGGGGTTCGAGCAGGCCTTCGACGATCTGTTCCCCCGCGCCTTCAAGCTGGCCCGGCGCCTGGTGGGCGACACCGACCTGGCCGAGGACATCGCGGCCGAGGCCCTGGCCCGCACCTACGCCAACTGGGGCAGGGTGGCCGACCTCGAGTACCGGGACGGCTGGGTGCTCCGGGTGGCGGCCAACCTGGCCGTCGACCGTGTGCGCCGCCGCCCCGACCTGATCGCCATGCCGTCCCCCGCCGCCGCCGGTCCTCACGCCGAGGACCTGGTCGTGCTCCGGGTGGCCCTCGTGGCCGCGTTGGGCTCGTTGCCCCGCCGCCAGCGCCAGGCCGTCGCCCTCCGCTACCTGGGCGATCTCACCGACGGCGAGGTCGCGGTGGCCCTGGGCATCTCGGTGGGCAGTGTCAAGACCCACATCCACCGCGGCCTGGGCGCCCTGCGCTCGCGTCTCGGTCCCGGCATGGAAGAGGTGGTCCCCGTTGGCCTGGAATCATGACGACGTCGCGCCCAACCGTTCGCGAGACGATCTGCTGAGCGACGTGGTGCGTCGGGGCGAGCGGATCCGCAGCCGGCGCCGGCTGGTCGGAGGCCTGGGCGGCGGTGTCGCCCTGCTGCTGGCCGTGGCCGGTGTGGTCACCCTCGCCGGCACCGGACGCGAGCCCAGCACCCAACTGGCCGCCGGCGGACGGGCCACCACCACCCTCGCCGTCCCCACCACCGGCGGCACCATGTTCGCGGTCGACGCCCCCACCACCACCGTCGACGCCACCCTTCCTACGGCCCTGGAGCCCGTCCCCACCACCGTGCCCGAGCCGGTCACGACGGTGGCGGCCGCCCCGCCCGCCGTCCCCGAGACAACCGTCCCCGGTCCGAAGCAGCCCCGCTGCGGCCCGGGAGTCATGCAGGCCACCATCACCATGGCGTCGAGCTTCGCCGCCGGCCAGCCCGTCAGCGGCCAGGCCGTACTCCGCAACACCTCGGGCGCACCCTGCTACTACTTCAGCTACACCGCCCGGCAGGAGATCACCGACAACCTCGGCAACCCGGTGGTGCCGGGGGCCGCCCTCATCGCCGATGCCTTCGAGGACACGCCCTTCGGCCCCGGCCAGACCCTCACCCAGCCGGTCCAGTGGAGCGCAGGGGTGCCGGGCAGCTACGTGGCCAAGGTGAGCTGGTCGTTCGACGGCCCGCCGGTCGAGGCGACGGCCACCTTCGTGGTGGCCTGAGACCCCCTAGGGGGCCAGGGCGTCGAGGACGTCGCTGGCCGCCACCACCCGGTCGTCGACGAACGGCGACTGGGCCGGCGCCACCGCCCCCAGGGTGACGCTCACCACCAGGTCGAGCGCCGCCATCAGCTCCCGCAGCTCCCGGGGCGGGGGGAAGTACTCGTCCTCGTCGGTGACCGACACCAGCTCGACGCCGTGCTCCGGGGCCAGCCGGTCGATCACGGCCCGCACCAGCTCCTCCGGCGCCGATGCCCCCGCCGTCACCCCGACGACGCCCACCAGGTCCTCGGGCAGCTCCTCGGCCCGGTTCACCCGGTAGACGCGGGGGCAGCCGGCGGCGGTCGCCACCTTGGCCAGCGCCACCGTGTTCGACGAGTTGGCCGATCCGATCACCACGATGGCGTCGGCGGTGCGGGCGATCTCGGTGAGGGCCGACTGGCGGTTGGTGGTGGCGAAGCAGAGGTCGCTGCGGGAGGGCATCCACAGGTCGGGGAACCGCTCCCGGGTGGCGGCCAGCACGTCGGCCCAGTCGTGGTGGCTGAGCGTGGTCTGGGCCAGGAGGGCGACGGGGCCGCCGGGGTCGGCGAGGGAGGCCACGTCGGCCTGCGATTCCACCAGGTGGATCGACGAGGGGGCCACGGCCATGGTGCCCACCGCCTCGTCGTGGCCCTCGTGGCCGATGTAGACGATGGAGTAGCCCTTGCCCGCCCTGACCTTCACCTCGTGGTGGACCTTGGTGACCAGGGGACAGACCGCGTCGACCACGAAGCCGCCCACCCGGGCGCGGGCCGCGGCCACCACGTCGGGCGCCGACCCGTGGGCGCTCAACATGAGGGGCGCGCCCTCGGGCACGTCGGCCACGTCGTCGACGAAGACCACGCCCAGCCGGCGGAAGCGGTCGACGACGAGCTGGTTGTGGACGATCTCGTGGAAGCAGTAGACGGGCGGCTCGAAGACCCGCACCATCCACGCCAAGGCCTTGATCGCCATCTCCACGCCGGCGCAGAACCCGCGCGGCGCGGCCAGCAAGACGCGGTCGACGGCCATGACCCGAGGCTACCGGCGCTCCCAGCCGAACCGGTGACGCCTACCGCCCTCTGGGGGCTGTCAGCGTCACCGGTTGGAGGTGTGGCCCGCGGCACCGTCGGCCTACCCGGCATTCGGCCCTATTCTGGATGGCATGTCCGTGCCCGTGGTTGTTGCCGTCGCGCCCGGATCCCCGGCGGCGCACGCCGGCCTGCTGCCGGGCGACGAGGTCCTGGCCATCGACGGCCGGGCCCCCCGCGACGTGATCGAGTGGCGGCTGCTGGCCGACGAGGCCGACCTCGAGCTCGACGTGCGCCGGGGCGGGCTGACCACGACCGTGGCCGTGCCCAAGGGCGAGGGCGCCGCCCTCGGCCTGGAGGTGTCGTCCGCCCTCTTCGACCAGGTGCGGACGTGCGACAACCACTGCGAGTTCTGCTTCATCTACCAGTTGCCCAAGGGCCTGCGCCCCAGCCTGTACGTGAAGGACGACGACTTCCGGCTGTCGTTCCTCTACGGCAACTACACCACCCTCACCCGCTTCACCGAGATCGACCTGGAGCGGGTGGTCACCGAGCGCCTGAGCCCCATCAACGTCAGCATCCACGCCACCGACCCCGAGGTGCGGTCCCGGATGCTGCGCAACCGGCGGGGCGCCACCAGCCTGCGCTGGCTACGGGCCCTCCTCGACGCCGGCATCGAGGTCCACGGCCAGGTGGTGGTGTGTCCGGGGGTCAACGACGGGGCGATCCTCGACGACACCATGGCCGGCGTGCTCGACCAGTACCCGGAGCTGGCCACGGTCTGCGTGGTGCCCCTGGGCGTGAGCCGCTATGCAGCCGAATCATCCACCGGGGCTTCGATGCGTCCCCACACCCCCGCCGAGGCGGCCGCCGTCGTCGACCTGGTGGAGGACTGGCAGTCGGTGTTCCTCGCCGTCCTCGGCCGGCGGGTCGCCTTCGCCGCCGACGAGTACTACCTGCTGGCCGCCCGCCCCTTCCCGTCCCCCGACGCCTACGAGGGCTTCCCCATGCACGAGGACGGCGTGGGCATGGCCCGGGTCTTCGAGCTCGAGCTCACCGGCGAGTCGGATGATCCGGTCGGCGTGCAGCCGGGGTTCTTCGCCTGGGTCGACGGCGCCCCGCCCGAGGGCTACCGCGCCCCCCGCGCCGCGCCGGGATCGGTCACCCTCCGCCCCCGTCCGGACGCACCCGTCGCCGTCCTCACCGGCGACTACGGCGCCCGCGTCCTCGGCCCCCTCCTCGCCGGCCGCGACGGGGTGCGGGTCGTCCCCGTCGAGAACCGCTTCTTCGGCGGCAACATCGGCGTCACCGGCCTCCTGGTGGGGGAGGACGTGGCCCGCACCCTGGCCGACCAGCCCGAGGGCCACCGCTACCTCCTCCCCGACGTCTGCCTGTCCAACGGCCTCTTCCTCGACGGCACCAGCCCCGCCGACCTCCCCCGGCCGGTGGAGATCGTCCCCACCGACGGCGTGTCGCTGCGCCGGGCGCTGGAACCCGCCCGAAGGTGAGCGCGGCCGCGGCACCGAACCCGCTGCCCGTCGTCGCCGTCGTCGGCCGCCCCAACGTGGGCAAGTCGACCCTGGTCAACCGCATCGTCGGCCGGCGGGAGACGATCGTCGAGGAACGACCCGGGGTCACCCGCGACCGCAAGGAGGTGGAGGCCGACTGGGCCGGCCGCGACTTCCTCCTCGTCGACACCGGCGGGTGGCTGGCCGGCGGCGACGCCCTCGACGAGCAGGTCAGCCGGCAGGCGGAGAAAGCCATGAGGATGGCCGACGTGGTCCTCTTCGTCCTCGACACCACCGTCGGCGTCACCGACGAGGACGACCGGGTGGCCGACATCCTGCGCCGGTCCGGGCGGCCGGTGCTGGTGGTGGCCAACAAGGTCGACGGCGCCGCCCGCGAGTCCGACGCCTGGGCCTTCGCCCGCCTCGGCCTGGGCGACCCCTACCCGGTGAGCGCCATCCACGGCCGGATGAGCGGCGATCTGCTCGACGCGGTGATCAAGGCCCTGCCCGACGAGCCCGTCGCCCCCCCGCCCGAGCCCGGCACCGACGGTAAGGCCAAGGTTCCCGGCGTGGCCATCGTGGGCCGGCCCAACGTAGGCAAGTCCACCCTTTTCAACCGCCTCATCGGGTCGGAGCGGTCGATCGTCCACGACTTGCCCGGCACCACCCGCGACACCATCGACACGGTGGTGGAGACCGAAGAGGGTCCCATCCGGTTCATCGACACCGCCGGCATGCGCCGCAAGAACCGCATCGGCGAGGGGGCCGAGTACTACTCCCTGGTCCGGGCCCTGCAGGCGATCGACGAGGCCGACGCCGCCCTCCTCGTGATCGACGCCACCGAGAGCGTCACCCACCAGGACCAGCGGCTGGCCGAGCGGATCGACGCCGCCGGCAGCCCGGTGGTGATCGTCCTCAACAAGTGGGACCTGCTGGATGCCGAGGCCCGGGCCGAGGTCGTCGACGCGGTGGAGGACCGACTGTCGTTCCTCGGCTACGCCCCCGTGCTCAAGATGAGCGCCCTGTCGGGCAAGGGCGTCCACAAGCTCCTGCCCGCCCTCGACGAGGCCATCGAGGCCTACCACCGGCGGGTGCCGACCCGCGAGCTCAACCAGGTCATCCAGGCGGCCCAGGCCCAGCAGCCGGCACCGCAGGGCAAGATCATGTACGCCACCCAGGGCACCACCGACCCGCCCACGTTCATCCTGTTCTCCACCCGCGACCTGCCCGCCCCCTACGTCCGCTACCTCGAGCGGCGGATCCGGGAGCACTTCGGCTTCGGCCCGACCCCGCTCAAGTTCCGCGTCCGCCGTCGCAACTGATGAGGGCATAGCATTCCGCCAGTGTCGAAGTACCCGGTCCTCCTCCTGGTGGCCGTCGGATGTGGGATAGCGGCGATCGTGTGGGGCCGGTCGGCCCTGCGCCTCCACCGTTCGTGGCGACGGATCAGCGGCGGCACCGGTCCCCACCGGGTCGCCAGCCCGGTCGCGGCCGGGCTGGCCCGCTCCGCCTACCGCAAGGAGGTCCACAACACCGTCCTGTACACGGTGGCGGGGATCATCGCCGCCCTCGGGTCGCTGTCGGACGGGGCGTGGGTCAGCGCCCCCTTCCTCCTGCTCGGGATCCCCCTGGCCATGACCCTCGTCTACGGACGGCGGTTCATCGAGGAGGCCAACCTGCTCGAGCAGCGGGCCACCCTCGAGCGCCGGGCCGAGGAGACCCTCAGCCAGGAGGAGCTCGCCCCCCGCCGGTGGGCGGCCCGGCTGGCTCCCGTCGACCTGCCCGAGTTCGAGGGGCTGGAGGTGGGACGGGCCTACGAGCCCGGTACCGGCCTTATGGCGGGCGACTTCTACGACCTCACGTCCACCGGGCCGCAACGGCTGGCGGCGGTCATCGGCGACGTCTCCGGCCACGGCATCGAGCCCTCGATCACCGCCTTCCAGGTGAAGTACCTGCTCCGGGTGTTCCTCCGCCAGTACCGCGACCCCGCCCAGGCCCTGGAGGAGCTCAACGTGGTGATCTCGGCCCAGGCCGCGCCCGAGGAGTTCGTGTCGATGTGCGTGGTGCTCTTCGACCAGGCGGCCAACACCCTGCGCTACGCCTCCGCCGGCCACCCGCCGGCCTGGCTGTGGCACGACGGCGAGGTGCGGCCCCTACGGTCGACCGGTCCCATGCTCACCCTCGACCCCAAGGCGTCCTATGTCAGCCGGGAGATCTCCCTCGACCGCGGCGACCTGCTCATCCTCTACACCGACGGGCTGACCGAGGCCCGGGCCGGCGACCAGCTCTTCGGCGAGGACCGCATCGCCTCCCACATCCGGCGCGATCCCCGGGTGGGGGCGGACGTGCTGTGCAAGAGCCTCCTGGCCGCAGCCCGTGACTTCGCCACCGTGCCGTTGCGGGACGACGTGGCCATCCTGGCCGTGCGCCGGACGTGATGTTTCGTTAATGCCGTGGTGTGAGGCCTGCAGCAAGTACTGGCCCGACGACGAACTGGACGCCGAGGGGGGCTGTCCCACCTGCCACGAGGTGGTGGGGGAGCCCCGCCGCACCCCGTGGCACTTCAAGGTGCTGGTGGGCACCGTCGCCGTCTACCTCGGCTGGCGGACGGTGCAGGGCATCGAGTGGGTGGTGCACCACCTCTGACGAACGGGCGCGGGCGGCGCCGGTCGGTTACCCGCCGAGGACGTAGACGGGGGTGCCGAGGGCGACGTGGTCGGGGAACCACTCGGCCACGCTCATGGGGATGCGGATGCACCCGTGGGATGCGGGGTAGTTCGGCACCGAGGGCGATCCGTGGATGGCGTAGCCGCCCACGAAGTACTGGGAGTTGTAGAGCCGGCCGAGGTCGCTCGTCTCCCACCCTTTGGCCCGGCGGATGACGGTGTAGGAACCGGTCGGGGTGGGCGTCGACGCCTTGCCCGACGAGACGGGGATGATCTTGGAGAGCGACCCGCCCTCGTAGAGGAAGAGCACCTGGCGGGTGAGGTCGACCTCGACCTTGTTGACGTCGGGGTTGGGGACGAGGGGAGTGGGAAACCCGGAGGCGCCCATGATGGCGGCCGCGACATCGCCGGTGAGCTCACCCGTGCGGGGGAGTCCGTTGACCTTCTGGAAGGCCATGATGCCGGACGCGGAGTCGTCGTCGATGTTCCCGTCGATGGGGCCGACGACATAGCGGAGGTCGGCCAGGTGCTGTTCCACCGCCTGGGGCGTGGCCGGGCCGGAGGAGGCGGGGGGCCCGGCGGTGGCGCTGTACGGCGCCGGCGTCGGGGCCGGCGTCGGCATCGGGGCGGGCGCCGGCGGTGGCGCGGGGGTGGTCGCACCCCCCCGGAGGAGGGAGCCGAGGACGGCGCCGAGCCCCCTCGGCGGGGGTGCCGTCTGCGCCCCGGCGGGGGACGCGGTGGCCAGGGTCAGGGAGACTGCGGCCGCGGCCAGGGCCGCGACCAACTTGGGGAAGTTCGACTTCATGGGGGCAGTCTCTCCCATTCCCCTCGTCGGACTACCATTGGCGACGTACGGGCTGTGGCGCAGCTTGGTTAGCGCGCCTGACTGGGGGTCAGGAGGCCGGAGGTTCAAATCCTCTCAGCCCGACCAGAAAGTGCAGGTCAGAAGGGGTAAGCGCCACCGGGGCGGCCCCCGGCAAGGCAGAATTCCAGCCATGGACGCCTCTGCCGCTCCCGACCGGGCTGGCCCGGGGACCCGCTCGGTGGGGGACCTACCCTTGCCGGTCACCCGCCTGATCGGTCGGGAGCGCGACCTGGGCGCGACGGGCGAGGTGTTGCGCCGAACCCGGTTGCTGACCCTGACCGGTCCCGGTGGTGTGGGCAAGACCCCGCTGGCCCTGGCCCTGGCGGAGCGGCTGGCGCCCCGGCTGGCCGATGGCGGCTGGCTGGTCGATCTCGCGTCCGTACCCCCCGGCTCGGACGTGGCCGCCGAGACGGCGCGGACGCTTGGCCTTCGCACCCGAGGCGGTGCGGCCGCCATCGACGCCCTGGGCCGGTACCTCGAGGCCCGCCAGGCGGTCCTGGTCCTCGACCACTGCGACCACGTGGTGGACTCCTGCGCCGAACTGGCGGCGGCGCTGCTCGACCGGTGCGCCCACCTCCGGATGGTGGCGACCAGCCGCCAGTCGTTCGGCAGCAACGGCGAGGCGGTCTGGACGGTCGACCCGCTGGAGCCCGAGGCCGCCCGTCGCCTGTTCGTCGAGCGGGCCCGGCGGCGGCGGGCGGACTTCGTCCTGGACGAAGAGGACGAGGCACCGCTGGCGCAGCTCTGCGCCCGGCTCGATCATCTGCCGTTGGGGATCGAGCTGGCGGCCGCGACGACCGCCCTGATGTCGGTGGCCGAGATCCGGCAGAGCATCGAGACGAGCCTCGGCCCGCTCCCCGGGAGCCGGCGGCGCCGGCCTTCGCATCACCGGTCGGTACGGGCCGCGGTCGAGTGGAGCGAGCAGCACCTCGACCCCGTGGAACGACGGGCGTTCCGGAGGCTGGCGGTGTTCGTCGGTGGATTCGACGCCGCCGCCGCCCAGGCGGTGGCGCCCGGGCTGTCGCCGGAGATGCTGGCCGGACTGGTCGACAAGTCGCTCGTCACCGCGGTGCCGAGCGGGCCGAGCCGAACCAGGTACCGGCTGCTGGAGCCGGTGCGGGAGTACGCGTGGGGGCAACTGGCGGACGCGGGGGAGGCCGCCGCCGCCGCATCCCGCCACCTGCACCACTACGCGTCGCGGGGCGACGACGCCGCGGCCAGCTGGCCGTCACTCGACGCCCGAGAATTGGTCGCCGACCTGGAGGACGACTACGCCAACGTCCGGGTGGCCGCGGAGTGGGGGTTGACCGCCGACCCTTCGGCCGGGGTGCAGCTGCTGGCCCGCACCAAGGACCTGTTCATCATGCTCGGTCAGGCCGACGGCCTCCGGCTGTCCCGACCCATGCTCGAGCTGTGTCAGAGGCGGGACCGGGATCGAGTGGTGGTGCAGATCACGGCCGGGTTGTTCGCCATGGTTCTCTCCGGACCCCGCGCCGCCGAGCTCGACCTGGTCGAAGCCCGCCAATTGAGCGCCAAACTCGGTGACGAGCCGCTCGAGGCGTGGGCCCGCTACTTCCAGGGCGTGGCCGAGGTCGATGACGGCGCGGTCACACCGGCCCGGGCGCACCTCGAGGTGGCCCGCGTGCGCTTCCGGGCCCTGGGGCTGGCGGGGGGCGAGGCCCGATCGACCTCCGCCCTGGGGCTCACCTATCTGATGACCGGCGACTTGGAGGAGGCCCACCAGCTGATCGACTCCGCCCTGGCTCTGGCCCGCCCCGCGGCCGAGATCGTCAGGCCAGGTGGACGATGACCTCGACCCGCCGGTTCGCCTGCCGGCCTTCGGGCGTGCCGTTGTCGGCGACCGGGCGGGAGGCGCCGTAGCCCATCTTGGTGAGGGTGGCGGGGTCGACGCCGTGGCCCGCGAGCCAGTCCGACACCGCCGCCGCCCGGCGGTCCGACAGCGACTGGTTGAAGGCGGGCGATCCGGTCGAATCGGTGTGCCCCAACACCTCGGTGCGGGCGCCGGGGTGGTCGCCGACGAGGTCGACCACGCCCTGGAGGGAGGGTTCGGCGTCCGCCCGCAACACGGCCTCGCCGACGTCGAACAGGACGGTCTCGGGCAGGGTGACGATCACCGCCGGCCGGCCCTCGATCACCGCTTCCTTGGTGGTGGCCCGGGGGATGGTGCGCTCGTCGCCGGACGGCACCGTGGGCATGCCGGGCCGTATCGCCCCGCCGGCCGTCGTCGTCGGCGGCACCCTCGATCCGACGGTGGTGGCGGAGGCGCTCGGCTCCTTCGACGACGACCCACCGCACGCCGACCCGGCGGCCAGCAGCGCCAGCGCCATCACGACCAGGCGGCGCCGGGTCACCCGAACTTTTTCGGGCTCTGAATGGGTGGCCGGAAGGCGACGGCCGAGATCGGGCCGGCGCTTTCACCGAGGGCCCCCGGGCCGTCACCCGAAACCGACATGTCCTCGATCCTGGATTCCTTCTTCGATTCCTTCCGGGACTCCTTCTTGGGTCCGGGACCGGCGTCTTCGGACCGGCGGAACTTGCCCGGCAGGGTGGCCAGGAAGACGGCGCCTCGGGCCGCGGCCGCTCCCACCAGGCTGCCGGAGGCCCGCTCCCGCCTCGCCTTCGCCGGCTTCTCCCGAGCCGGCCGGCCGGCGCGGCTGGGACGGTTCGGGCGCAGCTCGCGGGTCGGCGTGTCCCAATCCCCGTCCGGGGCCGGCGGTGGCGGCGCCTGCCAGTCGAGGTCGTCGGCGTACGACGGTTGGTACGACTCGTCGCTGCCCACCACGCTGAAGACCGGGGGACGGCGCAGCGCCCTCGCGCCCGCGGCCCGCTTCAGGCGGCGGGCGGCCGCCTCCTCCTCCCGCTGCAGGTGGTCGATGATCTCGGAGCCGATGCTGGCGTGCTGCCAGCTCGACAGGCCGGCGGCGATGGCCAGGCTGACGGTGAGCAACCCGAGCCCGGCGGCCAGCCCGACGCTGCCCTGGTTGGAGGCCCGCAGCACACCGACCGACACCGCGGCCACGCCGAAGATGGCGGCCGTCACGCCGCCGATGATCGAGAGCCACGGCTGGCGGTCGTGGTAGAGGATGTGGTGGTAGCGGGGATCGAGGTGCACCACGTCGTCCTCCATGGCGGCCGACAGCCGGGACCTCTCGGCCGTGAGGCGCAGGACCCCGCCCAGGTCGCCCGCGATCACGAAGGCGAGGGCGATGGCGCCCGAGAGCAGCAGCGCCTCGATCGGGGCCACGTCGAAGGCGGCGGAGAAGGCCACGGCCAGGCTCACCGCCTCGCCGATGGCCAGGATGACCTTCCGGCGGCGGTAGATGCGGTCGGAGAGCCCGCGGTAGGCGATGGGCGCCAGGGTCCTTCTCGCCTCGGTCAGCAGGGCGTTGGCCTCGACCAGGTTCCGGTGGCGATGCTCGACGATGGCCCGGGCCGCCCTGGCCCGCTCGTCCGCCTCGCGCCGTTCGGTTGCCGCCGCCGAGGAGATCAGGGCGCCCCTCGCCGCGTCCTCCACCGCCTGGCGTTCGTTGGCCGCGGCCAGGAACGCGGCCGCCCGGGCCTGGGCGTCGGCCCCCGGTCGCTCGGGGACGACCGGTGCCGGCGGCGCGGGCGGGGGACGCTCGGCCGGCGGCGGCGCCGCTACGTGGGCGCGCTGCTGGCGCTCGATCTCCTCGAGTTGCCGGAGGGACTCGCGCTCGAGCTCCTCCAGCTCTTCGCGCTCGGACTGCTCCGACGCCTCGATCTCTGCCGCGTCGATGTCGGCCGCGTCGAGCTGCGCCATCTGCGCCAGCTGCGCCAACTGCTCCTGCTCCCGGGCCTCGATCTGGTCCCGCTCCCGCCCGTCGGTCTGCTCCCGCTCCTGCTGCTCCCGCTCCCGCCCGTCGGCCTGCTCCCGCGCCGGCGCCCCGTTCTGCTCCTGCTCGAGCTGGGCCAGCAGCTCCCGCTCCAGCGCCTCGAGCTGCTCCCGCTCGAGCTCGTCCCGCTCGATGTCGTCGTCCTCGACGCTCGGGTTGGCCGACGGGGACGGGAAGTCCCACGACGGGGAGCTCACGAGCCCCCCGGCAGGAGAAGGGCGTCGACGACCTTGCACGACGCCGCCCCGGAACGGCGGCACACCTCTTCGTAGAAGGCGACCAGCCCGTTGATGTAGGACGAGGGAGGCTGCGGGCCGCTCACCCGGCCGACACCGGTGACCACCAGGTCGATGCCGCTGAGGTCGGGGAGGGTGCCGGCCTGGTCGACGAAGCTGTTGGCGGTGGCGGCGGTGAGCGACTCGGTGGCCAGGTTGGGCTCGCTCGACTGGACCCCGTCGGTGACCAGGATCAGCTGCCGGTGATCGCGTTCCTCCTGGCCGAGGAGACGGGCGCCCCGACCCATGGCGCCCACCGGATCGCTGCCCCCCTGGGCCGGGGCCGCGGCCATGCCCTGCTCCACCGTCTGGCGGACCTCGGCCAGGAGGTCGTCGCGGTTGCGGTTGCGGTTGCTGGGCGTGGCACCCTCGGGGGTGACGTCGCGGTCGAGGATGGTGTCGACATCGCTGGCCGAGCCCCGGAACCGCTCGACCCGGAGCCGCCCGCACTCGTCGCTGGTTCGGCGGGCGACGGCCGTCACCACATCCACCTGCTCGGCGATCAGCGCAGGGTCGCTCTGGGTGGAGGACCCGTCGACCATGACCAGCACGAACGGCTTGTCGCCGGTGCACTCACCCGTGGCCAGGTTCTTCACCTGGGAGCAGGCGGCCAGGGTGGCCACCAGCGCCAACGCCGTCATCGTCAGGCGGAATCGCGGCGTGCAGCGGGTGGCCAACACCTTGCCTTTCGAACCTCCGGACGTCCGGTCGGATGGACGGGAACTCGGCTTCTTGTTTATCCCATTCTCGGTCGTTCGGACCCCCCGGCGGCGCGAAGGGTGCTGACGGCCGGCCGATGGCTCCCGACGACGGCCGGAGGCCCCCCTACTCCGGAGGCAGCAGCGAGACGATCATGAAGTCGGCGACGAACCCCGCGAATCGATCGGGGGACCAACCCCGTTGGAGGACGAGAAGGTCGTAGAGCTCGACCGAGCTGCACGTCCAGAGGACGTCGGTTGCCTCTCGCACGGTGATGCCGTCGCGCAGGTAGCCGCGCTCGTGGAGGAAGTCGGCGTGGTGGCGCATCCGCCGGAGCCGATCCTCGTCCGTCTCCCGGAGCAGGTCCGCCATCTCCGGGTCGGCGAGGGCGGCCGAGCGCATGAGCAGGCGGATGGGGGAGACCACGGACGCCACCTCCGTGGTCAGCGATCCCCAACGCCGCATCACCGTCCGCGGATCGGCCTCCCGGGCCCGCATGGCGTCAGAGCGCTCGTAGGCGGGCGCCGCGCCCCGGCCGAGCAGGCCTCGTTCGTAGATCCCCTTGACCAGGCCGGACTTCCCGCCGAAGACCTTGTAGATCGTCTGCACCGACAGACCCGCCTCCCGGGCGATAGAGGCGATCGACGTGGGCGCGTAACCCCGCTCGGAGAACAGGCGCGCGGCCGCGTCGAGGGCGGCCTCCCGGTTGCGGCCGGCCTGCTCCTGCCGCCCCCGTGAGTCGTACCGACGTTTGCCCTTGACGTCCGCCATATTTCGCTAGATACTCCTCTATCGAGTAGAGAGAACTATAGCGGAATGAGGAGAACGAGCATGGGATTGTTGGACTCGCAGGTGAGGACCGAGGTGCTGGACAGGCTCCTGGCGGCCATCAACGGCCATGATCTCGAAGCCATGGTCTCCTGCTTCGCCGCCGACTACCTGAACGAGACGCCTGTGCATCCGCCCCGGGGATTCCGCGGTCAGGCGCAGGTGCGGAACAACTGGAGCCAGATCTTCGCCGCCGTCTCCGACATCCACGCCCGGGTGCTGGCCAGCAGCCTCGACGGCGACACGCTGTGGACGGAGTGGGACATGACCGGCATCCGCACCGACGGGGCTCCGTTCCTCATGCGGGGCGTCGTCATCTTCGGCCTGGCGGGGGACACGATCGGATCGGCCCGCTTCTACCTGGAGCCGGTCGAGGACTCGAGCGGCGACGTCGACACCCACACCCGGCGCGTGACGGGAACGAACTGATGACCGACACCCGGCCCGAACCCGTGATCCTCGTCGTCGGTGCCACCGGCAACCTGGGCCGGGCGATGGCCCGCCGGCTGCTGGCCGAGGGCAGGAGGGTCCGCATCCTCGTCCGGCCGGGGTCGTCCTACGGCGATCTGGTCGCCGCCGGCGCCGAGCCGGTCACCGGCGACCTGAAGGACCCCGCCTCGCTCCGGGCCGCCTGCTCGGGGGTCGACGTGGTCGTCACGACCGCCAACGCCATCGGCCGCGGGGGCGACGACACGATCGAGTCGGTCGACCTCCAGGGCAATCAGGACCTGATCGACGCGGCCGAGGCCGAAGGTGTGGGCCACTTCGTCTTCACCTCCGTCCTGGGGGCCGGCGCCGAAAGCCCGGTGCCGTTCATCCGGGCCAAGGGCATGGCCGAACAACGGCTGCTCAAGAGCGCCATGACCTGGACGATCCTCCAGCCCAACCTGTTCATGGACACCTGGCTGGCGATGGCGGTCGGAGGGCCCGCGCTCGCCGGCCAACCGGTCACCCTCGTCGGCGAGGGCCGGCGCCACCACTCGATGGTGGCGATGGCCGATGTCGTCTCCTACGCCGCGGCCGCCCTCGACCACGACGAGGCGAACAACGCCCGGCTTGTCATCGGGGGACCCGAGCCGATCTCGTGGCGGGACGCGGTGGCCGCCTTCGAGCGGGAGCTGGGCCGGGAGATCGCGGTGCGATCGGTCTCGCCGGGGGAGCCGGTCCCGGGGATGCCGGACCCGGTCAACGGGCTGTTCCAGATGCTCGAGACCTACGACTCCCCCCTCGCCATGGAGGCCCTGGCCGCCACCTTCGGAGTCACGCCGACGGGCCTCGACGACTTCGTCCACGGCTTCGTCTCGACGGCGGTGGGTGGCTCGCCCCCCTGACCATGGCGCAGGCGGCGGACGCGCCCCGACGAGCAGATGACGCGGCCTTGATGGCCGACGGTGAGGGGGCGGTTACCAGTACTTCTCGACCGGCCGGACCTCGATCCCGCCCCCGAGGCGAGCAGCCGGAATGCGGGCGGCCAGCTCGATGGCGGCGTCGACGTCGCCCGCCTCGAGCACGACGTAGCCGGCGACCGCCTCCTTCATCCCGACGTACGGACCCTCGGCGGCCACCGTCCTGCCGTCCTCCACCCGCACCGTGGTGGCCTTCTCGGGGAGCCCGAGGGGGAGGCCGGGGGTGACGCCGGGGGAGTGGTTGAGGGCCCCGTAGTCGGCGTAGATCTGCTTCTGCTCGACATCGGACAGCGCTTCCCAGGCGTCGGTCCCGGGCAGGGGGGTGGTGCCTTGGTAGATCAGCAGGACGTACTTCATCGTTTCTCCTCTTCGTCTGTTCCGTCACCGCTCATGACGGACGAGGAGGAGCGGATGTGACCGGCCGTCGTCGCCGGCGGTCAGCTGTCGACGAGCACGATGTCGAGGAGCCGGATCCGCTCGGGATCGCCGGTGACGTTGATCTCCGCGATCCGTCCGTCGACGAGGGTGAAGGCGATGACCCCGCGGGTCTGTCCGCCCGGAGCCCATACGAGCCCGGCGACGCCGTCCACCAGTGCCACCCGGGCCACCCGCGCCCCCCCGGACAGGGCGGCGGCGACTGCGGACGCACCGTGTGTCTCCCGCAGGGACCCCATCTGGAGGGCGGCGGCATCGGGGCGGAGCACGACGTCCGGGTCGAGCAGGGCCACCAGGCCCTCGAAGTCGCCGCCACGGGCGGCGGCCAGGAAGGCGTCGACGACCTGGCGGTGGCGGACGTGGTCGACCTCGGGGGTGGCGTCGGTGCCGCGCACACGGCGTCGGGCCCGGCTGGCGAGCTGGCGGGCGGCCTCGGGGGAACGTCCGACGATGTCGGCGATCTCGTCGAACGGCACCGCGAAGACGTCGTGGAGCACGAACGCGACCCGCTCGGCGGGCGCCAGCAGGTCGAGCACGACGAGGAGGGCGGACCCGACCGAGTCGCCCAGGAGCGCATGGTGCTCCGGGTCGTCGTCGTGGGTGACGTCGACGGTGGCCTCCGGCGGCTGGCTGTCCGCCGGCTCCTCCCGGCGGGACGTCCGCGAGCGCAGGCTGTCGAGGCAGACGCGAGCGGTCACGGTCGTCAGCCATCCGCCGAGGTTCTCGACGCCGGACCGGTCGGCGCGGGCCATCCGGAGCCATACCTCCTGCACCGCGTCCTCCGCCTCGGCCTGGGAGCCCAGCATCCGGTAGGCCACTGCCTGCAGACGGGGCCGGCTGGCCTCGAACTGCTCGGTCAGCCAGTCGGCAGAATCCATCGTCACGTTCCCGGGTCGCGATCCGTCATGTCCTCCTGACGATTCAAGTCGCTGCGATGTGACCGGCCAAGCGGCGGTTCGGGGCGGGGTGGACACGGCACCGCCCACCCGCCAGGCTGCGAAGGTGGGCGACGGAGCACCGCCGGGCAACCTGACCGTCGGCGAAGTCCTGCGGGCCTGGATCTCCCGGCTGGCCCGGCGCAGCCAGCGGGCGGCCGCCCCGCCGGCACACCCGGGGGACTTCGCCGACCCGTTCGTGCTCCACGTCGAGGGGACGTACTACGCCTACGCCACCCAGGCCGGCGGCCACGACGTGCAGGTCATGCGGTCGACCGACCTCACCACGTGGGAACACCTCGGTGACGCCCTGGGGGGGCTGCCGCCGTGGGCGGGGTCGGGTCGGACCTGGGCGCCGGTGGTGCTGCGCCGGGGCGACGGCTACGTCCTGTACTACGTCGTCCGCGAGCCGCAGTCGGACCGGCAGGCGATCTCCGTGGCCCGGGCCGCTCGGCCGGAGGGGCCGTTCGTGGACGCCTCGGCCGGCCCCCTCGTCTTCCAGCCCGACCGGGGCGGTTCGATCGACCCCAGCCCCTTCGTCGATCGGGACGGCACCGCCTACCTGCTGTGGAAGAGCGACGACAACGCCCTGAAGCGCCCGTCGAGCCTCTGGATCCAGGCCTTGGCGGCCGACGGCATGTCACTCACCGGCCGCCCCACCGCCCTGCTCGCCCACGACCGGTCCTGGGAACGTCCCCTGGTCGAGGCGCCGGCGATGGTCCTCGCCCGCGGCCGCTACTACCTCTTCTACTCGGCCAACTGGTGGGAGTCGGCGGGGTACTCGGTGGGCTACGCCACGTCCCGTTCGGTGACCGGCCCTTTCCGGAAGGCGACGCGGGCCCGACCCTGGCTCCGGTCGGGCCTGGCCGCATCGGGGCCGGGCGGCCAGGAGTTCTTCGTCGACGGCGACGGGCACCTGCGCATGGCGTACCACGGGTGGACGCCGGACTCGGTGGGGTACGACGGTGGCGGCGCTCGATCGCTGCGCATCGCCCGGGTCGGGTTCGCCGGCGCCCGCCCGTGGGTGCGACGGTGATCGACCCGCTTGTCGATCGCCGGGCGGCGGCCGCTACGGGGTGGCGAGCGACTCGGTGACGTCGGACGGGGCCACGCCCGCGGCGGCACCTCCGACGAGGGCGTAGACGGTGCCGGCCACCGTGACCAGGGCCAGGCCGTGGCGGGCGGTGGCCATCGGCGGGAGCGGTGCCCAGGCATTCGCGACCGGGTCGAAGGCCTCGACCTGGGGGAACACCCGGGCCGCGTCCTCGCCTCCCGCGGCGATGACCCGGCCGCCGGCGACGGTCAGACCGAGGCCGCCGCGGGCGGTGGGCAGGGGGGGCAGCGTCTGCCAGGCGTCGGCCGCGGGGTCGTAGCGCTCCACCGAGTCCGTCGTCTCGCCCGCGCCCAGGTACCGCCCGCCCACCGCGTAGAGGTGGTGACCGTCACCGGCCGCGCCCAGGTGGTCGCGGGGCACGGGGATCGGCGCCCGATCGCTCCAGGCGGTGCCGTCGAACGCCTCCGTGGGGCGGACGAGGAGGTCGCGGTCACGACCGCCGACGACGTAGAGGGTGTCGCCGGCGACCGCCACCGCCGCCGCGCCCCGGGGCCGGCGGAGCCGGGGGAGGTCGACCCATGCGTCGCCTCGCAGGACGAGCACCCGATCCGACGGGCGGTCGTAGAGGTCGGCGCCCCCGCCGGCGAAGCCGCCCACCACGACCAGCTCGCCCCGGAAGGCGGCGGCGGCCACGTGGTGCAGGGGCTGGGGCAGGTCGGGGCCGGCCTGCCAGCGGTCGGTGACGGGGTCGTAGGACTCGACGGCCGTGGCCGGCCCGTCGTCGGTGATGCCGCCCACGACCCAGATGCGCCCGCCGACCGCGGCGGCAGCGACCTCCTGGCGGGGCTCGGGGGCGTCGGCCTGTCGGCGCCAGGCCGCCACCGGGGCCGGGTCGGATGGCACGGCGGAGGAGGCGACCGGGACGGTGACCGTGACCACGGACGTCGGCGACGGGGAGGTGGCCGGTCCGGGGCCGGCGGAGTCGCCGCCGCCGCAGCCGGCCAGGACCGCGAGGGTGAGGGCGGTGGCGAGAGGGACACGACCCCGCATCAAACCCTTGTACCCGACGATCGGCGGGGGCACCAGATCACGTATCAAACGGCCGTTCCCCGGGCTCATCCTCAGCGAGAGGTGCGAGGAGGTCTCATGGACACGGTGGACATGGCGCCCCGGGCGAGGCAGGCGGCGGACGTGCTGGCGGCGACGTTGCCGACCCTGGTCGGCCCCGGCGCCGAGGAGAGCGGAAGTCCCGAGATGGCGACGGTCACCCGGCCGGAACTGGCCCGGCTGCTGGCCCGGGAGCTGCGGGAGATGCTGGCCGAACATCCCGACCTGGCCGAGGCCGCCCGCCGGGCCGGCAGCGAGGTCCACCAGAACGGCGCCTGGTCGGCCCTCCGGGAGGGCCTGGCCCGCACGCTCGACCGCGACCAGTCCCGCCTCGACACCCTCTGGTCCCTCCTGGCCGCGGCCGGGGTGACCGAGACGGCCGCCGCCCCGCCCGGCGCGGCCCCCCTGTCGACCGGGGCGCCGGCGGGCGCTGTCCGCCGCTCGTCGTCCATCGTGGCCTCGATCGAGACCGGCGGCGCCCTGGTGCTCCTCACCGGCGTCGTCCTCCTCCCGATGGCGGTGGCCGGCGGGAACACCGAGCAGGACCTGCTCCGGTGGTTCGCGGTCGTCGTGATGGCGTCACTGCCGGGCTGGTTGTTCCTGCGCTTCATCGTGTTCCGGGCCGGGTCGTTGTGGACCGACTACGTCCTCCATCTCCATCGCCTGGGCATGGACGACCACCAGAACCTCCCCGAGCCCCCCGCCAGCTCCGGCTACCACCGCCTGTGGCTGGAGAAGGGCGGGCCCGCGGCCGTGGGGCCGGACAACATCTACCAGCAGAAGTTCGAGGCCTACTACGGCAAGGCGGCCGGTCCCCGAGGGAGGACGGACGGCCGCCTCCTGCGGGACCGGAGCATGCTCACGGTGCTGGTGGCCACCGCCATCTTCGCCGTGGGCTGGGCCACGGTGCTCAGCGGCGACGCCGTCATGACCGGCCACCTGGAGCTGCCGGGCGACGCCCTCCGGTTCGGGTTCATGGGCGCCTACTCCTTCAGCCTGCAGATGCTGATGCGCCGCTTCTTCCAGAGCGACCTCAAGGCCAGCGCCTACATCGCCTCGTCGGTGCGGGTGATCTCGGTGCTCATCCTGGTCCTGGTCCTGGTCGAGGCCGGCCTCCTGGGTTCATCACCGGCCCACGCCTGCGCCGCCGCCTTCATCGTCGGGTTCTTCCCCCTGGTCGGCATGCAGCTCCTGCAGAAGGCGATCGCGGCCGGCCTGCGCCGGTGGGTGCCCACGCTGCGCAACCCCTACCCCCTGAGCGACCTCGACGGGCTCAACGTCTGGTACGAGGCCCGCATGCTGGAGGAGGGGATCGAGGACATGCAGAACCTGGTGACGGCCAACATCGTCGACGTGCTCCTCCACACCAAGGTCCCGGTGGGCCGGTTGGTGGACTGGATGGACCAGGCCCACCTCTACCTCCTCCTCGATCCGAGCGAGGACGACGGGAACAGGAACCGCGAGCACAAGGACCGGCTGCGCCTGCGTCGGCTCGGGATCCGGACGGCCACCGACCTGGAGTCGGCCGTGACCCGGCCGGCGACGCTGGCCCGACGGGGCCACGTCCGGGCGGTGACGCGGGTCAAGGACCGGGACGAGGCCAACATCAAGGCCCTGCGGGGGGTCCTCGACATCCCGCCGGAAGGGTCGGATCCGGTGGCTCCCAGCGCCGTCGACGGCATCCTCAAGACCTTCTGCAACATGCCGAACCTGGTCCACGTCCGCCACTGGCGGGACGTGCTGGGCAGCGACCACTGCTGACGGCGACGACGATCTCGCCCGGGGGGCACTGTCGTAGGGATCTGCGAACATATGTTCGTGTCGGACGACGGCGCCACCATCCTCCACGCCGACCTCGACTCGTTCTACGCCTCCGTCGAGCAACGGGATGCGCCCCACCTGCGGGGGCGCCCGGTGATCGTCGGTGGCGGGGTGGTGCTGGCGGCCAGCTACGAGGCCAAGGCCTTCGGCGTGCGCAGCGCCATGGGGGGCGCGCAGGCCCGTCGCCTGTGCCCGTGGGCGATCGTGGTCGCGCCCCGGATGTCGGCCTACTCGGAGGCGAGCAAGGCCGTGTTCGAGGTGTTCGACGACACCACGCCCCTGGTCGAAGGGATCTCCATCGACGAGGCGTTCCTCGACGTGGGCGGGCTGCGGCGGGTGTCGGGCACGCCGCTGGAGATCGCCGTCCGCCTGCGGAGCGAGGTGCGGCGTCGGGTCGGGCTGCCCATCACGGTGGGCGTGGCCCGCACCAAGTTCCTGGCCAAGGTGGCCAGCGGGGTGGCCAAGCCCGACGGCCTGCTGGTGGTCCCGCCCGACCAGGAGCTGGCCTTCCTCCACCCCCTGCCCGTCGAGCGCCTCTGGGGCGTCGGCCCGATCACGGGCGAGAAGCTCCGCAACCGGGGGATCCTCACCGTGGGCGAGGTCGCCCGGCTACCGGAGGGGGCGTTGGTGTCGATCCTCGGGCGGGCGTCCGGCCGCCACCTCCACGCCCTCGCCCACAACCGCGATCCCCGGCCGGTGGTGGTCGGCCGGCGCCGGCGGTCGATGGGATCGCAGCACGCCATGGGAAGATCCCCGAAGTCGGCCGCCGACGTCGACGCGTCCCTCGTGGCCATCGTCGACCGGGTCACCCGCCGCCTGCGGGCCGGGGGACGGGTGGGCCGCACCGTCGTCCTCCGGCTCCGCTTCGACGACTTCTCCCGGGCCACCCGGTCGCACACCATGCCCCGGGCCACGGCCGAGACCCGGGCCATCCTGGCCACCGCCCGCGACCTGCTCGCCGTCGCCCTCCCGCTCATCGAACGGCAGGGCATCACCCTCGTCGGCCTGGCCGTCACCAACCTCGACCGGGCCGACGCGGTGCAGCTCGCCCTGCCCTTCGACGGGTTCGACGCGGCCGCCCTCGACGCCGCCCTCGACGAGGTGCGGGAGCGGTTCGGGACGAAAGCCGTGTCCCGGGCCGTCCTCCTCGGCCGCGCCGAGGACTTCACGGTCCCGATCCTCCCCGATTGAACGGCTCGCGCCGCGGCCCCCCGATCGGCCCTTTCCTCGGGGTCACGGAGGCGTAAGGATGCGTACGCCGGACGGAAAACGTTGGGTACCCCGTCGGCAGGGAGGTCCGGAGTCGTGGCCAAGACGCGAACCGTCTTTTCGCTTTCGTTGGTAGCCGCCATCGCCCTCGTGGCCGCGGTCCTGGGGGTGGTGGCCGGGCGGGCCACAGGGTCGTCGAGCGACGGCGGGGGTGGGGGCGGCGCGGGCGGCGCCGCCGGCGGCAAGAAGATCGACGTGATCATCAAGGCCAGTGACTCGTCGTTCTGGCAGGTGATGCTGGCCGGGGCGAAACAGGCGGGCGGCGACTTCGGCCTGGCGGTGAGCACGTTCGGCCCCACGTCGGAGACCAACATCGACGAGCAGGTGCAGCTGGTGGAGAACTCGATCTCCCGGGGCGTGGCCGGCATCGTCATCGCCCCCAACTCGTCCTCCGCCCTCAACTCCGCCATCGACCGGGCCCGGTCGTCGGGCATCAAGGTGGTCACCGTCGACACCGCGGTGACCACCGCGTCGGAGGGGTTCATCGGCACCGACAACGTCAAGGCGGGTGGGCAGGCGGGGCGGAAGATGTGCGAGTTCCTCCAGGCCCAGAACAAGACGACGGGCAAGGTCCTGGTCGAGTCGTCGGTGGCCGGCATCCAATCCCTCGTCGACCGCGACGCCGGGTTCCGGCAGGGCCTGGCCGAGAAGTGCCCGAACGTCGACTCGGCCCTCCAGCGCTTCAACAACAACGACATCAACACCGCCGCCTCGCAGGTCAACGACGCCCTCACCGCCAACACCGACCTGCTCGGCGTCTTCGCCGACAACAACACGTCCGGGGTGGGGGCGGCCCGGGCCATCAAGGACAACAACGCCGCCGAACGGGTCCCGGTGGTGGCCTTCGACTCCGACCCCCAGGAGAACGCGGCCCTGGCCGACGGGTCGATCGACGCCCTGGTGGTGCAGAACCCGTACTTCTTCGGCTACCAGGGCGTCCTCCAGGCGGGCATGGCCACCGTCGGCCGCATCCCGCCGCGGGTGCTCGACCCGGGGGCGGTGGTGGCCGACCAGGGCAACATGGAGCAGGTCGAGGTCAAGCAGCTCCTCGAGCCGCCGACCGAGAAGGCGGGGTCATGACCGCCACCACAACACCCCCGCCGGCGGCCGAGCGCACCGCCGTTCTCGAGCTGAAGGGCATCTCCAAGGCGTTCGGGCCCGTCCAGGCCCTGTCCAACGTCGACCTTCGCCTGCTGCCGGGGCAGGTCCACTGCCTGGCGGGGGAGAACGGGGCCGGCAAGTCCACCCTCATCAAGGTCCTCACCGGCGCCCACAAGGCGGACGCGGGCACGTTCGTCATCGACGGCGAGCCGGTCGCCTCGCCCACGCCCGCCGCCCTGCGGGAGGCGGGGGTGCAGGCCGTGTACCAGGAGCTCAGCCTGCTTCCGCACCTGTCCGTGGCGGAGAACCTGTTCATGGGCCGGCTGCCGTCGCACCGGGGGGTGCTCGACAGGGGCGACCTCAAGGCCCGGGCCCGCACGGCGCTCGACGACGTCGGCCTCCACAACGTCTCCCCCGACGCCATCGTCGAGCGGCTCCCCGCCGCCACCCGCCAGCTGGTGGAGATCGCCAAGGTCCTCACCGCCGACGTGGTGAAGGTCATCGTCTTCGACGAGCCCACGACCGCGCTGACCGAGTCCGAGTCGAAGCGGCTGATGGAGCACATCAAGCGGCTGCGGGAGGCGGGCGTGGCCATGCTCTACGTCACCCACCGGCTGGAGGAGATGTTCGAGATCGGGGACTGGGTGACGGTTCTCCGCGACGGCGGGCTGTCGGAGAGCGGACCCATGTCGGCCTACGACGAGGACAAGCTCATCACGGCCATGGTCGGCCGGGAGATCACGTCGCTCTACCCCGACACCCACAAGGAGCCGGGGACTCCACTGCTCCGGGTGCGGGGCCTGCAGCGGGAGGCCGACGGTCCCACGATCGACTTCGACCTGCGGGCGGGCGAGATCCTCGGCATCGGCGGGCTGCTGGGGTCGGGACGCAGCGAGCTGCTGTTGTCGTTGTTCGGGGCCACGCCGATCGTGGCCGGCGAGATCGAGGTGGAAGGCACGCCGGTCAAGCCCACCGGTCCCCGCACCATGATGAACGCCGGCATCGGCCTCCTCACCGAGGACCGCAAGGTGCTGGGCCTGCTGCCCGAGCTGTCGATCCGGGAGAACGTCACCATCGCCAGCCTCCGGCGGGGATCGCGGCGGGGCCTGCTCCCGCCCAAGGAGATGGGGGAGGAGGCCGACAGGCTGCTCGACAGCCTCCGCCTGCGGGCCGGGTCCTACGACCAGCCGGTGTCGACGTTGTCGGGCGGGAACCAGCAGAAGGTGCTCCTGGCCCGGTGGCTGCTGACCAAGCCCCGGATCCTGGTGTTCGACGAGCCCACCAAGGGCATCGACGTGGGCGCCAAGGGCGAGCTGTACACGGTGATCGGCGACCTGGCCGCGGCCGGGCTGGGCATCATCGTGGTCTCGTCGTACCTGCCCGAGCTGCTCGGCCTGGCCGACCGCGTCCTGGTGCTGAAGGACGGGGCGGTGGCCGGGGAGCTGGGGCGGGCGGCGTCGGAGGAGGACGTGCTGCGGCTGGCCAGCGGCGGCGGTCGACCTCCGGCCTCCGAGGGAAAGGTGGACGCGAATGCCTAAGTTGCTGTGGCGCGAGCCGGTTCTCACCACCACCATCCGCAGCGGACCGGCGGTGGGCATCGAGCCGCCCGACGAGCCGGGCGAGCCGGCGACGGTCAACCGGGTCGTCACCCTGGGCGACGTGGCCGGGCGGGAGAGCGGCGGTCTGGTCGTCCTGCTGGTGGCGGTGGGGGCGCTCACCCTGGCCAGCGGCGACTTCCTGACCGGGAACAACCTGTCCAACCTGGCCCGCCAGGTCGCCATCTTCGGCATCATCGCGGTGGGCCAGCTGCTGGTGATCCTGACCGCGGGGATCGACCTGTCGGTGGGGTCGATCCTGGCCCTGTCGGGCGCGGTCACGGCCCAGTTGCTGGTGGCGGGGTGGCCGATCCCGCTGGCCATCCTGGTCGGCGTCCTGCTCGGCACCGGTCTCGGCCTCGTCAACGGGCTGCTGGTCACCAGGGCCAAGCTGCCGCCCTTCATCGCCACCCTGGGCATGCTGGGGATCGCCCGGGGCGTCGTCCTCGTCATCACCGACGCCAAGACGGTCGGACCGCTGCCCAAGGGCTTCGAGACCATCGCCAACGGAACCCTCGTCGGCATCCCCAACCTGCTCGTGTTCGCGGTGATCATCACCGTCGCGATCCACTTCGTGCTCACCCGCACCGTTTTCGGCCGCTACATCTACGCGGTGGGGTCGAACCCGGAGTCGGCCCGCCTGGCCGGGGTGCCGGTGCGGGTCGTGACCGTATCGGTCTACGCCATCTCGGGCCTGCTGGCGGGCGTGGGCGGGTTCCTGCTCACGTCCCGCCTGGGCGCGGGGATCCCCACGGCCGGCACCGGCTTCGAGCTGAACGCCATCGCCGCCTGCGTGATCGGCGGCGCCAGCCTGTTCGGGGCCAAGGGGAGCGCCCTGGGCGCGGCCACGGGGGCGCTCATCATGGGCGTGCTCAACAACGGTGGCAACCTGTTGGCCATCAACGCCTTCTACCTGCAGATCGCCATCGGCGTGCTCATCCTGGTGGCCGTCGGCTTCGACCAGCTCAACACCCGGAAGTCGGCCGGGCACTGAGCCGTCTCCTCGGGGGGATCGAGCTGGGGGGCACCAAGGTCATCTGCGTGGTCGGCGACGGGCCGGGGGGCGTGGTGGCCCTCGACCGGCATCCGACGACTGCGCCGGTCGAGACGCTCGGGTGGGCCGTCGACCGCCTGCGGACGATGGCCGACGAGCAGGGGCCGCTGGCGGCCATCGGCGTGGCCGCCTTCGGGCCGGTCGACCTCCGGCCCGACGCTCCCACCTACGGCCACCTGCTGGAGACCCCCAAGCGGGCGTGGGTCGGCGTCGACGTGCTGGCGCCGGTGCGGGCCGCGTTCCCGGGCGTGCCGGTGGGGATCGGGTCCGACGTCGACGGGGCGGCCCTGGCCGAGGGGGCGGCGGGGGCGGCCCGGGGGTTGACCGACTTCGTCTACGTCACCATCGGCACCGGTATCGGGATGGGGATCGTGGTCGACGGGGTCCTCGTCCACGGCATCCTCCATCCGGAGATGGGCCACGTCATCGTGCCCCGGCAGGTCGGCGACGCCTACGAGGGGGCGTGCTTCGCCCATCGGGACTGTCTCGAGGGGATGGCCAGCGGCACGGCCATGACCGCCCGCTGGGGGTGCCGGCCGGAGGAGCTGGATGGGGCACGGCGGGAGGCCGCCCTCGACCTGGAGGCCGCCTACCTGGCCGCCGGCCTGCGCAACGCGGTCTACGCCTTCGCGCCCGAGCGGATCGTGCTGGGCGGGGGAGTGGCGCACATGGCCGGCCTGGTGGAGCGGGTGCGGGGCTCCCTGGCGGCGACGTTGGGCGGCTACCCCGGCCTTCCCGAATACGACCGGCCCGACTTCGTTGTCACCGCCGGCCTGGGCGACGGCGCCGGTCCCGCCGGCGCCCTCGAGTTCGCCGCCCGAGCCGCGGCCGGCTGACGCCGGCTACTCCTCCACGAACTCGTCGGCCAGGAGGTCCATGAGGAGGGCGTCGTGCCAGGTGCCGTCCGAGGCCCGTTCGTAGCGGCGCATGATGCCGACGGGCCGGAAGCCGACCTTGGCGTAGGCCCGGATGGCGGCCTCGTTGTCGGCCGCGGGGTCGATCACCAGCCGGTGGTGGCCGTGATCCCGCAGGAGGTGCCGGGCCAGCGTGCGCACCGCGTCGGTGCCGATGCCGCGCCCGTGCACCGCCGGGTCGACGAAGATGTCGACGCTGGCATGGCGGTAGTCGGGCGTCTCCTCCGCCTCCCATTGGATCCACCCCACGATCCGCCGGTCGAGCTCGATGACGTAGCCGATCAGGTCGGGGTCGTCGAAGTCCTCCTCCACCGACGCGGTCAGGTCGTCGCCGCCCCGCCACCGGGCGTAGACCTCCGGCGTCCCCCGGATCCGCACCAGCTCGCCGATGTCGTCCCGGGTGGCCCGCCGCAGCCGTACCAACGCCCCGTCGAGCGCATCCGTCATCCGACGGCCTCGAGCAACGCCTGCCGGGCCAGGTCGTAGCCGGCCTCCACCGCCGGGACCAGGGCGGCCGCGCCGGCCACGTCACCGGCGCCACCCAACGCCTCCACCTCCCGGCACACCGCCGCCAGCTCCGACGCCCCCAGGGTGGCCGCGCCCGACTTCAACGTGTGGGCGGCCCGGTGCACCTCCCGCGGGTCGCCCGACGCGACCCCCCGGCGCAGGGCGTCCAGGCGGGACGGGGCCTCGGCCAGGAACGTGGCCACCAGCTCGGCCACGACGCCCCTGCCCTCGTGACCGAAGGCGAGGACCAGCCGGTCGATGGCGGCGGGGTCGAGCACCACCGCCCGCATCCTAGGGTCCTTGCCCCGGCCGGCGGGCCCCGGCCAGACTGGCGGGACGACGTCGGATGGCCGGGATCGCGCGGACTGGACCCAGCTCGTCGGGGGCCTCACCGCCCGGCGGGCCCGGACGCTGCTGTTCCTGATCGAGAGCCGCACCGGCCACCTGGCGGCCCGGGCCCGGCAGGCGATGGCCCCCTTCCTCACCGACGACACCGTCCGCGACCGCGACCTGGCCTTCGTCGACGCCTTCGCCCGGGGCCGGGAGCCCCCCTTCCCGGTCCGCATCCACGACCTCGAGCGCTACGCCGCCCACTGGGCGCCGCTCGTTCCCTCCAACCCCCGGGGCCGGGCCGCCCTCGCCCACCTCCTGGGCGAGAAGTACGTCTTCACCAGGGACGCGGTGCCCGGCATCCGCGCCGCCGTCGGCCTCGACGACGAGCTGGTGGCCGCCGCCTACCGGCAGCTCTACGAGGAGCCGATCGAACGGGTCTTCGCCGACGACCTCGGCGCCGGCGGACGGCTGCGCTGGCTGTGGACCCGCCTCGCCACCCGGCTGGAGTCACTCCCGCCGGCGTGGTCGGCTTACGTCCTCAGCCTCACCGAGACGGTGGGGACGAGCATGCTGGCCCTGCCCATCGCGTTGGCCGGCATCGGACCCCTGGCGGGGGTGGTCGTGCTCGCCGTCCTCGGCCTGGTGAACATCGTCACCGCCGCGGCCATGGGGGAGGCGGTGGCCCGCAGCGGCTCCGTCCGCTACGGGGCCGCCTACATCGGCAAGATGGTGCACGACTACCTGGGCGGGGCCGGGTCGGTGGTGCTCACCGGCGCCCTCTTCGTCTTCAGCTTCCTGATCATGGTGGCCGACCAGGTCGGAATCGGGTCGACGATGGCCGGCGCCACCGGTCTGCCGCCGGAGCTGTTCGTGGCCCTCCTGTTCGCGGCGGCCGTCTTCATGATCCGGAGGGGTTCGCTCGACGCCACCATCGCCGTCGCCATCGTCGTCGGCATCGTGAACCTGACCATGATCCTGGTCATCACCCTCCTGTCGGTCCCCAGCCTGGAGATGGCCAACGTCACCCGGATCGAGCTGCCGTTCGTGGCCGGGCGTCCCTTCGACGCCGCCCTGGTCGGTTCCGTGTTCGGGGTGATCCTGGCCGCCTTCTTCGGCCACCTGTCGGTGAGCCTGTGCGGCCAGGAGGTGCTGCGTCGGGAGCCGACCGGAAAAGCGCTGGTCAGAGGGGTCGTGGCCGCCCAGGCCACCGCCCTCGTCGTCTACTGCCTGTGGGTGCTCACGGTGGGTGGGGCGGTCGACGGGGGGGTGCTGGCCCGGGAGACGGGCACCGCCCTGGTGCCGCTGGCCGACAAGGTGGGGCCGCTGGTGAGCGTGTTGGGCGCGGTCTACGTGGTGCTGGGGATGGGCATGGGATCGATCCACTACAGCCTCGCCCTCTACAACCTGACCCGGGAGCGGCTGCCGTCGCACCCCGACCCGGTGGTGCTCCTGCCCCGCCGGGGCGGCACCCTGGTCCTCTCCGAACGGCGGCCGTCGAGCCGCCGGCCCCCCGCCCGGATGGCGGTGACCTATCTCGGCCTCGACCGGGGGCCCCGCTTCCGCCTCGACGTCGACCTCGACGGCGCCCTCCACCGGGTCGAGGCCACGGCCGAGGACCCATGGGCCCTGCTGGGCGACAACGTCCAGTCACCCCTCACCAAGGCTGTCCCCGGAATCGGCGAGCGGGGCCTGCAGGTGACCCTGGACATCCTCGACGCGTCCCCCGGGAGCGTCCGCCTGCGGGTGGCGTCGTCGCTGGCCGTCTCCTACGAGGGCGACTGGGACGCGCTGGGGACCGGCATGGCCGACCTCCTCGACGTCGACGAGGCGGAGGCGGCGATGGTGGGGTGGATGGCGCGGGAGGGCGGCGTGGTGTTCGAGCAGGTCGTCGCCCACGCCGGCGGTGACCGTTCCGGCGCCCGCGAGGTCCTCGAGTCGCTCCTGGAGCGGGGCCTGGTCTCCGAGTCGGACGCCGACGACGACCACCGCTACCAGGCCCGCATGGCCGTCCGCCGGGCCCGGAACCTGCCCGACCGGGTCTGGGCCGCCATGGCCGCCGACGCCGACGGGCCCGGGGGCGACGCCGACGCCCATGCCCGCCGCCCCGACCCCCGCCGCCCCGACCCCGACCCGTCCGGTCTGGCCCCGCCGCGGACCCTGCCGGCGGTGCGGCGGGCCCTGGCGGGCACCGCCGCCGGCGTGGCCGTCGGGCTCGCGCCCGTGGTGGGCGTCTTCTCCCTGGCCGGGTGGATGCTCGCCACCGGGTCGGGGTCGTTCGCCGGCCTCATCGGCTTCGTGGGCGTGATCGTGGTGTCGCTGCTGGCGGGCGTCTACCCCGTCCTCCTGCTCGCCTCCAGCCGCCGGCGGGGCGAGTACAGCACCGCCGCCACCGGACGTCTCCGGGGACACCCGGTGGTCCTCGTCGCCGTCTACGTCCTGTCGGTGACCAGCGTGTTCGCCCACGCCCTGGTGATCTGGGACGACCCGTGGCGGCGCACCGGCGGCTTCCTCGCCGGCGCCGGCATCCTCGCCCTCACCGTGGCCGTCGGGAAGGGGGGCGCCTTCCGCCGGCGGCTGGTGGTGGAGGTGCGGGCCGTCGACGACGAGCCCGCCGACCGGGCCTACTTCTCGATGACGGCCGGCGGCGAACCCGCCGCCGGGGAAGTGTCGCTCACCTACGCCGACGGCTCCCGGATCGACCACGACGTCCCGTCGGGCCAGATCGCCGACTACCCCTCTTTCCGAACCGCCACCTTCCGGCCCCTTGCCGGACCCGTCCACGACCTCAAGGTGTGGCTCCACCACGTCACCTTCACCGGCGACTCGTTCCCCCTCCAGGCCCGCGCCCGCCTCGACGGGGGCGACGGACCCGTCACCCTCGACGTCGGCATCACCACCAGCCAGGTCATCGCCGCCCTCGACCCCGGATCCGGCCCGGTGATCGTGCGGGTGGAGATGGAGGATCTCGACGTCGCCCAGCCCACGCCTAGTGTGAGTCGACCATGACCATTCCCGCCGGGACGGTGCTGGTCGTCGACGACGAGTCGTTGAACCGGCTCCTGTTGACGCGCAGCCTGGAGCAGGAGGGCCTGCGGGTCCAGAGTGCGTCCAACGGGCTGGAGGCCCTCGACATGCTGCGCAGCCGGCCCTTCGATCTGGTCCTGCTCGACATCGTCATGCCCCTGGCCGACGGGTTCGACGTGCTGGCGGCGATGAAGGCCGACCCCACCCTCACCCACGTGCCGGTGATCGTGATCTCGGCGGTGGACGATATGGAGAGCGTGGTCCGCGGCATCGAGATGGGCGCCGAGGACTACCTGCCCAAGCCCTTCGACCGGAGCCTCCTGCGGGCCCGGATCAACGCCGGCCTGGCCAAGAAGCGGCTGCTCGACCTCCAGCGGGAGTACCTGGAGCAGGTGGGCCGGGTGGTCGACGCCGCCATCGCCATGGAAGCCGGCCGCTTCGAGCCGGAGCTGCTGGAGCCGGTGAGCCGGCGCACCGACGCCCTCGGGCAGATGGCCCGGGTGTTCACCCGGATGGCCCGCCACGTCCAGGAGCGGGAGGACCGGCTGAAAGAGCAGGTGCGGGAGCTGTCCATCGAGATCGACCACACCCGGAGCGCCCGGCGGGCGGCGGAGGTGACCGAGACCGAGTACTTCCAGAACCTCGAGCGGCGGGTCGACGAGCTGCGGATCGCGGCCGACCAGTGACCCGCCCCCTGCCTACAGGCGTAGCTCCCGGGAGGACGCCATGGCCATCCTGATCGCCGTCCACTCGTTCCGGGGTGGGACGGGGAAGTCGAACACCACCGCCAATGTGGCCGCCCTCCTGGCCGCCGACGGCAAGCGGGTGGGCGTGGTCGACACCGATATCCAGTCGCCCGGCATCCACATCCTGTTCGGCCTCGACCAGGACACCATGGGCCAGTCCCTCAACCACTACCTCTGGGGCCAGTGCACGATGGTCGACGCGGCCCACGACGTCACCCCCGGGACGGCGGCCGCCGCCGGCGGCAAGGTGTGGCTGGTGCCGTCGAGCATCCGGGCCCACGACATCGCCCGGGTCATGCGGGAGGGCTACGACGTCGGCGTGCTCAACGAGGGCGTCCGGTCGCTCATCCAGACCCTCTCCCTCGACGTCCTCCTCCTCGACACCCACCCCGGGCTGGTGGAGGAGACGCTCCTGTCGATCGCCATGTGCAACTCGCTGGCGATCGTCCTCCGGCCCGACCAGCAGGACTTCGAGGGCACCCACGTCACCCTCACCGTCGCCCGCCGGCTCAAGGTGCCCCGGATCACGCTGGTGGTGAACAACACGCCGGCCGGCTACGACGCCGAGGAGGTGCGGGCCAAGGTGGCCACCACCTACGGGTGCGAGGTGGCGGCGGTGCTACCCCACTCGGACGACCTCCTGGAGCTGGGCAGCGCCGGCATCCTCGCCGTGCGCCAGCCCGACCACGCCCTGACCGGCCTGTACCGTCAGGTGGCGGCGGCCCTTCTCGCTTCCGGGTAACTCCCACCGGGCGTCCAGGTACCTCCCAGGTAGGGACCCGAGAGTGGAGTGGACACCCCCCACCATCCGGAGGAATCGATGCGTATCACCACTGCCCGCCTGGCCGGCCTGGGTCTGGCCGCGGCTCTGTCCCTCGTCGCCTGCGGCGGGGGCGGGAGCGGCACGCCGTCGACCGCGGCCGCCGGCGCCGCCACCACCGCCACGACGGCTGCCGCACCCGTCCCGACTGTCCCGGCCACGACCGTCGTCCCCCCGACCACCACTGCCGCCCCGTCCGCGGCCGGGAAGGTGTCGGCCAACGACGCCACCCGGGCCGAGCTGCAGGCCGCCTTCACCGCCGCCGGCATCTCCAGCCCCGCCCAGTGGGCGAGGGAGGTCGAGGAGTACCGGCCCTACGTCGCCGACGACCCGACGTTCGCCAAGCTGCGCCAGGAACTGGCCAAGTACAACCCGGGACCGGGCGTGGTCGACCAGATCGTCGCCACCCTCGTCCCGTGACCCGGCCGGACCCTCCAACGGCGGCGGCCGACTTCGCCGACCCCGCCCGGCCCCTGCGCCAGGGCCTGCTCCTGCTGGCCGGCCTGGGCACCGCCGGCACCGCCCTCGAGCTGGCCGCCCTCCGCCACTGGGACTCAACCGTGCAGCTGGTCCCGTGGGCGGCGGTGGCCGTCACCGCGGTGGCCGTCGTCCTCATGGCCGTTCGTCCCGCGGCCCGCACCATCCGCGCCGTGCGGTGGGTGGCCCTCGGCCTGGTCCTGGTGGCCGCCTTCGGCACCTACGAACACGTCCTGGCCAACTACCGCGTGGCTCCGCTCGACTTCGCCTACGCCACCCGGTGGCCCGCCATGTCGGCCCCCGCCCGGTGGTGGGCGGCGGCCAGCGGGGCCGTGGGGCCGTCGCCCGCCCTGGCCCCGGCGGTGCTGGCCCAGTCGGCGCTGTGCCTGTTCCTGGCGTGCGTCCGCCATCCCGCCCTCGGTCGCCTGTCGAAGGTGGCGGTGGTGGTAGGGATGACCGGGCACGGTGGGACGTAAAACCCCGGGACGAGGGGACGACAAACCGTCCGTCTGACCCTCGGTCGGGTTGGGCTACGTTCGCCTCGTGGCGGAAGCCGACAAGCCGAGGGACAACCGGGAGACGGCCCGCATCGTGGGGCTGGCGGTGACGGTGATCGTGTTGCTGGCCCTGCTGCTCGACAACGGGCAGTCGGTGCGGATCGGCTACGTCGTCGGCGATGTGAGAGCGCCCCTCATCGGCGTCCTCGCCATCACCGCCGTCCTCGGCGCCCTCGTCGACCGTCTGCTCGTCTGGCGGACCGGCCGGGCCAAGCACAACGGCTAACCGGGCGCCGGCCACCGGCTCCGTCGGCGAACTGGTGACGCCTACAGCCCTCACCGGGCGCTAAGTGTCACCGGTTGCCATGGCGGCGGCTCCGTCGGCGAACTGGTGACGTCTACAGCCCCCACCGGGCGCTAAGTGTCACCGGTTGCCATGGCGGCGGCTCCGTCGGCGAACTGGTGACGCCTACAGCCCCCACCGGGCGCCAACTGTCACCAGTTGCCATGGCGGCGGCTCCGTCGGCGAACTGGTGACGCCTACAGCCCCCACCGGGCGCCAACCGTCACCGGTTCGGGGGTGGGCGCTCAGATGAGGCCGCAGAGGGAAGCGGTGGTCCACTGACCCCAGCCGCTGCGGGCCTGGAGGCGGTGGGCGCCGTCGTCCTGGTCGGTCGGGGGATGGTCCTGGGCCGATCCGCTGTAGCCGAGGGACCCCCAGGTCGCGTCCAGGAACTGGTAGGCGCCGCCGCCGGGCGCCGAGTAGTTGTTCCCCGACTCCAACTGGCGGATGCAGGCGAAGGCCTCGTCCATCGACAGGGCCAGCCCCGGCGCCGGCGTCGAGGCCGCGGCCAGGATCGACGGGGCGGCGGCGGCGGTCGGCACGGCCTTGGCCCGGGCCGCCGCCGCCTCCGCGTCCCGCAACGCCCGCTCCTGGCGGGCGGCTTCCTCGGCCCGGGCCTGCTCGGCCACCACCAGGGTGGCCAACTCGCCGTCGACCTTGGCCACCTGGGCCCGTTGGGCGGTCATGGCGTGCTGCAGCTCCTCCAGGTCGCCGCTGACGGTGTCGGCCTGGTCGGCGGCCTTGCGGCGGGCGGCGTCGAGCTGGGTCCGGCGGATCTCGAGGTCCTCCCGGGCCGCCCGCATACGGCCCACCGCCTGCCGGTCCTCGCCCGTCACCAGGCGCATGTAGGTGTTGCGGGCGACGCCGTCGGGCGCGGCCCCGTTGGCCAGGTTGCCGACGAAGGAGATCGACCCGCCGGTCACGTAGGCGGCCTGGGCGTGGGCGACGAGCAGCCGGCGGGCCTCTTCCTGGCGGGTCGACGCCCCCGCCAGTTCCGTCTGCGCCTGGTCGAGGGCGACCTGGACCTGGCCCAGACGGTCCTCCGCGGCCCGGTGCTCCTTGTCGAGGGCGACGATGGCGCGGGCCTGGTCGGCCAGCCGTCCGGCCACGGCCTCCGCCTCCGCCTGCTTGTCACCGATCTCGTCCGCGCCGGCACCGACGGCTCCCACGACGAGCGCGAGGACCGTCAGCATGGTCGTGAGCAGGATCGAACGTCGGGGCGGTGCGGTCATCGACCTCCCGGGCCGGCGCTTCCTCGGAGTCGGGCAGGGTCAAACAGCGAGGGGGACAGGCCCAAGCTACCCGGGCGCCCGCGCCGCGGGCCAGATGCCCGGTGGCGGGCCGACCCCGCCGCTCCCGGCCGGCCGGGGGCCGACCTCCCGCCCAGGTGGCAGATCGGCGAGTCATTGGCGAAGCGTCAGCTCTCCCACCGGTAGCGGCTCCGGACCAATAGTCTTGATGACATGCCTGGGGCCCGGTGGTTGAACGCAGAGGAGCAGCGGGCGTGGCGCGCGTTCCTCGACGCCAACCAGCTCCTGTTCGAGACGCTCGACCACGATTTGCAGCGCAGCGCGGGCATTCCCCACGGCTACTACGAGATCCTCGTCCGGCTGTCGGAGTCGCCCGACCGCACCCTGCGCATGAGTGAGCTGGCGGAGCGGTCCCAGTCGTCCCGCAGCCGGATCTCCCACGCCGTGGCCCGGTTGGAGGAGGAGGGCTGGGTGCGGCGGGAGACGTGTGCCACCGACCGGCGAGGGTCGATGGCGGTGCTCACCGACAAGGGTTTCGAGGCCCTGGCCGCGGCCGCCCCCGGTCACGTGGAGGGTGTGCGCAGCCACCTCTTCGACCGGCTCAGCGAGGAGCAGGTGGAGCAGCTGCGGGTCATCAGCGAGGCCGTGCGCGACCACCTGCTTCGCTTCCGGGAGGACGAGCGGGCCGCCGGCCGCTGCCCGCCGGAGCCGGGCGCCGACTTCAGGCCTGCGCCTGCCGGCGACTGACCAGCCACTCACCCACCTCCCGGGCCTGGGCCGCGGCCTGGTCGGTGAGGCTGTCGACCACGGCCCGCTCCACCTTGCCCCCGACGAACGGGATCTTCACCTCCAGCTTGCCCTCGGCCACCCGCAGGGTGCCGCCGGCGCCGTCGTCGCCCAGCTCGACGGTGCCGTGGCAGCGGAGGCGGTCGGGGTAGTGGTCGGCCAGGATGTGGAACTCGGTGCGGTGGGTGGGCCGGTCGAGCGTCGACTCCTCGACCCAGGTGATCCGGGCCGACTCGACCAGCGACGACAGCGGGGGACCGAGCTCGCCGGTGAAGGCGTAGCGGACCCGGAGGCGGACGGTACGTCCGTCGTCGACCTTGTCGAGCAGCTCGGGCCGGCCCAGGTCGGCCAGGCGGTGGAGGTGGGCGAACAGATCGGGGTCGACGTAGGCGTCCTCGACCTCTTCCACCGGTGCCGGGAATCGCTGCTCGAGGCGGAACTTCACCCCGTCATGGTAGGGACCTACGGGAGCACCAGATGCACGTCGCCGAACTCGTGCCACCGGTAGCGCTCCTCGACCGCGGCCGCGTAGCTCCGCTCCACCGCCGCCCGTCCCGCCACCGCTTCCACCAGCAGGAGGTGGGACCCGGCCGGGGGGTGCCAGCCGGTGAGGAGGCCGTCGACCACCCTCGTGCCCCGCTCGGGGGTGATCACCAGCTCGGTCCAGCCGCCGGCCGGGTGCACCTGTCCCCGTTCGTCGGCCGCCGTCTCCAGGGCCCGGGTGACAGTGGTGCCGACGGCGATCACCCGGTGGCCCGCCCGGCGGGTGGCGTTGACCCGGTCGGCCGTCTCCGCCGGCACCCGGAACCGTTCCGGGTAGGGCAGCTCGCCCGGCTCGGCCGACGACACGCCGGTGTGGAGCACGATCGGGCTGACACCCACGCCCCGGCTGACGAGGTCGGTGACGAGGGCGGTGGTGAAGGGCCGGCCCGCGCTCGGCATCTCGGCGCTGCCCGGTTCGCGGGCGAACACGGTCTGGTAGGCGGAGATGGGGAAGGGCCGGCGGACGTAGCCGTAGCGGATGGGGCGTCCGTGACGGCCCAGGTAGGCGGCGACGGTGGGCGCCGGGAGCCGGAGGACGGCGAACCACAGCCGCGCCGGCGGCCCGCCCGCGGGGTAGGGGGCGAGAAGGTCGACGGCGCCGCCCCCGGGGAACGAGATGCGGCGGCCGGTCTCCCCGTCGAAGAAGGGCTCGGTGCCGGCGCCCACCGGGCGGCGCAGCTCCACCAGCCACAGCCCGCCGGGGAGCTCGGTCGAGAGGTGGACGACCAGGCCGTCGTCGAGGCCGACGGCGGGGACGGCGGCGGGCAGGGTGGCCGACGTGTTGACCACCAGCAGGTCGCCCGGGTCGAGGAAATCGCCCAGACGGGCAAAGGTGGTGTGGACGAGGTGGTCGGCGTCGGAGGTGGTGGCGGAGCGGCGGGCGACCATGAGGCGGGCATCCTCCCGGCCGCCGCCGCCCGACTCCACCGGCTCGGATGCGATGAGGTCGGCGGGCAGCTCGAAGTCGACCGGGAGGAGGCCGGCGCCGGCCGGGTCGGGCAGGGGAGGCGCAGCCGCGAGCACGGCCGTCATCCCGTCGCCGCCACCGCGACCGGGGCCGCGGCCGCGGTGACCGGGGCCAGGTCGCGGGCCTGGTAGCGGCCGCCGGGGAGGGTGCCGGTGATGATGCGCATCAGCCCGGGCACGCTGGCCTCGGGCGGCGGCCGGTCGGAGACGTCCTCGCCGGGAAAGGCCTCGGCCTGGAGTCGGGTGTTCATGTCGCCGGGGTCGACCCGGTACACCCGCAGGTAGGGGTTCTCGGAGGCGAGGATGTTCGTGAGCTGCTCCAAAGCCGCTTTCGACGACCCGTAGCCGCCCCATCCGCCGTAGGCCTCGACGGCGGCGTCGGAGGTGATGGCGACCACGGCCGCGCCCGCCCGGAGCTCGGGGAGGGCCAGTTGGGTGAGGCGCAGGGGCCCGAAGACGTTGGCCGCGTAGACGTACTCGAGGACGGCCAGGGGGTAGTCGGCCAGCGCCGGCTGGGGGCTGGGGCCGAGGACGCTGGCGTTGTGGACGATGGCGTCGAGGCCGCCCAGGTCGTGGACGGCCTTGATCAGGTCCCGCCGGTGGGTCTCGTCGGCGATGTCGCCGGCCACGGCCCGCACGATGGTGACGTCGGAGAGCTCACGGGCCGCGGCCCGGAGCGCGGCGCCGCCGCGAGCGTCGATCACGAGGGCCCACCCGTCGGCGGCGAGGGCCCGGGCCAGGGCCAGGCCGAGGCCCCGGGAGGCGCCGGTGACGAGGGCGACCGTTTGGTGTCCGTTGTTGGTTGTCATGCCTCGACGATGACCGACGAGGCCCCCGGTGCGCATCGGGCGGCGGACCGGTTTCCGCCTCCGCCCAAAGTCCTAGACGGGCCCTTCCACCGGGGCCCGCCGGCGACGATCCGGTCGATCTCGGCCCGGGAGATGGCGTAGGTGCGACGGTCCGAGTCGGAGATGACGATCAGCGTCCCGTCCCGCGTCCAGCCCCCGAGCGTGAGGTTCCCCAGCTGGGCGAGGAAGCGGCCGTCGCGGTCGTCGATGCGCACGTCGGGCACCGGCGGGGCGCCATCCCCGAAATCCCAGGGTCCGGAACGGTCGTCGCGGGCGGAGGCCGTCAGGAGTCCGTCGGGCGAGGGCGCCCGGAGCGGCAGCCTGGTCGCCCCCGCGTCCGCGGGCCGGTTCCCGCAGTCGTCGGGGACGAATTCCCATGCCGGCGGGGATGCGACGGCGGCGGCCACGCAGGTGGCGGGGAACTCGACGACGCTGACCCAGAGCGTGCTCGCGTCCCGCCAGCCGATGTCGTCCAGCCGGCCACCGGACCGGGGACTTGGGAACCGTCCGACGACGTCGCCACTGCCGGCGTCGACCACGAGCAACGTGACGTCGGCCGGCGAGGCGTAGAGCGTCTGGCGGAGGACCGTCGAGAAGGTGCCGTCGGGGCTGCGGGACGTGAAGAAATCGAACGACACCCCGCTCACCGGTTCGAGACGGGGGTGGCTGATGGGGATCCCGTCCGGGTTCCGGAAGCGGGCGTCGAGCCGGGCCGACGCCACCCACGAGCCGGCGAGGGCGAGCAGGCCGGCCGTGATCACCAACCCCCGCACCCGCCCGCAGCCCATGTCGCCACGGTACGGACGGCGAGTGGAGGAGTGGTTGGTGCGAGGTGAAGGTTCGGCGCAGATCGTGCCGGCCGAGTAGGGGGGCCTCAGTCCTCGACCAGGCCGTGGTGGACGGCGAACAGGGCGGCCTGGGTGCGGTCGGCCAGCTCGAGCTTGGCCAGGATGCTGCTGACGTGGGTCTTCACCGTCTTCTCCGACACGAACAGGCGCTCGGCCAGGGCCCGGTTGGACAGCCCCTGGCCCAGCAGGCGGAGGACCTCGGTCTCCCGGGGTGTGAGCCGGGCCAGGCCCTCGTCCTCGTCGGTGCGGGTCCGGCCGGCGGCCGCGGCCATCACCACCGCCGCCAGGGACGGGTCGAGGCGGCCCTCGCCGGCGTGGACGGCCCGGATGGCGCTCTCGACCTCCTCCGGCGAGGCGTCCTTGAGCAGGTAGCCGGCGGCGCCGGCCTGGATGGCCGGCAGCACCTGGTCCTCCGAGGAGAAGCTGGTCAGGACCAGGATGCGTGCCCCCAGCTCGAGGGCGACGACCTCCCGGATGGCGGCCAGCCCGCCCATGCCCGGCATGGCCAGGTCCATGAGCACCACGTCCGGCCGCAGGTCGGCGGTGAGGGCCACGGCCGACTCCCCGTCGCCGGCGTCGCCCACCACCTCGATTCCCTCCCGGCGGGAGAGGTACGACCGCAGTCCCTGGCGCACGATGGGGTGGTCGTCGACCACCAGCACCCGGATCACGGCTGCCGGATCCACGAACGGGGAACCTCGGCGGTGACGGTGGTGCCCCGGCCGGGGGCCGACTCCACCCGGGTCGTCCCCCCGTGGCGGGCGGTGCGGACCGCCATCGACGTCAGCCCGAGGCGGTGGGCCCGGATGCTGCGGGCGCCGGGGTCGAAGCCGGTCCCGTCGTCGGCGACGGTGAGGGTGAGGGTGCCGTCGGGACCCGTGGTCACCGAGACCGTCACTGTCACCGACGTGGCCGACGCGTGGCGGACCACGTTGGTGAGCGCCTCCTGGGCCACCCGGTAGAGGTCGGCCTCGACGTCGGCCGGCAGCCCGTCGAGCCCGTCCCCCGGGGGGTGGAGGGCGACCGCCAGCTTGTGGGTGCGGCCGAGGAGATCGAGGTGCTTGCCCAGGGCGGGCAGGAGCCCGTCGGCGTCGAGGGCGGGCGGGCGCAGGGCGAAGATCAACGAGCGCAGCTCGCCGGCGGCGGTGCCGGCCAGGTCCCGGACGGTGGCCAGCTCGGCTGCGGCCCGGTCGGGGTCGGTGGTCAGCAGGCCGAGGGCGGTGTCGGCCGCCAGGCGGATGCCGAACAGGGTCTGGGCAGTGGCGTCGTGCAGCTCCAGGGCGATGCGGTTCCGTTCCTCCACCATGCTCAGCTCCCGGCTCTTCTCGTAGAGGCGGGCGTTCTCGATGGCGATGGCGGCGTGGGCCGCCAGCAGGCCGATGAGCGACTCGTCGTCGTCGGTGAACCGGCCGCCGCCCTCCTTGTCGGCCAGGTAGAAGGCGCCCACCACGTCGCCCTTGAACACGATGGGGACGCCCAGGAACGACCGCATCCGGGGATGGGCCGCCGGCCACCAGCTGAACCGGGGGTCGGCCCGCACGTCGTCGGTGCGGTAGGGGATGGGGTCGAGCAGCATCGAGCCGAGCAGGCCGTGGGTCTTGGGCAGGGGCCCGATGGCCTCCACCAGCTCGTCGCTCATGCCCACGTGGATGAACTGGGCGAAGCCGTCGCCGTCATCGTCGGGGACGCCGATGGCCGCGTAGCGGGCGTCGGCCAGGGCCTGGGCCGCGGCCGCCAGCCGTTGGAGGACGGTGGCCACCGACAGGTCGCCCGCCACCCCCAGCACGGCCTCGCTCACCGCGGCCAGGGCCGCCGTCGCCTGCTCGGGAGTGGCCATCGATGACATTCTCCCTCGCCGGTTCCCGGGAAGCGCCCTTGCGGATATCGATAAACGATGTTATCGTTGATCAATAAGACAGCGACCAAGGAGGACCGCCATGGTGCGGCTGAAGGATCGATCGTGGCTGGCGGTGGCCGACGGGGCGCTGCTCCTGACCATGTTGCTGGCCGGACTGGTGGCGGGACTGACCCTGCTGGTGGCGGTGACCTCGAACGCGCTGGGCGGCATCGCCGTCGCCCTCCCGAAGGACCAGGTCCGGGACCTGCTGGCGGCGGGGGTGACCGTCGACAGCGCCCAGGCGGTGGTGAGCGGCCACGCCGAGCTCGGCTACCGGCTGGCGTGGTGGCTGGTGGGACCGGCGACCAGCCTGCTGGTGCTGTGGGGGGCGTGGATGCTGCACCAGATCGTGGCCAGCGCCGGCGCCGGCGACCCGTTCGTGGCGGCCAACGTCCGCCGCATCCGGGTGCTGGGGGGACTGGCCGTCGGGTTCTGGGTGGCCACCATCGCCCAGTCCATGGTCGGCATGGCCGTCCAGGACCATCTCCGCCTCCACCAGGCCCACCCGTTGAACATCTCGTTCGACCCGCTGGTGTGGGTGGTGGTGCTGTACGCCCTGGCCGCCATCTGGCAGCGGGGCGTCGACATGCGCGACGAGCAGCAGCTCACCGTCTGACATGCCCTCCGATGCCGACGTCACCGCCATCTCGGTGCACCTCGACGCCCTCCTTCAGGCCCGGGGGATGACCCTCACCGAGCTGGCCGACCGGGTCGGGCTCACCCTGGCCAACCTGTCGATCCTCAAGACGGGCAAGGCCCGAGCCATCCGCTTCTCCACCCTCGCCGGCCTGTGCGCCGAGCTGGATTGCCAGCCGGGCGACCTGCTCACGTTCGACGACGGCGGCCGGTGACGAGGTGCAACCGCCGGCCGCGGGCTAGTCGCGGCCTCGCCCCGGTGGTCCCGACGCCGATTGCTGCGGCGGCGGTGCCGGGACCGACAAGACGACGCTGGTGACGGTGGCGCCGGTGGTGGGCGGTGCCGTCACCTGCGGGGCGGTGGTGGGAGGGATGGTGACGACCGTGGCCGCGGTGGTGGCCGGGGCCGTGGCCTGGGTGGTCTGGGGGGACTGGGTGGTGGCGGGCGCGTCGGTGGTCGTGGGCGCGGTGGTGGGGGTGGTGGTGATGCTGGTCTCCGAGCTGCCCAGGGGGAGGAAGAGCTTCACCGTGTCGCCCTTCTTGGCCGTGGCCCCTCCGACCGGATCCTGCTCGACGATGGTGTCGATCGCACCGTCGAGCTCCTTCTTGGTCTCGGTGTGGGGCTTGAGGCCGACCCGGTTGATCTCGGCCACCGCGTCGTTGACGTCGAAGCCGACCACCGACGGCACCGTCACCGGCTCCGCCTTCTTGTCGTCGCCCCCGAGGGTGCTGATCAGGGCGATGGCGGCCACCGCGGCCAGGAGGACCAGCACCACCGCCGTCAGCCGGCGGCGCCCGTAGGGGGAAGGCGCCGGCCCCATCGGCCGGGGCGGCGGGCCCACCGGGGCGCCCATGTCGACACCCGTCGGCGGCGGCATCATGGAGGTGGCCGGTCCGGCCACGACGGCGGTGGCGGTGGCGTCGACCAGGGCGGTCCCCCCCGCAGCCCCGCCCGCGGCCCCGGCCGCGACCACCGTGGCGTCGGACCCGGCGGCGCCGAACTGCACGTCGAGGAGCTCCGCCCGCAGGGCCTCGGCCGACTGCTGGCGGTCGGCCGCCCGCTTGGCCAGGGCCCGCATGACGATGCCGTCGAGCGCAGGCGGGACGTCGGGGTTGTAGACCGACGGGGGCGGAGGCACCTCGTTGACCTGCTTGTACGCCACCGCCACCGGCGTGTCGCCGGAAAACGGGGCCCGGCCGGCCAGCATCTCGTAGAGCACCATCCCCAGCGAGTACACGTCCGAGCGCTGGTCGAGGGGCTCGCCCATGGCCTGCTCGGGCGACAGGTAGGTGGCGGTGCCCACCACCGCCCCCGGCATGGTGAGTCCCTCCCGGGCGGAGTGGGCGGCCCGGGCGATGCCGAAGTCGGCCACCTTGACGTTTCCCGACGCCGTCATCAGGACGTTGGCCGGTTTCATGTCCCGGTGGAGGAGGTCGCGCTGGTGGGCCGCGGCCAGCCCGGCCGCGATCTCGGCCCCGACCTCGATCACCCTGGCCGGCGCCATCGGTCCCTCGCTGCGGATGATGTCGCGCAGCGTCGGCCCGTCGACGTACTCCATGACGATGTAGTACGCCCCGTCGTCCTGGCCGAAGTCGTAGACGGACACCACGTTGTGGTGGTTGAGCCCGGCCGCGGCCTGGGCCTCCCGGCGGAAGCGCTCCACGAAGGTGGCGTCGGGGGCCAGGTCGGGGACGAGCACCTTGATCGCCACCGGCCGGTCGAGGAGCTGGTCGTGGCCCAGGTAGACCTCGGCCATACCGCCCTTGGCCACGTGGCTGACGATGCGATAGCGGCCGCCGAGCACCTGCTCGGTCATGAGTCGGTCTTCGCTGGCAGGTGGTGGCGGTCGGCCGGCTCGGGTCGGTCCCGGGGCCGCAGGGCCAGGTCGACGGCCGACCAGATGGTGCGGGAGAACGGATAGAAGACGAGGGGGGCGGCGATGGCCGCCACCAGCCCGATCCCGACGATGGGCCAAATGCTCACGTCGCGGTTGGTGCCGAGGAGGAAGATCAGGGGGAAGATGGCCACGAGGAGCAGCAGGCCCTCGGAGATGGCCAGGTTGACCGTGTACGCGCCCAGGAAAAAGCCCTCCTCCCGTTCGAACTGGTAGTCGCAGCGGGGGCAGCGCTCCTTCATCCGGAACCAGCCGTCGAAGACGTGGCCGCTGCCGCAGACCGGGCACCGTTTGGTGAGCCCACGGCGAAGCATCCGCCCCGGCGTGGGCTTCCGAGCTCGGTCCGGGTCCATCTTTTGGCACCGTACCCGTCCCTCGGCGCCCTACTCCTCAGAAGTGCGCCACTCTGGTGATGTGACCGAAGCGGTGTACGTCGTCGAGGCAGTGCGCACTCCCATCGGGAGATATCGAGGCGCCTACGCCGGCGTCCGCCCCGACGACCTCGCGGCCACGGTGCTGGCGGCGCTGGTGGAGCGCACGCCCGGCCTCGACCGGTCCGCCATCGACGACGTGTGGATGGGCGCCGGCAACCAGGCCGGCGAGGACAACCGCGACGTGGCCCGGATGGCGGTCCTCCTGGCCGGCCTGCCGGTGACCGTTCCCGGCGTCACCGTCAACCGCCTGTGCGGCTCGGGGATGGAAGCGGTGGTGGAGGCCAGCCGGGCCATCGCCGTCGGCGACGCCTCGGTTGCGATTGCGGGCGGGGTCGAGTCGATGAGCCGGGCGCCGATGGTGTCGGTCACCGCCGAGCAGTCACCGGTGACCACGGCCCTCGGCTGGCGGCTGGTGAACCCGGCCATGCCCCGGGACTGGACCGTCACCCTCGGGGAGGGGGCCGAGATCCTGGCCCGCAAGGGAGGCATCTCCCGCGACGACCAGGACCTGTTCGCCCTGGCCAGCCACCTCAAGGCGGCCGCCGCCTGGGAGTCGGGGCGGATGGCGGCCGAGATCGTCGGCGTGCCCGGGGTGAAGCTCGACCGCGACCAGTGCATCCGCACCGACACGTCGGCCGACTCCCTAGCCGGGCTGCGGCCCGTGTTCCGGGACTCGGGTACGGTCACCGCCGGCAACTCCTCGCCCTTGAGCGACGGCGCGGCGGCGATGCTGCTGGCCGACGAGGCCGGGATGGCGGCCATGGGCGGCCGCCCCCTGGCCCGGATCGTCTCCCGGGCGGTGTCGGGCATCGAGCCGCCCCTCTACGGGCTCGGACCGGTGGAGGCGGCGGAGCGGGCCCTGCGCAAGGCGGGGATCGGGTGGGGCGACCTGGTGGTCGTGGAGCTCAACGAGGCCTTCGCGGCCCAGGTCCTGGCCTGCCTGGCCGAGTGGCCCGACCTCGACCCCGAGCTGGTCAACCCCAACGGCGGGGCGATCGCCCTGGGTCACCCGATCGGCTGCTCCGGCGCCCGGATCGTGACCACCCTGGTCCACGAGCTGCGCCGGCGGGGCGGCGGCTACGGCCTGGCCACGATGTGCGTCGGCGTCGGCCAGGGCATCGCCGTCGTGGTGGAGGCGGAGGCGGGCGACCCGCCGGCGGCGGACGCGGCCGAGGCCGCGGCCGAACCGGGCTCGGCCGAGATCCCCGACGACGGCCCCGAGGTCGCCGCGGGGGGCATCTACGGGCTGCTGACGCCGGGCGCCCTCTAGCCCATTTCCCGGCGTCAGCCGAGGTAGCGGTCGTCCATGATCCGCAGGGGCTCGGCCAGGAGCTCGATCTGGATGCCGTCGGGGTCCTTGAGGTACATCGACCGGGTCAGGCCCCGGTCGGGCCCGAGGTACTCGACGCCGGCCTCGTCGAGGCGGGCTTTGAGCAGGTCGAACGCCTCCTGGCTCACCGACAGGGCCAGGTGCTGCACCCCGCCGATGGCCTCGACGGACTGACCCAGGCCGAGGCCGGGGAAGTCGAAGAAGGCGAGCAGGTTGTCGTTGCCGATGTCCATGAAGAAATGGGTCGACCCGGGGTAGTCCCGGTTCTCGAACATCTCCACCAGCGGGAACCCGAGCAGGTCCTGGTAGAAGCGGACGGTCTGCTCCACGTCGCTGCAGATCAGGGCCAGGTGGTGCACGCCCTTGGCATTGCTCTTCGGTCGTTCCGATTCCGGCTTGAGATAGGTCCGGACCAGTTCCTGGCGGCGGGCCTCGAAGTCAGTGGTCACGCTCATGACGACAGTGTGGCCCGTCGGCGGCCTCAAGGGGCGGGCGGCCGGCCGGGGCCCGAACCGCCCAGGAGCCGGTTGGCCACGTCGACGGCCTCGTCGAGGGCCTGGCGGCGGGTGGCGCCGTCGCGGGTGCGGGCGACCACGTACTGGCCGACCAGGTACGACACGAGGGGGGCGAACCTGCGCTCGGTGCCGTGGGCCACGTCGCGGGCCAGGTCGAGGAGGGTTTCGACCTCGTCCGGCCCGACGCTGATGTCGGCGATGGCCGCCCGTCCGAGGGCGGCGGCGTAGTCGTCGGCAAAGCTTCCGGGCATGCCCTTGGCCTAGCACGCGCCGTCGGGCGAGTCGGCGACCAACCCCCAGGTGCAGGCCCGCTCGAGATCGGCCGGCGTGTTGACGTTGAGGGTGGCCCGGGGTCCGAGTTCGACGACCTCCACGCCCGGGGGCAGGAGATCCTTCGCCGCCCGCCCCGGCCGGCCGTCGCTTCCGGCGAGCACCTCGGCCCGGTAGGCGGCCAGCAGCGGGTTCGGCCGGCCCCCCGGGTCGGCGGCCGCCACCGCGCCGACCGACGGATCCGCGGCCTGTAGGCGGTCGACGAGGCGTGATAGGTCGGCCGTCGTCAGGAGGGGCAGGTCGACGGCCAAGACGAGCACAACCCGGGCCCCTCCGGTGGCGTCGAGGGCGGCCGCCACCGCCGGGACCGGCCCCCCGCCCGGAGGGTCCTCGTGGACGAAGATCACCGCCCGCTCCAGGCTCACCGTCCGTGGCGGCCCGACCACCACCAGGCGCCCGGCCACCCCCGAGGCGGCGGCGAGCACGCGATCGAGCAGCGTCCGCCCGTCGACGACCAGTCCCGCCTTGTCGACGCCGCCCATACGCCGCCCGCCGCCGCCGGCGAGCACGACCGCGACCACCAAGCCCGCGTCGCTCATGCAGGCGGCAACCTACCGCCGCCGGCGGTTCGAGCGCCGGTAGGGACGTGGATCCGGCCGCCGACGCCCGGATCACGTCCCTACGGACGCACCAAACGGACGACGGGAGGTGTCGTTAGAAGTCCTCGACGACCCGGGTGCGGCGCACGACGGGCTGGTCGATGACGGTGAGGTCCTCGTCGACCACGGCCGTGTCCTCGTGGTGGACGACGCTCCGGGGCCGGCTGCGGTACCAGGTGGGTCCGCCGCGGCGCAGGAGGGCGACGGCGGCGAGCACGATGAGAAGCACGACGAGCAGTTCCATACCTCACGCGTCCCCGTGGTCGGAGGCGGGCAAACCTGGCCGGTAGCCTCGGACCATGAGCCGACGGCCCAGTTCCGGCGGCCCCCCGCCGGCGTCAACACCCGACCTGGGCCGGGTGTGGACCGTCCCCAACCTGCTCTCCTTCGGCCGCCTGCTGTGCGTCCCCCTCTTCCTGTGGCTCCTCTTCGGCCGCGACAACCGGCTGGCGGCGGCGTGGCTGCTCGCCGTCCTCGGCTGCACCGACTGGGTCGACGGGTTCATCGCCCGCCGCTACAACCAGGTGTCGACCCTGGGCAAGGTCCTCGACCCCACCGCCGACCGGATCCTGCTGGCGGTGGCCGTGATCTCGATCCTCGTCTACGGGGCGGTGCCGCCGGCGATCGCCTGGCTGGCCATCGTCCGGGAGGTGTCGGTGGGTGTGCTGGCCCTGGTCCTGGCCGCCCTCGGCGCCCGGCGTATCGACGTCAACTGGTGGGGTAAGACGGGCACGTTCCTGCTCATGATCGCCTTTCCCCTGTTCCTCCTGGGCGACGGTCACGGGCTAGCCCAGGCGGTGGCGTGGGCGGTGTCGATCGCCGGACTCCTGTCCGGTTGGTACGCCTTCGCCCTCTACATACCCCAGGGGCTACGGGCGCTGCGAGAGAGCAGGGGAGCGGAACGCCGATGAAAGCCGTGATCATGGCCGGCGGTGAGGGCACCCGCCTGCGGCCACTCACCTCGAACCAGCCCAAGCCGCTCATCCCCCTCGTCAACCGGCCGATGATGGAGCACGTCGTCCACCTGCTCAAGGAGCACGGCTTCGACGAGGTCGTCGTCACCCTCGCCTTCCTGCCCCAGACCATCCGCACCTACTTCGGCGACGGGTCGGAGTTCGGGGTCCGGATGGTCTACGCCACCGAGGAGACGCCGCTCGGAACGGCCGGGTCGGTGCGCAACGCCCGGGCCCAGTTGGACGAGCCGTTCCTGGTCATCTCCGGCGACGTCCTCACCGACATCGACCTGTCGGCCCTGGTCGCGTTCCACAAGGCGAAGGGGGCGATGGCCACCATCGCCCTGAAGGCGATGGAGAACCCGCTCGAGTTCGGGATCGTGATCACCCGGGAGGACGGGTCGATCGAGCGCTTCCTGGAGAAGCCGACGTGGGGCCAGGTCTTCAGCGACACCGTCAACACCGGCATCTACGTGCTCGAACCGGAGGTTTTCGACTACATCCCCGAGGGCAAGTCGGTCGACTTCTCGTCCGACGTCTTCCCCCACCTGCTGGAGGACGGCAAGTCCCTCTTCGGCTTCGTGGCCGAGGGCTACTGGGAGGACGTGGGCACGCTGGAGGCCTACCACAAGGCCCACCAGGACGTCCTCGACCGCAAGGTCGCCATCGACATCCCCGGCTTCCACATGGCCAAGGGCGTGTGGCTGGGCGAGGGGGCCGAGATCGACCCGGCCGCGTCCATCGAGGGTCCGGCCGTCATCGGCGACTACTGCCGGGTGGAGGCGGGGGCCAACATCCGGGAATACACGGTGCTGGGTGCCAATGTGATGGTGCGGGCCGACACCTTCCTGGAGCGGGCGGTGGTGCACGACAACGCCTACCTCAGCCAGGGCGTCCGCCTGCGGGGGTCGGTGGTGGGCCGCTCGTGCGACCTGCGGGCCCACGCCCGGTGCGAGGAGGGCGTCGTCCTCGGCGACAACTGCTTCGTGGGCGAGCACGCGGTCATCAACTCGGGGGTGAAGGTCTACCCGTTCAAGACGGTGGAGCCCAATGCCATCATCAACTCGTCGATCGTGTGGGAGTCGCGGGGCACCCGCAGCCTGTTCGGCCAGCACGGGGTGAGCGGGCTGGCCAACGTCGACGTCACGCCCGAGCTGGCCTGCCGGGTGGCCATGGCCTACGCCACCACCATGAAGAAGGGGTCGACGGTCACCACGTCCCGCGACTCGAGCCGGGCCGCCCGGGCCCTGAAGCGGGCGGTGATGGCGGGGCTGAACTCGGCCGGCATCAACGTCGACGACCTGGAGATGGCCACAGTCCCGGTGAGCCGGTTCCAGGTGCGGATCCAGCGGTCCCAGGGCGGGATCACGGTGCGGCTGACGCCAGGCGACCCCCAGTCGGTCACCATCCGCTTCTTCACCGCCGACGGCACCGACATCGACGAGGGCGCCCAGCGCAAGATCGAGCGCATCTTCTTCCGCCAGGACTTCCGGCGGGCGTTCGCGGCCGACATCGGCGACATCGGCTACCCGCCCCGGGCCCTGGAGTACTACAGCGCCGCCCTCATGGAGACCGTCCACGCCGACGTCATCCGGGCCAACGGCTACCAGCTGGTGATGGACTACGCCTTCGGGCCCACGTCGCTGGTGATGGCCAACGTCTTTTCCAAGCTGGGCGCCGACGTGCTCTCGGTGAACCCCTACACGTCGACCGCGGGGGCGGCCGCCTTCGACGCCAAGGTGCACGCGAGTCGGGTGTCCGACCTGGTCCGGAGCTCGGGGGCCCACCTGGGGGCGGTGCTCGACCCCGACGGCGAGCGCATCATCCTGGTCGACGACGAGGGCCACATCCTCACCGACGAGCAGGCCCTGCTGGCCATGGTCACCCTGGTGGCGACGGAGAAGACGAAGATCGCCCTGCCGGTGTCGGTGACCTCGGCCGCCGAGCGGATCGCCACCGACGCCGGCGCCGAGGTGGTCTGGACCAAGGTGTCGACCTCGTCGTTGATGGACACGGCCAGCTCGGGGGGGATCGCCCTCGCCGCCAGCCAGGACGGCGGGTTCATCTTCCCCGACTTCCTTCCCGCCTTCGACGCCACCGCCGCCCTGGTGAAGCTGCTGGAGCTGCTGGCCCGGTCGGAGCTGCGGCTGTCGAAGGTGGTGTCCGGCCTGCCCCGGGTGCACGTGGCCCGGGAGAGCGTCGTCACCCCGTGGGAGCAGAAGGGCCTGGTCATGCGGCGGGTGGTGGAGCAGGCCAAGGACCGCCAGGTGGTGCTGGTCGACGGGGTGAAGGTGATCGAGGGCGACGGGGCGTGGGCCCTGGTGCTCCCCGACCCCGACGAGCCGGTGACCCACGTGTGGGCCGAGGGGTCGAGCGCCACCGAGTCCCGGGCCCTGGCCCAGTCCTACGCCCGCACCATCCGCCAGATCCTGCGCTGACCGCCAGCCCGGCGCCGAAGGCGCCTTGGGCTGTCGGAACAAGAAGTCAGTCGCCCGAAGGGCGTCAGAGCCTTTGCCTTCGGGGGGTGTCGGGGGGCGGAGCCCCCGACTGTCAGCCCGGCGCCGAAGGCGCCTTGGGCTGTCGGAACACGAAGTCAGTCGCCCGAAGGGCGTCAGTCGGGGGGCGGAGCCCCCGACTGTCAGGTCAGGTAGGGGCGGAGCTGGTCGGTGATCTCGCCGCCGGTGGTGGCGAGGAGGACGGGGGGCGCGGCGGCCAGGAGGTCGGCCAGCAGGTCGGCGGCGGCGAGGAGGCGTCCGGGGGGGACGGCCAGGGTGCTCAGGGCCTGGGTGAGGGCCTCGGCCGGCGTGAGTTCGGGCGCTTCGGGGTCGCCTGAGTCCCACAGGGCCCACGCCCGCAGGGGATAGCGCCCGGCGGCCACCGCCGCCGGCTCCGACCGGCTCGGCTGCTGGTCGGCGAGCTCGTCGAGGACGGACCGGTCGAGGGTCAGGGCGGGCTCGGCCACCACCAGCTCCCGGCGGGCCGGATCGAGGAGGGCCGTGGGCTCGTCGACGACCTGGGCTCCGAAGCGGGCGACACGGGGCTGGAGCTGCTCCAGCGCACCTCGCACCGCGGGGGGCAGGAGGACCGCCTCGCCGCCGGCGATCAGGGCCAGGTTGCGGGTACGGACCAGGCCGGCGTCGACGTCGCCGCCGGCGTCGGGTAGGTAGGCGGCCGCGAAGCAGGCCAGCCCGGCCAGCACCCGTCGCGACGAACGGCTGCGGATGACGCGGGCCGACGCCTGGAGCAGGATCTTGAGGTCGCGGGCCGGCTTGCGGGCGTCGCCGCCATCGTCGCCCAGCACCACCGAGAAGTTGACCGGCACGCCGGGATCGTCGCCGGCATGGTGGGCGGCGAGGAAGCGGCGGACGACGTCGGCCGCGGCCGGCGTGTCGGCGCGGATACCCAGGTGGTAGTCGCCGACCCGGTAGGCGACGGTGGGCGTCCACGGACGGGGCTTCGCCGCCGTGCCGCCGCCCCCGCCGGCCGTACCCGCCCCCGCCCCGCACATCCCGTCCGATGCCCCCGGCGCGTAGCGGGCGGGGGCGCGGCCCTCGGCGGCCGGGACGGACGCCGACGCCCTCCCTGCGGCCCGCCGGGCGAGAGTCGGCACCTGGTAGGCCCCGCTGACCAGGGGCGCGGCCACCCGCCCGCCGGCGTCGAGGAGGTAGGCGGCGGGCGTGCCCATGCGGGGAAAGGGGTCGACGAAGTCGTCGCCCGCCCCCGAGCGCAGCACCACCGGCAGGTCGACATCGAGATCGGCCAGGAGGGCCCGATTCGACTCGGCGTCGCCCGCCGCCACCAGCACCAGCCGCGTCCCCCGCTGGGCCAGGTCGGCCTGCAGGGCGTCGAGCTCGGCCGCGATCATCACGCAGTACCCACAACCCGGGCTCCAGTTGACCAGCAGCACCGGTCCGCCCCGGAGCTCGCCCAGGTCGACGGTGGCGCCGTCGAGGCCGGGCAGGCGGAACCGCGGCAGCTCGTCGCCCTCGGCGGTGCCGACCGGTGCCGAATGGTGCTGGTCGTGGACCACCGGCGGGGCGACGCCGGTCAGCAGCCCGATGTGGGCGAGGGTGCGGGTGAGGTCGAGGACGTCGCGGCCCACCACCTCGACGTCGGCGGCGAAGGCGTCGGCCAGCTCCTTGACCAGCACCCCCAGGTCGGCCGACCCGTCGAACGTGCTCCACACCACCGTCCCCACCGCGTCCAGCCGGTAGACGGCGCCCGACCCCTCGTCGACGAGGACCGTCTCGCCGCCCATCCCCCGGGACCTGACCGACTCCGACGGCCGGGGCACGAAGTGGAGGTCGATGTCGGCAGCGAGGGTCGGGCCCATGAGGTTTTCGACGGTACCGCGACCGGCCCTCGATCGGTCCGGTACGTTTCCGAGGATGAACGTCCCCGAGGATCGCCGGTACACCGCCGACCACGAATGGGCCCTGGCCGAGGGCACCCGGCTGCGGGTGGGGATCACCGACTACGCCCAGGACGCCCTGGGTGACGTCGTCTTCGTACAGCTCCCCGACGTGGGGGCGATCTTCGAGGCCGATCACCCCTTGAGCGAGGTGGAGTCGACCAAGTCGGTGTCCGACGTCTACGCCCCGGTGCGGGGGACGGTGGTGGAGGTCAACGCCGACCTGGTCGACGTCCCCGGCCGGCTCAACGACGACCCCTACGGCGCGGGCTGGATCTGCGTCATGGAGCCGGACGACACCACGTCCTACGACGGCCTCCTCGACCCCGCCGCCTACCGGGCGCTCATCACCGAATAGCGGTCCTCCGGGGCCGCCGGACGGCGGTCATCGCCATGGACCGGCCCGCGCACTACCGTTGGGCATCGTGTTTTGCAACCAGTGCGGACACCTCAACACCGACGACGCCAACTTCTGCTCCTCATGCGGCGCGCTGCTGGAGCCGGAGCGGAGCGACGACACCACCATCACCTTCCTGCCGGTGGAGGGCGCGGGGGAGACCGAGGAGGAGCTGTCGGTCTCCGTCGACCTCTCCGAGGGAGCGTCGATGCTCGTCGTCAAGCGGGGCCCCAACGCCGGCTCGAAGTACGCCCTCGACAACGACGTCACCCGGGCCGGCCGCCATCCCAACAGCGACATCTTCCTCGACGACATCACCGTGTCCCGCCGCCACGCCGAGGTCGTTCGCCAGGGCGACGGCTACACGGTGCGCGACGCGGGGTCGCTGAACGGCACCTATCTCAACCGGGAGCGGATCGACGAAGCGCCGCTGGCCAACGGCGACGAGCTGCAGATCGGGAAATACCGCCTGGTGTTCTTCTCCGGCGGCACTCAGGCAGAGGGGTAGCAGAGCGTGGAGGACCGGGCGTACCTGTCGATCGGCGAAGTGCTGTCGCTGCTCAAGGAGGAGTTCCCCGACGTCACCATCTCCAAGATCCGGTTCCTGGAGAGCCAGGGCCTGCTCGACCCGGAGCGCACGCCGTCCGGCTACCGCAAGTTCTACGAGACCGACGTCGAGCGGTTGCGCTGGATCCTGCGCCAGCAGCGGGAGCACTTCCTGCCCCTGAAGGTGATCAAGGGCCGGCTCCGGGGCGGCGAGGACACGGAGGAAGGGTCGGTCGCCACCGTCGACGGCTCGTCCCCCTCTCTCGGCGGTGACCCCCTCGGTGGGCCCCTCGGCGACGAGGCGGGGGCGACCGGGCCCGGGCCGGTGCCGGCGGCCACCAGCGCCACCTCGGCCACCTACGGGTCGGTGCCGGCGGCCAACCCCGCCCCTGCCCCTGTTCCCGCCGCGGCCGCGGCGGCGGCCACCGTCGGCGGGTCGTCGTTCCCCGGCTCCGGCGGCTACCTCGACCTGCCCCCGCTTCGCATCGAGCCGGCGGGCGTGAGCCTCACCCTGGCCGAGCTGAGCGCGGCCACCGGCCTCGACGACGAGCTGCTCAAGGAGCTGGAGAAGTTCGGGCTCCTCTCGGGGCGGAAGGTGGCGTCGGCCACCTACTACGACGAGGACGCCCTCAACGTGGCCCAGCTGGCGGCCGGGTTCATGAAGTACGGGGTCGAGGCCCGCCATCTGCGGATGTACAAGACGGCGGGGGAGCGGGAGGCGGGCTTCTTCGAGCAGGTGGTCATGCCGATGCTCAAGCAGCGCAACCCCCAGGCCCGCAAGCAGGCCACCGAGGCGCTGGCCGAGCTCACCCAGCTGGGGCAGGGCTTGAGGGCAGCCATGCTCCGCCAGTTGCTCCGCCACTACTTCGAGGGCTAGCCCCACGGCCGCCGTGGGCAGTGGCGGCGGGCCGCCGCGGGTCCTGATCCCGCCCCGCGAGCTGGCCGCGGGGGTGGCCCGGGTGGCGGGCGAGATCTCGGCCACGTCCGACGACGGCGTGGTGCTCATCGGCCTGCTCAAGGGCAGCGTCCCCTTCCTGGCCGACCTCATCCGCCTGCTCACGGTGAACCCGGTGGTGGACTTCATGGCCCTGTCCAGCTACGCCCCCGACACGGGACGGGTCAGGATCGTCAAGGACATCGAGCTCGACATCCACGACCGGGACGTCATCGTGGTGGAGGACATCGTCGACACCGGGCTCACCCTGACCTGGCTGCGCCGGGAACTGGCCGGACGCCGACCCCGCTCGATCCGGGCCTGCGCCCTGCTCGACAAGGCCGTCCGCCGCATCGTGCCCACCCCCCTCGAGTACCGGGGCTTCGAGATCGGAGACGAGTTCGTCATCGGCTACGGACTCGACTTCGACCAGCGCTACCGCGACCTCGACCGGGTCCTCGCCGCCGATCTCCGGGTGCTGCGGGCCGACCCCGACGCCTACGTCCCCGAGTTGTACCCCAGACAGAGGTAAGGCGATAAGGTCGGTCCGTGGTCGAGATGCATCTGGTCGGCGTACGGGTGGAGATGCCCACCAACAGCCCGATTGTCCTGCTGCGGGAGGCCGACGGCGAGCATCGCGTCCTCCCCATCTTCATCGGAGCGGTCGAGGCCACGGCCATCGCCTTCGCCCTCCAGGGGGTGGAGACGCCCCGCCCGATGACCCACGACCTCATGCGTGACCTGCTCGTTTCCCTCGGCATCGGGGTGGAGCGGGTGGTCATCACCGAGCTGCGCGACCGCACCTTCTACGCCGAGATCGAGCTCACCGGGTCCGGCACCGGCAACGGCACCAAGGTGTCGAGCCGCCCGTCCGACGCCATCGCCCTCGCCGCCCGCCTGGGCACGCCGATCTTCGCCCAGGAGTCGGTGCTGGAGGAGGCCGGCGTCACCGTGAGCGACGACGACGAGCAGGAGATCGAGGTGGAGAAGTTCCGCGAGTTCCTCGAGGGCGTCAACCCCGAGGACTTCGCCTCCTAGACATCGCCTCCTAGACATCGCGGCTTCGGTCGGCGGCGCGCGCTAGCCTCCCTACACTGTCGTAACTACGGCGACGTAAGTGAGAGGGAGGTGCAGATGGCGGAAGACCAGGGGTACCGGGGCCCGCAGGTCTGCAAGATCGTGGGCATCACCTACCGCCAGCTCGACTACTGGGCTCGCACCGACCTGATCCGGCCCTCGATCGCCGACGCCAGGGGCAGTGGCACCCAGCGCCGCTACTCCTACCGCGACATGGTCGAGCTGAAGGTCATCAAGGGCCTGCTCGACGCCGGCGTCGCCCTCCAGACGGCCCGCCGGGCGGTGGAGTACCTCCGCACCACCCTCGGCGACGACATCGCCTCCGCCACCCTCGTCACCGACGGGTCGGGTTCGGTGCTGGTGCGCACCGACGGCGAGCTGGTCGACCTGGTGCGGCGGGGCCAGGGCGTGCTCAGCATCGTCGCCCTGGGCGGGGTGAAGGACGCCCTCGACGCCGCCATCACCGACCTACCGGCCGCGCCCAAGGCGTCGGCCGCGGCCCGGGCCTCGCAGGCGGCCCATCCGTCGGGTCATTCATCTGGTCATCAATCGGGGGCTGCCGCGGCCAAGGCCGGCGGCGGAGGGGGCTAGGGCCCTGGCCGACGGGGGCGACTTCGGGCCGGTCGCGGGCGACCCGCCCGATGGTCCGTCGTCCCCCGAGTCCAGCCCCATCGAGGCCAGCCCCATCGAATCTGGCCCCATCGAATCTGGCCCGACCGAGTCCCGTCTCACCGAGGGGACACCGTTGCCGCACACCGTCACCCGCTTCGCCCACAACTCCGAGCTCCAGTTCGCCAAGCTCCTCGACTTCTACGGGATCGCCTGGGAGTACGAGCCCCGGTCCTTCATCCTCGAGGCCGACCGCGAGGGCAAGCCCACCCAGGCCTTCACCCCCGACTTCTACCTGCCGGGGTACGACCTGTTCATCGAGATCACGACCATGAACCAGAACCTGGTCACCAAGAAGAACCGCAAGGCCCGCCGGCTCCGCGAGCTCTATCCCGACGTGCGGATCACCGTCTTCTACCAGCGCGACTACCTTGCTCTCCTGGTCAAGTACGGGCTCGAGCCCCCGTCTCAGGACCTCCCCGTCGACGACTCGGTCGAGCCTCTGCCGCTGCGCTTCGAGGACCCCGAGCGAGATCCGGGGTTCGAGGGCGAAGGCCACGGCCCCGGCCACCGGGGTCGCAAGCCGGCGTGACGTTCGGCCCCGACCTCACCCTCGCCCTCCAGCTCGCCGACATCGCCGACGGGATCAGCCTGGCCCGCTTCCGGGCCACCGATCTGCTGGTGGAGACCAAGCCCGACCTCACACCCGTCACCGAGGCCGACCATGCGGTGGAGGACGCCCTGCGCCGCAAGCTGGGCGTCGCCCGTCCCGGCCAGGCCGTCCTGGGCGAGGAGCGGGGGGAGGACGTGTGCGCCTCGGGGGCGTCGGCCCGGTGGATCGTCGACCCTATCGACGGCACCAAGAACTACGTGCGGGGGGTGCCCGTGTGGGCCACCCTCATCGCCCTCCAACGGGACGGGCGGATGGTGGTGGGCGTGGTGTCGGCGCCTGCCCTCGGGCGGCGGTGGTGGGCGGGCCGGGGTGAGGGGGCGTGGGCCGACGGCCGTCGCATCCGGGTGTCGAAGGTGAGTCTGGTGGAGGACGCCTTCATCTCCTACGACGGTCTGGAGCGCTTCGACGGCTCGGTCCGGGACGGCCGGCTCCTGGGCCTGGCCCGGCGCTGCTGGCGGAGCCGGGGGCTGGGCGACTTCTGGTCGCACGTGCTGGTGGCGGAGGGGGCGGTCGACATCGCGGCCGAGCCCGAGGTGTCGCTGTGGGACGTGGCGCCGATCCAGGTGATCGTGGAGGAGGCGGGCGGGCGTTTCACCAACCTGGATGGGGAGGCGCGGGCCGACGGCGGCAGCGCGGTGTCGACCAACGGACTGCTCCACGACGAGGTGCTGGCCGCCCTCCGGTAAGGCCCTGTGGACAGTCGGAGTTGTCCCTGTGGATAACGCCGCTTACTGTGGCTGGTGTGGCTCGTGTTCCTGCTGTGGCCGGCGTGGTCACGGGCCGTGGCCGGCGACGGGGACCCACCATCGTCTCCGTCGTCCTGTTCGCCTGCCTCAGCCTCACGGGTGCGACCGGGGGGACCCCCGTGGGGGCTGTGGCGGGTGCCGGGGCCGGTCGCCAGGCCGCGGGCATCACGTCCGATGCCGGCGACCTGGCCTCGGCCAGTGAATCGCAGCTGCTGGCGCTGATCGAGGCGGCCGACGCCCGGCGCCAGCAGATCGAGTCGCAGGCGGCCGGCGTCAACCAGGAGGTGGAGAACCTCCAGAGCGACCTCAACGCGGCCGAGGACCACCTGGGCGCCCTCCAGGCCCGGCAGTGGACGATCGAGCACAAGCTGGAAGCCGCCGACCGCCAGCTGGAGGAGGCCCGGGCCCACCGGCAGCAGCTGGCCCTCGACGCCTACACCGGCCGGTCGAGCGCCCTCGGCTACGCGTCGTCCATTCTCTACGCCGACGACATCGGCGCCCTGGCTGCCCGCCGGTCCTACGTCCGCTTCCTGGGCAGCAGCCAGGCGGAGACGGTGGCCACCGAGGAGCACCTGCGGGACGAGCAGGCCGACCTGCTGGAAGAGCTCGACGGCGTGCGCCGGGAGATGAACAAGAAGCAGGCCGGTGCGACCGCCGACGCCGCCGGCGTGGAGAACGGCCGGCGGGTGGGCGTCGGGTTGCTGGCCGACGCCGAGGCCCAGGTGGCGGAGCGGGACCGTCTGTACGGCGAGGCGGCCGGGCGCAAGGCCGAGTTCGACACCGAGCTGGCCGACCTGGCCGCCCAGTCGGACGCGGTGACCCAGACGCTGCGGGCCCGGCGGGGCCTCGACGCCACCTCGACCGCGTCGGAGGCCTCGGCCGCTGCGTCCGGCGGCGAGCTGGCCGACCCCCTGCCCGGCCACTCCTTCGGCTCGCCGTTCGGGCCCCGCGTGCACCCCGTCTACGGCAACGTGCGGGTGCACACGGGCGTCGACATCTCGGCCGACTCGGGCGACGCCATCCACGCCGCCGGCGACGGGGTGGTCGTGAGCGCGGGCTGGCTGGGCGGCTACGGCAACGCCACCATCATCGACCACGGCGGCGGCATCGCCACCCTCTACGGCCACCAGAGCCAGATCGACGTCTCCGAGGGCGAGCACGTCAGCCGGGGCCAGATCATCGGCCGCGTCGGCTGCACCGGCACCTGCACCGGACCCCACCTCCACTTCGAAGTCCGCATCGACGGTGACCCTGTCGATCCGGTTCCCTACATCACCTAAGTCGGGGGGCTGAGAAGCGCCCCCCCGACGCCCCCCCGAAGGTCAAAGACCAGGGCGTTGACGCCCTGCGGGCGGCTGCTTTCTGTTCCGACAGGCGCATCGGCCTCGCTGGCGCTCGGCCTGCCTGTCGGTCGGGGGGCGGTCCGGGGCTGAGAAGCGCCCCCGACCGCCCCCCGACACGTCAAAGACCAGGGCGGCTGCCCAGTCGGACGACCCCCAAATGCCGCCCGCAGGGCGCCAACGCCGTGGGCCCTGACCTTTCGGGGGGTTGTCGGGAGCGTCTCAGCCCCCCGACCGTCGCCCTGGCTCCGAAGGAGCCACCGACAGCCAGGCCGAGCGCCAGCGAGGCCGATACGGCTGTCGGAACAGAGGACAGCCGCCCGCAGGGCGCCAACGCAGTGGTCTTTGACTTGTCGGGGGGCTGTCGGGGGGGCGCTCCTCAGCCCCCCCGACTGTCAGCCGCCCGCAGGGCGTCAACGCTGTGGTCTTTGACTTGTCGGGGGGGCCGTCGGGGGGGCGCTCCTCCGCCCCCCCGACAGATGGCGTACACGTGGCCCTCGCGGGTGCCTAGGTAGATCGTTCCCTTCCAGACGGCGGGGGTGGACTCGATGCAGCCGGGGAGCTGGACGGTCCACAGCTCGGGGGGGTCCACGGTGGTGTCGGAGAGGTCGTAGCCGTGGAGGACGCCGTGGCAGTCGCCCTGGAGGAGGACTCCGTCGACGACCACCGGGGACTGCCAGACGGGGCCGGGGAGGGTCTTCGTCCACCGCACCCGGCCGGTGGCCCGGTCGAGGCCGAGCAGGCGGCCGCCGTTGGTGGCGACGATCACCAGGTCGCGCCAGAGCGCCGGGGTGGCCCACACGCCGGCCAGGTCGCCGGTGTGGTCGGCCATCGACCAGATCACCGGGTTGGCCGGCCGGGCCGGGTCGAGCTTGACGATCTGGCCCACCACGCGGGACCGGGCGGTGTGGCGCTCCCACTCGGCGGCCACGTAGAGCATCCCCTGCTCGTCGACCACGACGGTGGCGTCGACGTCGTCGCCCATCCAGAACCGGAACACCCGCTCCGGAACCTCGCCCGTACCGTCGAGCAGGCCGGACACGTCCCAGCCCTGCACCAGACCGCCCGAGTTGGCGAACCAGGCCACGCCGCCGGCCAGGGCGACCGACCCCTCGATGGAGACGTCGAAGTCGCCCAGGCCGGCCAGCAGCTCGGCGTCCCAGCCGGGGGCATGGAAGGCGAGGACGGGCGCCACCGCGACCATCCCGTCGGCGCCGTAGGACCGGTTGAGGCGGACGGCGTGGAACTGGCTGTTCTCCCCGCCCTCGAACAGGTGGCCGCCGGCGACCAGCCCCGCGCCGTCCCAGTCGTCGTTCCACAGGGTGGGCGACACCGCCTCCGCGTCCAGCCGCCAGAGCTCGGTCGGCACCACCCGGTCGAAGGCGATCACCCGGAAGGCGTTGTCGCGGGAGCCGACGTAGACGAGCGGAAACCCGTCGGGGTCGACGGTGACACTGCCCTTGATCAGGTCGCCGGTCTGGAAGTCGGGCCGGAGGCGGCGGCCGGTGGCGGCGTCGAGGAAGTGGACGGCGCCGTCGTAGGCCCCGAAGATCACCCACGTGCGCCCGTCCCGCTCGACCACCGCGGGCTGGCCCGTCCACCCGGTGCCGCACCACTCGAACGTCTCCTGGCCGACGGCGGACTGGGAGCACATCTTGTGGTCGGGGAACTCCCAGCGCACCGCGGGTCGTTCGGGCAGCGGTCCGGTGCCGTAGAAGCTGCGGGTGGCGTTGCCCCGGAAGGTGAGCAGCCCGGTCGCCGCCGGCGCCTCCTCCGGGATGGTCGATGGAGTGGTGTCGTCGGAGGGGGCGGCCGCGGCCAAGGCGGTCAGCGGCGGGACCGGGCCCGCCTCGACCCCGGCGACGGGCGGATCGGACGCGGACGTGGAGCAGGCCGCAGCCAGCAGCAGGACAGCCGTCGCGACCAGGGCCCGCCGCCGTCGATGCATGCGGCACCGTAGCGACCCGGCGCCCCCGGAGCCTGGACCCGGGCCGCTGCCGGGATTTGGGTGGCGGGGCCGATACTGTCCGTCGATGCTCCGGCGGTCGCCACTCGATCAGGCCCACAGGGACCTGGGGGCCAAGATGGTCGCCTTCGGCGGCTGGGAGATGCCCCTCGCCTACCCCTCGGGGACCCTGGCCGAGCACCGCACCTGCCGCACGGGCGCGGTCGTCTTCGACGTCAGCCACCTCGGCTCGGTGCGGGTGGCCGGGCCCCACGCCTTCGACCGCCTCCAGCGCACCCTCACCAACGACCTCGGCCGCATCGCCCCTGGTCGGGCGCAGTACACCCACCTGCTCGACGAGGCCGACGGGTCGGTGCTCGACGACATCATCGTGTGGTGGGTCGCCCGGACGAGCGACGGAAACGACGAGTTCCACGTCATGCCCAACGCCTCCAACACCGGGCGGGTGGTGGAGGCCGTCGGCGGCGAGGACGTGACCGCGTCGAGGGCCATCATCGCCGTCCAGGGTCCGGAGGCCCGGCGGTGGCTGGCCGACGTGGCGCCGGACGCGGCCGAGGTTCCCCGTTTCCACGTCCGCCGCTTCTCGTGGGACGGGGTGACCGCCTATTCCGCCGGCACCGGCTACACCGGCGAGGATGGTGTGGAAGTTGCCGTCCCCAGTGCCGCCGCTCCCGCCTTCTGGGATGCCCTGCTCGACGCCGGCCTGCTTCCCGCCGGACTGGGCGCCCGCGACACCCTCCGCCTGGAGGCGGGTCTGCCCCTCCACGGCCACGAGCTCGGCCCCGGGATCACACCCCTCCAGGCCAACCTCGGGTGGGTCGTGGCGTGGGGCAAGGGCCCCTTCCGGGGGCGGGAGGCGTTGGAGACGGAGCGGGCCCGGGGCGTCGACCGCCTGCTCACCGGCATCGAGGTGGAGGGACGCCAGCCGCCCCGGGCCGGCTACGCGGTCGTGGGCCGCGACGGACCCCTGGGCGAGGTCAGCAGCGGCAACTTCTCGCCCACCCTGGGCCGGGGCATCGCCCTCGCCTTCCTCCGGCCCCACGTCCGGCCGGGCGACGACGTCACGGTCGACGCCCGGGGCCAGCTCCTGCCCGGCCGCGTCGTCAAACCGCCGTTCGTGCGCAAGGACAAGCGGTAGGTCGCGGTGGGCCACTTCGTCCCCCACACCGACGCCGAGATGGCGGAGATGCTCGCCTCGATCGGCCTCTCGTCGCTCGACCAGCTCTTCGCCGCCGTCCCCGCCGCCCTCCGCCTGGCATCGGGCCTCGACCTGGCCGACGGGCTCAGCGAGCCCGACGTCCTCGACCGGATCGATCACCTGGCCGCCCGCAACCGCCCCGCCGGCCGCGACCTGGTCTGCTTCGCCGGCGCCGGCGCCTACGACCACGACATCCCGTCGGTGGTCAACGCCCTCGCCTTCCGCTCCGAGTTCGTCACCTCCTACACCCCGTACCAGGCGGAGGTGGCCCAGGGCGTCCTCCAGGCCCTGTTCGAGTACCAGACCCTCGTCACCCGGCTGACGGGGATGGAGGTGGCCAACGCCTCCCTCTACGACGGCGCCTCCGCCTGCGTGGAGGCGGTGAACCTGTCGGTGGCGGCCACCGGCCGCCCGGGCGTGTGGGTGTCGCGGGGCGTCCACCCCCACTGGCGGGAGGTGATGGCCACCTTCGCCGCCGGCTCCGGGCACGAGCTGCGGACGGTCGACCTGGGCGCGGACGGGCGCACCGCCTGGCCCGCGACCCCTGGCGGTGGCGGTGACGGCACCGAGGCTCCGGGCGTCCTCGTCCTCCAGCAGCCCAACTACCTCGGGTGCCTGGAGGACGTGGCCGCGGCGGTGGCCGAGGCCCGGGCGGTGGGCGCCCACGTGGTGGTGGCGGCCGACCCCGTCTCCCTCGGCCTGTTGAAGCCGCCCGGCGACTTCGGGGTCGACGTGGTGGTGGGGGAGGGGCAGCCCTTCGGCACGCCCCTGTCGTTCGGCGGCCCCTACCTGGGCCTTTTCGCCTGCCGCCGGGAGCACGTGCGCCGGCTGCCGGGGCGGCTGGTGGGCGAGACGGTCGACGTCGAGGGCCGGCGGGCCTACGTGACCACCCTGCGCACCCGGGAGCAGGACATCCGCCGGGAGCGGGCGTCGTCGAACGTGTGCACCAACCAGACGCTGATCGCGGTGGCCTTCGCCGTCCACCTGGCCTGGCTGGGCACCGCCGGCCTGCGGGAGCTGGCCCTGCGCTGCGCCCGGGGCACCCGCTACGCCCGGGAGGCCCTGCTCGACCTCGACGGGGTGGAGCCGCTGGTGGATGGGCCGGTGCTGCGGGAGTTCGCCCTTCGCCTGCCCGCTCCGGCGGCCGTGGTCGTGGAGCGCATGGCCGAGGAGGGCTTCCTCGCCGGCGTCCCCCTGGGCGACGAGTACGGCGCCGACGACACTCACGGGCGACTGCTGGTGGCCGTCACCGAGCGCCGCACCCGGGCCCAGATCGACGCCTACGTGGCCGCCCTCGACAAGGTGATCCGGTGACGGGCGCCGCCCCCGGCGGGCGGGCGTCGAGCGCCCCCCTCATGGGCCGCGACGACGAGCCCACCGTCTTCGAGCTGTCGGTGCCCGGTCGTTCGGCAGCGTCGTTCCGGCGGACGGACGTGCCGGAGTGGACGGCCGATGAGCTGGTGCCGGCCGAGCACCTCCGCATCGACCCGGCGCCGATCGCCGAGGTCTCCGAGCGCGACCTGGTGGCCCACTTCACCCGCCTCACCCACCGCCAGTACTCCGTCGACCTGGGGGCCTACCCCCTGGGCTCGTGCACCATGAAGTACAACCCCAAGCTCTGCGACGCCACCGCCTTCCGGCCGGGGCTGGCCAACGTCCACCCGGCGGCGCCGGTGGCTCACATCCAGGGCTGGCTGGAGCTGCTGGTCGACCTCGAGCGGGACCTGTGCCAGATCACGGGGATGGCCGCGGCCACCCTCCAGCCGCCGGCCGGGGCCGCAGGCGAGCTGACCGGGCTCCTCCTCGTCCGGGCGTGGCACCGCGACCACCCGCCGGCCGACGGTGGGCGTCCCCGCACCCGGGTGCTCATCCCCGACTCGGCCCACGGCACCAACCCGGCGTCGGTGAGCCTGGGCGGCTACCACGTCACCCAGGTGCCCTCCGACGCCCGGGGCCTGGTCGACGTGGCCGCCCTCCGGGAGCGCCTCGACGACGACGTGGCCGCCATCATGCTCACCAACCCCAACACCCTCGGCCTGTTCGAGGAGGACATCGTGGAGATGGCGGCCGCGGTGCACGAGGTGGGCGGCCTCGTCTACTACGACGGGGCCAACCTCAACGCCATCCTCGGCGTCACCCGGCCCGGCGACATGGGCTTCGACATCGTCCACTCCAACCTGCACAAGACCTTCGCCGTCCCCCACGGAGGCGGTGGTCCGGGGGCGGGGCCGGTGGCGGTCACCGCCGCCCTGGCGCCCTACCTCCCCGGTCCCCGGCCGGTACGGCTCGGGTCCGATGCGGACGCCGGCTTCGGTTGGGAGGACCCGGAGCGGTCGATCGGGCGGGTCCACGGCTGGCACGGCAACGCCCTGGCCCTGGCCCGGGCCCACTCCTACATGCTGGCCAACGGGGGCGACGGGCTGCGGCGGGTGGCCGACGCCGCCGTCCTCAACGCCAACTGGCTACGCCACCGGCTGCGCGACGTCTACGACCTGCCCTACGACCGGGTGTGCATGCACGAGTTCGTAGCGTCGGCCGCCGGGCTCAAGAAGCGCACCGGGGTGAAGGCGATCGACGTGGCCAAACGGCTGCTGGAGGAGGGCTTCCACGCCCCCACCGTTTACTTCCCGCTCATCGTGGAGGAGGCGCTCATGATCGAGCCCACCGAGACGGAGAGCCTGCAGACCCTGCACGCCCTGGCCGAGGCCCTGATCCGCATCGCCGACGCCGCGGCCACGCCCGAGGGGGCGGACGCGGCCCACGCCGCCCCCCGCAACACCCCGGTGGGACGGGTCGACGAGGTGCGGGCCGCCCGCCATCTGATCCCGACCTGGGACGCCCGCTAACCGAAGCCGGGCAGGATCCCGAACCGGGCCAGCTCGAACAGCCACATCGCGACCAGGACGGCGACCACCACGGCGAGGGGTGGCACCCGGATGCTCTGGGGCCGGCTCACCAGGAGCACGACGGCCAGTACCACGGCCAGGACGCCGGCGGGGTTGGCCGCCAGCGCCCGCCCGAGATCGCCGGCCAGGGTCGCCTTCACGCTGGTCGTCATCCCGCACAGGGGACAGGGGACGCCGGTGACGGTGCGGAGGGGACAGGGGAGCCCGACGCCCGCCGGCAGGTGGGTCATCACCAGCCCCGCCCCCACCATCGCCCCCGCCGCCCACCGCAGGTGCCGGGACTGCTCGACGTCGAGGGTCACCGTCGCCACGAGCGTCGAGGGTACGCGCCGCCACCGTCCCTCGCCACGGGGTGTCGGGCCACGTACGCTTCCGCTCGAGCGTCCAGCGCGGGGCGACCAGTGGGAGGAGCGCCACATGTCCAACTATCCACCGTCGTCAGACCCGTGGTCGGGCGGGGGCAACCAGGGTCCGAGCGGGCCGCCGCTGGCCTCGTGGGGGCAGCGACTGGGCGCCTACCTCGTCGACGGCCTCATCGGCGGCGGCATCGTGGTGGTGGGGGTCATCCTGGGGGCGGTCCTGGGCACCGTCTCCGACGCCCTGGGGGTGTTCTTCGTGGTGGTCGGCATCCTGGCCGGCCTCGGCTTCGTGGTGTGGAACCTCATCCAGCAGGGGCAGACGGGCCAGACCGTCGGCAAGAAGATGCTCGACATCCGCCTGGTGCGCCTCGACGGCCAGACGCCGCCGGGGATAGGCCTGAGCTTCGGCCGCTACCTGCTCCACGTCTTCATCGACAGCGCCATCTGCTATCTCGGGTTCCTCTGGCCCCTGTGGGACCAGAAGCGGCAGACCTTCGCCGACAAGATCGTCAACACGGTGGTCGTCACCGCCTGAGCGGGGCGCCCGGGCCCGGGGAGTCAGCTCCCGAAGTAGACCTCGAACCAGCAGCGGCCGCTGGGCTCGGCCCAGACGCCGATCCCCACCGCGGTGAAATGGGGGTCGACGATGTGGGGCCGGTGGGAGGGCGAGTTCATCCACCACGCCTCCATCTCCGAGGCGACGCAGGGCTCCCAGTAGCCGATGTTGTCGCCCCAGTAGGCGTTCGCCCCTCGACAGCCCTGCACCGCGGCACCGCCGCCGGCGCTGTGGGCCATCACCTCGGAGTCGGCCATGGCGTGGGCCCAGGCCGAGGCTTCGGCGTCGAGGCACGAGTCCCGGGAGACGGGGGGGACGCCGTTGTTGCCGCGGTCCATGTTGGTGAGGGTGAGGACCTCGAGCTCCACGTTGGAGAGGCGGGTGAGGCCGACCGGCGCCGGGGAAGGCGGGGGAGGGGGCGGCTCCACCGGGGCGGGGGCGGGGGCGGCGCGGACGCGGGCGGGGGCCGTCTCGGGTTCTGCTTCCGCCTCCGGCTCCGGCGCCGCCGCGTCCTCGCCGGCGGCGCCGGCGGCGGCCGCCTCACCCGCCGGGCCGGCGGTGCCGGCCGCGGTCGTGGTCGGCTGACCGGCGAGGGTGGTGGTGGGGGCGCCCGCCCCGACCGTGGCCGCGGGGCTGGCGGCCTGGCCGGTGGCCGCCCGGGCCTGGTTCTTGCCGGTCGCCTTGGCCCCCGCCGGCACGTCCTGGCCGGTCGCCGCCAGCCCCACGGCCAGGTCCTGCCCGGAACCGCCGCCCGTGGGCGCGCGGTTGGACGCCCCGGTGAGGGCGGCGAGGAGAGCGACGGCGAGGAGCATCGTGACCAGCGGCAGCCGTGCCGGCGAAAGTCGGAATCGGGACGCGATATCCACACCCTAGGCCGGGAGGCGGGGCCGCTTCTTACCCGCGGCCGGCGGCGTTTGCACCGGTCAGGGCGCGGGAACCTATCCGGCACAACATTCCGAACCAAACAGGGAGAGACGACATGGTCGGATTCATCCTCGGACTCATCATCGTCGGACTGATCGCCGGCGCCCTCGCCCGCCTGCTCGTACCCGGGCGCGACCCGATGGGCATTGGCGCCACCATCCTCCTCGGCATCGTCGGCTCGTTCGTGGGCGGGTTCCTCGCCGACGTCCTCTTCCGCAGCGATTCGGAGGACCTGGGCATCCACCCCGTCGGCATCATCGGCTCGGTCCTCGGGGCGATCATCGTCCTGCTCATCTACAACGCGGTCACGCACCGCCGTCGCGTCGGCGTGTAACTCCGTCCGGAGGCAGAGGTTGGGGCGACCGGCCGCATACCCTGAAAGGGGTGTGCGGCCGTGTCGTCTCCAGCAGTTCGGTCACCCAGCTGGTCGACTGGCTGCGGGTCGACGAGGTGGTGGCGCCCGAGCTGCCGCCCAGCTGGAACGTGGCGCCCGGGCGCGACCTCTACGTGGTCGTCGGCACCCGGGCCGGCACCCGTCGGCTGGGCCTCATGCGCTGGGGACTGGTGCCTTCGTGGTCGACCGACCCCTCGGCGGGGCCCCGACCCATCAACGCCCGGGCCGAGTCGTTGCTGGAGCGGCCCGCCTTCGCCGACCTCGTCGTCCACCGGCGGTGCCTGGTACCGGTCGACGGCTTCTACGAGTGGCGCCGGTTGCCCAGCGGCCGCCAGCCGTGGTTCGTCTCCCCCGACGGCGACGGCCCGCTGGTGCTGGCCGGGCTCTGGGACCGGTGGGTCGCTCCCGACGGTGAGGCGCTGGTGACGGTCACCATCGTCACCGTGGCCGCCAACGACGACGTGGGCCGCCTGCACGACCGCATGCCGGCCGTCCTGGCCTCGGACGAGGCCCGCGCCCGCTGGCTCGACCCGGCCACGGTCGATCCCGACCAGGTGCTCCCCCTGCTGCGACCGGCCGACCCCGGCTACCTCCGGTTGCGCCCGGTCGGCGCCCGGGTCAACGGCGTCGCCCACGACGGCCCCGACCTGCTGGTCGAGGTGGAGGAACCGGCCCGGCTGTTCTGAGACCCCGCGGCGGGCTCGGCTGCCCGATCGGGAAGGCGACCATGACCCCAAGTTCGGGGGCGTAGGACCCGTGTTCGCCGGGCACCTACCGGCGGCAGAGGTCGACCAGGGACTCGGCGTACGGCGCCCGGGCGATCCCTTCTTCGCTGACGATGGCCGTGACCAGCGAGGCGGGGGTGACGTCGAAGGCCCGGTTGTCGACGGCCATCCCCGCGGGGGCGATGCGGTGGCCGGCCATCATGGTGACCTCCTCCGCCGGCCGCTGCTCGATGGGGATGTGGTCGCCGCTCGGGCAGGCGAGGTCGACGGTCGACGTGGGGGCGGCGACGTAGAACGGCACCCGGTGGTAGGCGGCCAGCACGGCCAGGCCATAGGTGCCGACCTTGTTGGCCACGTCGCCGTTGGCCGCGATGCGGTCGGCGCCCACCACCACGCAGTCGACCTCGCCCGCGGCCATGAGCCCGGCCGCCATCCCGTCGGCCACCAGGGTGGCGGGGATGCCCAGGCGGTCGAGCTCCCACGCGGTGAGGCGGGCGCCCTGGAGGACGGGCCGGGTCTCGTCCACCCACACGGTGGGCGTGCGGCCCTGCTCGTGGGCGGCCCGGATGACGCCGAGGGCGGTGCCGTAGCCGGCGCAGGCGAGGGCGCCGGCATTGCAATGGGTCAGCACCCGGCCGGCGACGGGGACGAGGACGGCCCCGTGGGCCCCCAGCCGGCGGTTCCGCTCGACGTCCTCCGTCGCCACCGCCCGGGCCTCGGCCACCGGGTCGGACGCGGCCCGGCCCCGGGCCACGCCCCAGGCCAGGTTCACCGCCGTGGGCCGGGTGGCGCAGATGGTGGCGGCGGCGAGGTCGAGGTCGAGGCCGGCCTCCGCGGCCAGGGCCATGCCCATGGCCCCGGCCACCCCCAGGGCGGGCGCGCCCCGCACGGCCAGGTCCCGGATGGCGGCGCACAGTTCGTCGACGGTGGACGCCTCCAGCAGGACCAGCTCGCCCGGGAGCCGGCGCTGGTCGATCATGCGGACGCGGCCGTCGTGCCACTCGATGGTGGGCGGGATGGGATCGTCCACCGGGTGCGGGATCAGGGGGCGGAGATCGTGTCGTGGTCGTGCAGGGTGGCCTCGTAGATGACCTTCCCGTCACGGTCGAGCATGCGCATCAGGGCCAGGGACCTGGCCTCGAGGTCGAGGGTGCTCACCAGCAGGCCGTGGCCGCCGGTGACGTGGACGGGGCCCAGGGGGACGGTTACGCCGCTGATCGTCTGCAGCTCCACGGTGACGTCGCTGTCGGCGCCGGGGTAGCCGTCCAGGCTGACCAGCACCGACGCCGGCCGGGTGCCCGACACCACCACCCGGCAGCTCACCCGGCCGCTGGGCGACACCGCCAGCCCGGTGCGCAGCGCCGTCGGCTCGGGCCTGTCCGGCGACCGCAACTGGCTCCCGACCACGCCGCCGCCCAGGGCGGCCGCCACCACCAGGGCCGACACCAGCCCCACCCGCCGGGCCCGTCCCCAACCGCCGGCCAAACCGCGGGCGGGCGTCGAGCCCCCGGCGGGGCGGGCCGCGGCCAGGACCCGGGACTCGAAGCCGGCCGGCGGCTCCGCCTCCGGTGCCAGCAGCAGCAGCCGGTCGGCCACCCGGGCCAGCTCGTCCACCTGCTCCCGGCAGCTGGGGCACCCGGCCAGGTGGGCGATCCCCGTCGCCCGCTCCGGACCGGAGAGCAACCCGAGGGCCAGCTCCGCCCCCCACGCCTCGCTCTCCCCGCACGCCGGGGGCCGGGTGCCGCTCACGGCGAGTCCGCCTCGCGGCGGACGCCCAGGGAGTGGCGGACACGGAGCAGGCCGGTGCGGATCCGGGTCTTGGCCGTCCCCAGGGGGATGCCCTCGCTCTCGCCGACCTCCTTGGCCGTGCGACCGCAGAGGGCAGCCAGCACGACCGCCCGCCGTTGCTCCTCGGGCAGGCTGGCCAGGGCCGACCGCAGCCGGGCCATGTCCGACGCCACCTCGGCCGCGGCCCCGGGGGCGTCGGCCGGCCCCGCCGGGCGCAGCTCGAAGGCGGCCACCGTGGACGGGTCGACAGGGGAGGGGCGGTGGAGGCGGAGGGCGTCGATGGCCAGGTTGCGGGTGATGGCCAGCAACCAGGTGGTGACCGATCCCCGGCGGGCGTCGTAGGCGGCGGCGTGGCGCCACGCCCGCACGAACGCCTCCTGGGCCACGTCCTCGGCCAGGGCCGGGTCGCCCACGATGGCGCGGGCCAGGCCGAAGACCCGGGCCTGGTGGCGGCGGACGAAGGCGGTGGCGGCGTCGGCGTCGCCCATGCCGAAGCCGGCCAGCAGCGCGTCGTCGGCGGCACCCCACATCTCGATGCAATGCTACGGCCGCCGAGCCGCGGAAGATTGGGCCCAGGGGAATCGGCCTCAATCCAAATGTCCGGCCCGGCCGTATGGAGCGACATGCGCAAACTCGTGATCCTGCTGGCCGTGGCGGCGCTCTTCGGAGCCGGCTGCGGCGACGACAAGAAGACCGACACGTCGACCACGGCCACGACGACGGCCGATGCGTCGGTGCTGCCGGCGGGGGTGACTGCCCACGGCACGGAGAAGGCCAAGGACGGGTTGGAGGTCGAGCTCGACAACTTCTACTTCGGCCCCAACGTGATCGAGGCCACCCCCGGTCAGGTGTTCAAGGTCGACCTGGCCAACGAGGGCAGCGCCCCCCACACCTTCACCATCGACAGCCTCGGCATCGATGTCACGGTGGCTCCGGACCAGAAGATGGAGGTCTCGGTCACCGCGCCGGCGACCGCCGGGAACCTCGAGTTCTACTGCAAGTTCCACAGGACGTCGTCGAACATGCAGGGGGTCCTCGTCGTCGCCTGATCGCCGTCGCTGATCGGCCCTGCGGTACCGTTCCCCCATGAGTGGGAGCGGTGGACAGCAGGGTCCGGACTGGTACCCCGACCCCTACGGGCGCCACGAGATGCGGTACTTCGACGGCACCCGGTGGACGGAGCACGTGGCCTCCCACGGGCGTCAGTCGGTCGACCAACCGGGCGGTGACTCGCCGGTGCCGACCGTCAAGCGATCGAGCGAGAAGGTCCAGGCCGACGTGGCCCGGGCCAAGGCCCAGACCGGCGCCCCCGGGATCGGCGGCGGCACCCTGTTCACCGAGCCCGTCCTGGTGGTCAGCCAGAAGGTCAAGATCATCGAGCTCAACAACGAGTACGCCATCTACGACCAGAACGGCACCCAGCTGGGAGCCGTCCGCCAGGTGGGGCAGAGCACGGCCAAGAAGGTGTTGCGGTTCGTGAGCTCGCTCGACCAGTTCATGACCCACAAGCTGCAGATCGTCGACATGGCGGGCACGCCCGTGCTGGCCCTCACCCGGCCGGCGAAGCTCATCAAGTCCCGGATCGTGGTCGAGGACGGGTCGGGCCACGAGGTCGGCCAGATCGTCCAGGAGAACATGGTGGGCAAGATCCGCTTCGGCCTGGAGGCGGGGGGACGCAAGCTGGGTTCGATCAACGCCGAGAACTGGCGGGCGTGGAACTTCAACATCCAGGACGAGCACGGCGAGGAGATCGCCCGCATCACCAAGACCTGGGAAGGCCTGGTGAAGACCATGTTCACCACCGCCGACAACTACGTGGTCCAGATCAAGCGGGTGATGGAGGAGCCCCTCCGCAGCCTGGTGGTGGCCTCCGCCCTGAGCGTCGACACCGCCCTCA
>JAXDMK010000126.1:0-9459 GCA_034666105.1 Actinomycetota bacterium | reverse complement strand
CAGCAGGGTGCACGTGTGCTGGGTCTGCAGCTCGCCCAGCCCCCGGAGGTAGGCGGACGGGATGGGGTCGAAGTTGCCGGGGGAGTCGGGGCGGTGGGCCTTGGTGGGCGCCGTCCACTGCTCGAGGTAGGCGAGGATCTCGGGCGACTCGTCGTAGAGGGTGACGATCCGTCCGTGGGTGGGACAGCCCCGCACCAGCCACACCCGCCCCTCGGCCTCGGACAGGTAGCCGCCCAGCCGGGCCACTTCGGCCAAGGGTCGATCGGGATTCTCGGCGTGGCACGTCGGGCAGAAGGCGGTGACGTAACGCAGGATGCGGTCGCCCCGCAAAGGCATCCCTCGCACCGGCCGGCCTCCCGCTAGCCCGTCTGGTTGAGGGCCGAGAGGCAGAGCCCCAACAGGATCAGCTCGATGGCGAGGGTGACGATCGACGTGATCCAGAACGCCACCTTCACCTTGTGCTGCAACTCGGCGGGGGGCAGGTTCCGCCGGGTCGCCCGGACGATGCCGGCGACCGCCCCGCCCAGGATCACCGGAACCACGAGGAAGAGGCCGGCGAGCACCAGGAAGCTGCGGGCGACCTGCATCAGTCCGCGTCCAACAGTCGGGGCGCCGGGGCCAGCGAGGGCGAACCGGTCATCAGCCGGCGCCCGAAGTAGCCGGCCAGCAGGAGGGTCGACGGGATCAGGAAGAGCTGGGGCCGGGTGAGGCCGGCCAGCACGTGGTCGCCGCCCCGTACGAACTCGACCCAGAACCGGAAGACGGCGTAGCCCAGCAGGTAGAGCTTGAACCCGTCCCCCTCCGTCTCCAGGCGCCCCCGGAGCCGGAGGATTACGACGAAGGCGACCAGATGGAAGGCGATCTCGTAGAGCATCGACGGGTGCATGGCCACGCCCGACGCGCACCACGGGCACCGGGGGATGCGGGCCGCCGCCTCCGGGCTCACGTGGATGCCCCACGGCATCGAGGTGGGCGTGCCGACCTGCTCGGTGAGGAAGCAGCCGAGGCGGCCCACGGCCATGCCCAGGGCGACGGCGGGGGCGAAGAGGTCGCCGGTGGACCGGCGGTAGCCGATGATGCGCTTGGTGACGAGGGCCCCGACGTAGGCGCCCGACAGCCCCCCGAGGATGCTCTTGCCCCCGTCGACCAGGGCCCCGGCCAGGCTGGGGTGGGCGGCGGTGTCGACGTAACCCCACAGGGTGCTGAGCCGGGCCCCGAGGGCGCCCCCCAGGAGGGTGCCGGCCACGATCCAACCCATGGCCTCGTCGAGCCGGCCCCGGCGGCGGGCCTCCACCAGGAACACGGTGCCGGCCGTGAGCAGCCCGAGGGCGACGAAAAAAGCGTGGGTGGGCACCCCGACGGCGCCCAGATGGAAGAGGACGGGCCTCACCCGCCGAACGCTACGTAGGCCGCCGATCCCAACCGCGGATACCTGTGAAGCGGTGACGATCGCGGCGGCGAGGGCGACCATCCGTGTCACCAGTTCGTCGTTCGACGGAAACACGGTGGAAACGATCCGTGCGTACCGTCCTCATCACAACTGAATACACCAGCACCTAGGGTTCCGCCTCCACTCGTGGAGGGCTGGTCCGAGAGGTGCAGGCGGCCCCCATGCCTTTGCGGAAGGGCCGTCCACGGAGGGACAAAAGCCCGGGAGATCACATCGATCGTCCGGGCTTTGTCGTTGGTCCCGGGTCGGTCACCAGAGAGGAGCAGCCGACAGGTGGCAGTCCACGACCGGCACGGACCGGAGGCCAAGCGGGCCCTGGAGATGGAGGCGCTCATCCCCCTTGACGGGTGGCGCCGGGAGATCGCCCGGGGCCTGGAGATGGGCCTCACCGGTGCCGACTCCATCGTCGACAAGACCATCCCCACCTTCAGCCGGGGCGAGCTGCCCCATTACGCCGGCATCACCACGTTCCTCAAGGCGCCCTACGTGGAGGACGTGCGCACGTGCGGCCAGTACGACGTGGCCATCGTCGGCGCCCCCCACGACTCGGGCACCACCTACCGCCCCGGCACCCGCTTCGGACCCCGGGGCATGCGGGCCATCTCCACCCTCTACGGGCCCTACTCGTTCGAGCTGGGGGTCGACCTGCGGGAGTCGATCACCATGTGCGATCTGGGCGACATCTTCACCATCCCCGGCAACATCGAGAAGTCGTTCGACCAGATCACCAAGGCCGTCTCCCACGTCTACGCCAGCGGGGCCTTCCCGGTGGTGCTGGGCGGCGACCACTCCATCGGCTACCCCACGGTGCGGGCGGTGGCGCCCCACCTGGGCGGCGGCAACCTCGGGATCATCCACTTCGACCGCCACGTCGACACCCAGGAGACCGACCTCGACGAGCGGATGCACACCACCCCGTGGTTCCATGCCACCGACATCCCCAACGTCCCGGCCAAGAACCTGGTCCAGATCGGTATCGGCGGGTGGCAGGCGCCCCGGCCGGGGGTCAAGGTCTGCCGGGAGCGGGAGACGACGATCATGACCGTCAACGACTGCGTCGACATGGGCCTCGACGCCGCCATCGAGCACGCCCTGGAGGTGGCCTGGGACGGGGCCGAGGCGGTGTGGCTGTCGTTCGACGTCGACTGCCTCGACGCCGCCTTCGTGCCCGGGACGGGCTGGCCGGAGCCGGGCGGCTTCCTCCCCCGGGAGGCGTTGAAGCTGGTCAAGGGGGTCGCCGCCCGGGGCCTGGCCGGTATCGAGATCGTGGAGTGCTCGCCGCCCTACGACAGCGCCGAGATCACGTCCCTGCTCGGGACCCGGGTCATCTGCGACGTCCTGGGCACCCTCGTCAACCACGGCCATCTGCCGAAGCCGAAGCAGTGAAAGGGAGCGTTCTGATGCGTAGACGTCTGGCAGCAGTGGTGGTCGTGGCCGGCCTGGCCGCGCTGGCCGGGTGCGGCGGGGGCGACGGCACGTCCACCTCCTCGTCCACCCCCAAGGCGGCCAAGCTGTCCCTTGGCTTCAGCGCCTGGCCGGGGTGGTTCCCGTGGCAGGTGGCAGAGGAGAAGGGCATCTTCGACAAGCACGGGCTCAACGTCGACCTGAAGTACTTCGAGAGCTACACCGACTCCCTCAACGCCCTGGCCACCGGCAACATCGACGGGAACAGCCAGACGCTCAACGACACCATCTCGTCGGTGTCGGGCGGGTCGAAGCAGTCGATCGTGCTGGTCAACGACAACTCCACCGGCAACGACCAGATCATCGCCGCGGCCGAGATCGCCACCGTGGAGAGCCTCCGGGGCAAGAAGGTCGGGGTCGAGGAGGGCACCGTCGACCACTACCTGCTGCTGCTCGGGCTCCAGCGGGCGGGGATGACGCCGGCCGACGTCGACCTCCAGCCCCTCCTCACCGACGCCGCCGCGGCCGCCTTCGCCTCCGGCCAGCTCGACGCGGTGGGCGCCTTCGCCCCCTTCACCGACACCGCCCGGGGGCGGCCGGGGTCGAAGGTCCTGTTCAGCTCGGCCGACTTCCCGGGAGCCATCCCTGACCACCTGGTGATGGACTCCACGTTCGTGCAGGAGAGGCCGGGTGACGTCCAGAAGCTGGTCGACGCCTGGTTCGACACCCTGGGCTACATCGCCGCCAACCCCGACGAGTCCATCGCCATCATGGCCAAGCGGGCGGGGGTCGACGTGGCCGCCTACCGCGACTACGACGCCGGCACCACCATCTTCAGCCTGGCCGAGAACGTCGAGGCCTTCGCGCCGGGGAACGACCAGAAGCACCTCGACTTCGCCGCCCGCCAGATCGCGACCTTCCTGGTCGACTCGAAGCTGGTCGACACCGCGCCCGACCTCACCGGCCTGCTCAACCCCACCTTCGTGACCGCCCGGGCGGCCGCCGGTTGACCCGGTGACCGAGATCGGAGTGACCGCGCCCGCGGCCGACGAGCAGGCGGTGGACGGGGGTCCGGTCGGCCCCGACGCCGCACCCGCCCCGACGCCGCGCCGGATGCTGGCTCCGGGCCGGCCCCGGATCCGGATGCTGCGGCTGCGGGAGCAGGTTCCCGAGCGGTTGCGCCTGCCGTTGGCGGTGATCTCGGTGTTGCTCCCGCTCCTCGTCTGGACCGCCCTGAGCAGCAGTGGCGCCGTCGATCCGAAGTTCCTGCCCTCGCCGGGCGCGGTCCTGCGGGCCCTGCGGCGGCTGGCGGCGGGCGGCGAGCTGTGGTCCGACACCCGGGCGACCCTCACCCGGGTGGCGATCGGGTTCGCCCTGGTGGTGGCCATCTCGGTGCCCCTCGGCCTGGCCATGGGCACCTGGCCCCTGGCCCGGGCCCTCTTCGAGCCCATGATCGGCCTCGTCCGCTACATGCCCGCACCGGCCTTCATCCCCCTGCTCGTCATCTGGCTGGGGCTGGGGGAGACGTCGAAGATCGCCTTGCTGGTGATCGGCACCGTGTTCTTCAACACCCTGATGAGCGCCGACGTGGCCTCCCAGGTGCCGGCCGAGCTGATCAACGTGTCGTACACGCTGGGCGCCGGCCGGTGGCAGGTCATCCGCAAGGTGATCATCCCCTACGCCGTCCCCGGGCTGCTCGACGCCATGCGGGTGAACATCGCCGCCACCTGGAACCTGGTGGTGGTGGCCGAGCTCATCGCCGCCCAGCAAGGGCTGGGGTACCGGATCGTGCGGGCCCAGCGGTTCCTCCAGACCGACACCATCTTCGCCGTGCTCATCGTGATCGGCCTCATCGGCGTGGCCATGGACGTCGCCTTCCGCCTGCTGCGCAACCGGCTGGCCCCGTGGGCCCGATGACCGTTCTCCCGAAGCGGCAGATGCCAAAGCTCCGGATGATCGCAGTGACCAAGGACTACACCGACGCCAAGGGGAAGGTCGTGCGGGCCCTCGTCAACGTCGACCTCCACGTGGAGGAGGGCGAGCTGGTGACGCTGGTGGGGGCGTCGGGGTGCGGCAAGTCGACCCTGCTGTCGATCGCGGCCGGCCTGGTGGAGGCCACCGACGGGGCGGTGCTGGTCGACGGCCGCCACGTCACCGGTCCGGGTCCCGACCGGGGGCTCGTCTTCCAGGGCTACTCCTTGTATCCGTGGCGGACGGTGGCGGAGAACGTCGGCTTCGGGCTGGAGCTCAAGGGGATGGGTCGGGCCGACATCGCCTCCCGGGTGGCGGAGTACCTGCGGGTGATGGGGCTGTCGGAGTTCGCCGGCGCCCTGCCCCGGCAGCTGTCGGGCGGGATGCAGCAGCGGGTGGCCATCGCCCGGGCCCTGGCCACCGAGCCGTCGGTGCTGCTCTTCGACGAGCCCTTCGGGGCGCTCGACTCGCAGACCCGGGCGTCGATGCGCGACTTCGTGGTGAAGGTGCAGGCCGACACCGGCGCCACCATCCTCATGGTCACCCACGACGTGGAGGAGGCGGTGTACCTGTCGAACCGGGTCTACGTGCTCACGTCGCGGCCGGGGCGGGTGGCGGCCGAGCTGGCGGTGCCGTTCGGGCCGGGTCGGGAGCGGTCGCTGTTGCGGGACCAGACGTTCCGGGAGCTGTGCTGGACCATCGACGACCTGCTGGCGGCGGGCGCGGTGAGCCCGATGGATGACATGGCAAGCTGACCGCCGATGCTCCTCACCCCCCACGAGCAGGAGCGGCTGCTCATCCACGTGGCCGCCGGCCTGGCCCGCGAGCGCCGGGCCCGGGGCCTGCGGCTGAACTATCCGGAGGCGGTGGCCGTGCTCACCTCCTTCCTCATGGAGGGCGCCCGCGACGGACGGTCGGTCGTCGACCTCATGGAGAGCGGGCGGGCCGTTCTCACCCGGGACGACGTCATGGAGGGCGTCCCCGAGATGATCCACGAGGTCCAGGTGGAGGCCACCTTCCCCGACGGCACCAAGCTGGTGACCGTCCACCAGCCGATCCCGTGACCGCCCGTCCCGACCGGCGAACTGGTGACAGTTACAGCCCTCTGGGGGCCTTTGGCGTCACCAGTTCGGTGGGCGGCGGCGGCGACCGGCGATCTGGTGACACTTCGACCGCCCAGGGCCGGTCCAAGTGTCACCAGTTCGGGTCGTCGGCGTGATCCCGGGGGAGACCGTCCTCGGGGACGGGGCGGTGGAGATCAACGTCGGGAAGCCGGTGACGACGCTGGTGGTGGCGAACACGGGCGACCGGCCGGTGCAGGTGGGGTCGCACTACCACTTCGCGGAGGCGAACCCGGCCCTGTCCTTCGACCGGTCGGCGGCCCGGGGGATGCGGCTGGCCATCCCCGCCGGCACCGCGGTCCGGTTCGAGCCGGGCATCGAGCGGGAGGTCGAGCTGGTGCCGATCGGCGGGCTCCGGTTCGTCGCCGGCCTGCGGGGCGAAGTCGGCGGGCCTCTCGATGGATAGGGCCCGCTACAACCTCCTCTTCGGCCCGACCGTTGGCGACCGCATCCGCCTGGCCGACACCGACCTGTTCATCGAGGTGGAGGAGGACCGGTCGGCCGGCGGGGACGAGGCCGTGTTCGGCGGGGGCAAGGTCATCCGGGAGTCGATGGGGCAGGGGCGGGCCACCAGGGCGGAGGGGGCGGCCGACACCGTGATCACCGGCGCCGTCGTCCTCGACCACTGGGGGGTGATCAAGGCCGACGTCGGCGTCCGCGACGGGCGCATCGTCGGGCTGGGCAAGGCCGGCAACCCCGACACCATGGACGGGGTGCACCCGGCCCTCGTCATCGGCCCGTCCACCGAGGTCATCGCCGGCAACGGGCGCATCCTCACCGCCGGCGCCATCGACTGCCACGTCCACCTCATCTGCCCCCAGATCCTGGAGGAGGCCCTCGGCGGGGGGATCACCACCATCATCGGCGGTGGAACCGGTCCGGCGGAGGGCACCAAGGCCACCACCGTCACGCCCGGGGCGTGGCACCTGGCCCGGATGCTGGAGGCGCTCGACGGGTGGCCGGTCAACGTGGCCCTGCTGGGCAAGGGCAACACCGTCTCCGCCGAGGGCATGTGGGAGCAGCTCCGGGCGGGGGCGTCCGGGTTCAAGCTGCACGAGGACTGGGGCACCACACCCGCCGCCATCGACGCCTGCCTGCGGGTGTGCGACGAGTCGGGCGTGCAGGCGGCCATCCACACCGACACCCTCAACGAGGCCGGGTTCGTGGAGTCGACGCTCGCCGCCATCGCCGGCCGGGGCATCCACGCCTACCACACCGAAGGTGCGGGGGGCGGGCACGCGCCCGACATCATCACCGTGGCGGGGCAGCCCAACGTGCTCCCGTCGTCGACCAACCCGACCCGACCCCACACCGTCAACACCATCGACGAGCACCTCGACATGCTCATGGTCTGCCATCACCTCAACCCGGCGGTGGCCGAGGATCTGGCCTTCGCCGAGAGCCGCATCCGCCCGTCGACGATCGCGGCGGAGGACTTCCTCCACGACATGGGGGCGATCTCGATGATCGGGTCGGACTCCCAGGCCATGGGCCGGGTGGGCGAGGTGGTGCTGCGGACATGGCAGACGGCCCACGTGATGAAGAAGCGGCGAGGTTTCCTGGCCAGCGACACCGTGGCCGACAACCACCGGGCCCGGCGCTACGTGGCCAAGTACACGATCTGCCCGGCCGTCGCCCACGGGCTCGACGCCGAGATCGGGTCGGTGGAGGTCGGCAAGCTGGCCGACCTGGTGCTCTGGGAGCCGGCGTTCTTCGGCGTCCGGCCCCACGCCGTGATCAAGGGGGGGATGATCGCGTGGGCGGCCATGGGCGACGCCAACGCCTCCATCCCCACGCCCCAGCCGGTGCTGCCCCGGCCGATGTTCGGCGCTTCGCCGAGGGCCGCGGCCGCCACCAGCGTGGCCTTCGTGGCCCAGGCCGCCCTCGACGACGGGCTGGCCGATCGCCTGGGCCTGCGCCGGCGGCTGGTGGCGGTGGCCGACGTCCGCCGGCGGACCAAGGCGGACATGGCCGAGAACGACGCCCTCCCCGAGATCACGGTTGAGCCGGACACGTTCACCGTCCGCATCGACGGCGAGGTGGTCGAGGCCGACCCGGCGACGGTGCTGCCGATGGCGCAGCGCTACTTCCTCTTCTAGACGTGTCGTCGCTCGCCGCCCTGCTCCTGGCCGACGGCCGCTTCCCTTCGGGGGGGCACGCCCACTCGGGGGGACTGGAGGAGGCGGTGACCGCGGGCCGGGTGGTCGACCTGGCGTCACTGCGGGCGTTCGTGAGCGGGCGGCTGGCCACCGCGGGACGGGTGGCGGCCGGGGTGGCGGCGGTGGCGTGCGGCGGGCGGTGGCCGGCGGCGGTGCTCGACGCCGAGGCCGACGCCCGGATGGCCTCGCCCGCGCTGCGGGCCGCGTCCCGCCGCCAGGGGCGGCAGCTGCTGCGCTCGGCGGCCCACGCCTGGCCGGTGCGCTCGGCGATCGAGTCGCCCCACCACGCGGTGGCGGTGGGGGTGGTGTCGGCCGCGGCCGGGCTGGGCCCGGTGGACGCGGCCCGGTGGGCGGCCTACGACGCGGTGATGACGCCGGCGACGGCCGCCGTCCGCCTCCTCGGGCTCGACCCGTTCCTCGTCTCGGCCATGGTGGCCGCCCTCGCTCCCGCCATCGACGAGGTGGCGGCGGAGGCGTCCGCCTTCGCTGGGGGCGACGGGGCGGCATCGCTCGACGACCTGCCCTGCCCGGCGGCACCGCTCCTCGACCTCGGCGCCGAGTTCCACGCCCTCCGGGAGGTGCGTCTGTTTGCCTCATGACCACGGCCACGACGCACACCAGGCGCCGGCCGGCAACGGCCGGGCCCTGCGCATCGGCATCGGCGGACCGGTGGGGAGCGGCAAGACGGCCCTGGTGGCGGCCCTGTGCCGCACCCTGGGTGACGAGCTGCGCCTGGGCGTCGTCACCAACGACATCTACACCGAGGAGGACGCCGAGTTCCTCCGCCGGGCGGGCGTGCTGGCCGACGACCGCATCGTGGCCGTCCAGACCGGGTGCTGCCCCCACACCGCCATCCGCGACGACATCTCGGCCAACCTGGAGGCGGTGGAGGACCTCGAGGCCCGCCACCGCCCCCTCGACCTGGTGCTGGTGGAGAGCGGCGGCGACAACCTCACCGCCACCTTCAGCCGGGGCCTGGTCGACCGCCAGGTGTTCGTCATCGACGTGGCCGGGGGCGACAAGGTGCCCCGCAAGGGCGGGCCCGGCATCACGTCGGCCGACCTCCTGGTGGTGAACAAGACCGACCTGGCGGCGATGGTGGGGGCCGACCTGGGGGTCATGGCAAGGGACGCGGCGGCGAAGCGAGGCGACGGGCCGGTGTTGTTCAGCTCCCTGGTGGAGGACCGGGCCGCGTCGGGGGCGGCGGCCTGGGTGCGGGCCCAGCTGGCGGACTGGCGCTCGTGATCGCCCGGGGGCGGGTGGTGATGGAGGCCGACGATGACGGGGTCTCGCGCCTGTCCTGCCTCCGTTCCGACGGACCGTTGATCCTGCGCCCGACGGCGGGGACCCTGGT
>JAXDMK010000125.1:0-3971 GCA_034666105.1 Actinomycetota bacterium | reverse complement strand
ATCCGGGCCAAGGTACCGGTGGCCGGGTCGGTGGGTAGAACTCATCCGATGCCCCGCAGGCGGCTGAGCACCGGCAACGTCGAGGCCGACGCCCACGACGACTTCGACCAGGTCCGCCAGCGGGAGGTGCTGTCCCGCCTGGCCCGGTGGGTCCTGCGCCAGCCCACCGACGTCAACGCCATCCTCCCCTTCGACGAGGTCGTCGCCGCTCTCGGCCGCATCGGTGAGCGCGATCTCGGGTTGCAGCCGGTCCGCCTCGACTCCATCGTCGGCACCGTCGACCGAACCGACGGCGCCTTCGACCGCGACTTCCGACCGACCTCGACCAAGTCCCGGGAGCGGTGGGTGCGCTCAGCCGCGGCCATGCGCCGGGGCGAGCCGTTCGAGCCCATCAGCGTCTACCGGGTGGGGGAGGCCCACTTCGTCCGCGACGGCCACCACCGGGTCTCGGTGGCCCGGGCCGCGGGCCTGGGGGTGATCGACGCCTACGTCACCGAGGTGCTGACCCGGGCCGGGGCGACGGCCGACATCCGGGTCACCGACCTGCCCCTCAAGACCCACGAGCGCTACTTCCTGGAGCGGGTGCCCCTCACCGCCGAGCAACGGTCCCGCATCCAGGTCACCCGCCCCGAGAGCTACGCCAGCCTGGCCGAGGGGGTGGAGGCGTGGGGCTTCCGGATGGTGCAGAACCTGGGGCACATGCTGGAGCGGGCCGATGTGGGCGGGTGCTGGTTCCGCGACGAGTACGAGCCGGCGCTCGCCCTCCTCCGGGACGCGGGCCTGGTGCGACCGGACGAGACCGACACCGACGCCTACCTGCGCCTGGCCGACGCCCGGTACCGTCTGCTAAGGGCCCACACGTGGGATGCCGACGTCATCGACCAGCTGCGGGGGAGGGTATGAGTGCGCAACTTCCCGACGTTCAACGCAATCGTCGAGGGCGAGCCCGGGATCTTCCCCTACCCGGTCGGCCGGCTGATGGGCGCGGTCAGCCGGTGGGTGCGTCGGCGGGCCGGGAAGGATCCGGCGCCGCCGGAGCCGGAGGGGTCTGTCGCTCCACCGTCTCCGTCCGGTCCCGCGCCGGCGCCGGAGGGCTCGCCTCCCCCTGCCGGGGACGGTTGAGGCGCTCGCCGCTGTCGGGGTCGAACAGGTGGATCGCCCGGGCGTCGAGCCACAGCTCCAGCTCCTCGCCCTGCCGGGCCTGGCTGGCCCGCTCCAGCCGGGCCACCACCTGGGTGCCCTCGTCGCCGGCCCGCACGTCGTCGGGCGTGAGGTCGGCGTGGCGGTCCAGTTCGGACGCGGCCGCGCCCCCGCCCACGGTGAAGTAGACGTACAGCTCCGACCCCATCCACTCCACCAGCTCGATGGTGGCCTTGAACCGGGGCCCGTGGGGGAGGTCCTCCGCCGGCACCAGGGCCGCGTCCTCGAAGTTCTCCGGCCGGATGCCGGCGATAAGCGATCGGGCGCCGCCACCGCCCCCGGCCCCGCCACCCCCCGCCCCCGTCCCCGCCCCGCCGGGTAGATCGAACTCGACCATGGGCAGCTTGATCTTCGACCCGGAGACGTCGGCCCGCAGGAAGTTCATGGCCGGGGAGCCGATGAAGCCGGCCACGAACAGGTTGGCGGGCTGCTCGTAGAGGTCGCGGGGCGTGCCCAGCTGCTGCACCACGCCCCGCCGCATCAGGGCGATGCGGTCGCCCAGGGTCATGGCCTCGGTCTGGTCGTGGGTGACGTAGACGGTGGTGGTCTTGAGCCGGCTCTGGAGGCGGGCGATCTGGGTGCGGGTCTGCACCCGGAGCTTGGCGTCGAGGTTGGAGAGGGGCTCGTCCATGAGGAAGGCGGCCGGCTCCCGCACGATGGCCCGGCCCATGGCCACCCGTTGCCTCTGGCCGCCGGACAGGTTGGCCGGCTTGCGGTCGAGCAGCTCGGTGAGCTGGAGGATGCGGGCCGCCTCGTCCACCCGGTCGGTGATGGCGGCGGCGTCCATCTTGGCCAGCCGCAGGGGGAAGGAGATGTTCTCCCGGACGGTCATGTGCGGGTAGAGGGCGTAGCTCTGGAACACCATGGCCATGTTGCGGTCCTTGGGGTCGTCGTCGTTCACGACCTTGCCGTCGACCTTCAGCTCGCCGCCGGTGATCTCCTCCAGCCCCACGATCATGTTGAGCAGGGTCGACTTCCCGCAGCCCGACGGCCCCACCAGGATGAAGAACTCCCCGTCGGCGATGGTGAAGCTGACATCGTCGACCGCCTTCGTCCCGTCCGGGAACTGCTTGGTGACGTGGACCAGATCGATCTCGCTCATGCGCGGAACCTCCTCCTCAGCCCTTGACCGCGCCGGTCGTGAGCCCGGCCACGATCCGGCGCTGGAAGACAAGGACCATGACGATGATGGGGATGGTGACGACCACCGCGGCGGCGGCGATCGATCCGGTGGGCTGGGCGAACTGCGATTCGCCGCTGAAGAAGGCGAGGGCCGCGGGCACGGTGCGGGCCCGGTCGGTGGAGGTGAGGGAGATGGCGAACAGGAAGTCGTTCCAGGCGAAGATGAACACGAGGATGGCGGCGGTGAACACGCCCGGCGCGGCCAGGGGTGCGATCACCTTGCGGAAGGCCTGGAAGGGCGTGGCCCCGTCGACCCGCGCCGCCTTGTCGAGGTCCCACGGGATCTCCCGGAAGAAGGCGGACAGGGTCCAGATGGCCAGCGGCAGGGTGAAGGTCATGTAGGGGATGATCAGCCCCGGCCACGTGTCGTAGAGGTGCAGCGACCGCCACATGTTGAACAGCGGTCCCACGATGGAGATGGGCGGGAACATGGCGATGGCCAGCGCCCCCGAGAGCACGATCGTCTTGCCCGGGAAGTCGAGGCGGACGATGGCGTAGGCGGCGAACATGGCCAGCCCCACGGCCAGGACGGTGGCGATGAGGGCGATGCCGATCGAGTTGCGCAGGGCGGCGGTGAACTGCCCGTCGTCGAAGATGTTGCGGTAGTTCTCCAGGGTGAACGAGCGGGGGACGAACTTGTGGTCGGTCAGGTCGGTGGAGCGTTTCAGCGACAACGACAGGATCCACGCCACGGGCACCAGGGCGTAGAGCACCACGACCACCGTGCCCGCGGCCCAGAACGCCTTCTCCGCCCCCGTCCGACTGTTCACCGGCGTTCCCCCCGTTGCTGGGCCAGTGAGGCTCCGAAGCCCTTCACGAACAGCACCGCGATCACGATCACGCACAGGAAGATGAGCACCGACACCGCCGAACCGATCCCCAGGTTGAGCCGGTTGAAGAGCTGGTTCGATCCGAGGATGGAGAGCGTCTCGGTGCCGTTGGCGCCCGCCGTCATCACGAACACGGAGTCGAAGATGCGGAAGGCGTCGAGGGTGCGGAAGAGGACGGCGACGAGGATCGCCGGCTTCATCAGGGGCAGGGTGATCTGGGTGAACCGCTGCATGGTGGTGGCCCCGTCGACCCGGGCCGCCCGGTGGAGGTCTTCGGGCACGAGCGTGAGGCCGGCCAGGAGGAGCAGGGCCATGAAGGGCGTCGTCTTCCACACCTCGGTGAGCACGATGACGAAGAGCGACGCGATCCGCCCCGCGAACCACGACCGGTCGGTGTTGAGCAGCGCGTTGACGAACCCGGTGGTGGGGTCGAAGGCGAAGCGCCAGGCGAGGGCGGCGACGACGGTGACGATGCCGTAGGGGATGAGGATGGCCGCCCGCACCGTGCGCCGGCCGAAGATGGCCCGGTGCATGAGGAGGGCCAGGCCCATGCCCAGGATCAGCTCGATGACCACCGAGAAGAAGGTGATGACGAGGGTGGTGGCCAGGTCGGACCACCACAGGCTCGACGCGAGGACGTCGGCGTAGTTGCGCAGGCCCACGAACTGGGCCTGGTCGGGGAAGCGGAGGTCGTTGCGCTGCAACGACAGGATGATGGCGTAGACGATCGGGTAGGCGGTGACCAGCAGCATCACGATC
>JAXDMK010000124.1:0-27306 GCA_034666105.1 Actinomycetota bacterium | reverse complement strand
CCTTCCTGGCCGCCGACGCCCTGTACACGGTGGGCTTCATGGCCGCGGTGGGCCAGACGCCGGGCCAGATGGCGATGGGAATCCACGTCGTCGACCGCCGTTCCGGTGCCCCGGCGACGTGGACCCAGATCGGCGTCCGGTGGCTGGTCTCGGCGCTCCTTCGGCAAGGGCCGAAGCTCCTGCTCCCGCCGCCGCCGGCCGCCGACGGCGAGCGACGCCGAGCGCTGCAGGCCGACGTGAAGAAGCTCGAACTCGAGCACGGCGACGACCCGCAACGGCTCAACCAAGCCTTGCTCGACCGGTATGGCCGCTTCGCCGGCCGCCCCGCGAGGCTGGTCCGGGTGGCATTGTCCCTGCTCGCTGGGTCGGCCGACCATTTGGTGATGCTCGGCGACCCCCTCCGCCGCTGCCTGCACGACCGGGCCGCGGGCACGATCGTCGTCGAGGCGGCGCGCCGACCCCGGTGATCGGAGCGGTCGTCATCGTCCGACCTCGGGACCGGGGCCCCTGCCCGGTCGCCGAATGGTCGATGGCCCGTTGTCCACGCTCGCTACCGTCGAGGTCCGTGGGGACCACGCGCCGCTCGACCCCGGTGGCCGACACGCTCGACTTCGCCACCCTCGACCGCAACGGGTGGATCGCGGTCCCCGGGGTGCTCCCGGACGCCGCCGCCCGCGGCCTGGCCGAGGACTGCCGGACGGCCCTCGCCGCCATCGACCACGACGTCCGCCTGGGTGACAAGCAGGTGAGCGGCACCCGCCGGCTGGTCGACGTCGTCGAGCGGCTCGCCGCGGCCAGGCCGGTGCTCGACCACCCGGCGCTGCGGGCCGCCGTCGGCTGGTTCCTGGGCGACGACTTCACGCTCGGCGGCGTCACCTTCCGCAGCGCCGAGCCCGGCTTCGGTGAGCAGCGCTTTCACGCCGACGCGGTGCCGCTCCTCACCCCCGGCCGGTGGCAGGTGGTGACCGCCATCCTCGCCCTCTGCGAGTTCACCGCCGGCAACGGGGCGACGGCCGTGATCCCGGGCAGCCACCGCCGCCCCGACCTCCAGCGTCGGTCGGGCAGCCTCGAGAACCACCCCGACGAGCTCGTCCTCACCGGTCCCGCCGGCACCGCCTTCGTCTTCTGCGGCCACCTGCTCCACCGCGGCACCCGCAACCGCACGACAACGCCCCGTCCCGCCCTCCAGGTCTCCTGGGGCCGGGTCTGACCCCTGGACGCGACCGTGCCCCCCGGGGGGAGGGGGGCACGGTCCCAGCGGCTGCGACGTAGTGGTGCGACGAATCTGTGGCGGCCCCGCTCAGGCGGCAGCCACGGCCGGGGCCGGCTCGAGCGCCAGCTCCAGCACTTCCTTGACGTCCTCCACCAGGTGGAAGGTCATGACGTCCTTGACCGCCTGGGGGACGTCGTCGAGGTCGGGCCCGTTGCGCATGGGGAGGATGACCTCCAGGAGGCCCGCCCGGGATGCGGCCAGCACCTTCTGCTTGACCCCCCCGATGGGCAGGACCCGTCCCTGCAGGGTGACCTCACCGGTCATCCCGACGGTCGACTTGAGCGGCCGGCCCGACATGAGGCTGACCAGGGCCGAGACCATGGTGACGCCGGCCGAGGGGCCGTCCTTGGGGATGGCGCCGGCGGGCACGTGGAGGTGCACCCGGTCGGCCAGCGGGATTCCGAGGGCCTCGGCGTGCGAGCGCACGTAGGAGAGGGCGATCTGGGCCGACTCCTTCATGACGTCGCCCAGCTGGCCGGTGATGGTCAGCGCTCCGCCGCCGTGGTTGTCCTCACCCGAGGGCAGGGCGCTGGCCTCGATGAAGAGGACGTCGCCGCCCATGCCGGTGACGGCCAGCCCGGTGGCCACACCCGGGACCGCGGTGCGGTCGGCCGCCTCGAAGAAGAACTTCTGCCGGCCGAGCCACGTCTTCACGTCGCCCTCGTCGATCGTCACCGGGGGCTCGATGTCGCCGCCGGCCACCTTGGTGGCCACCTTGCGCAGCGTCTTGCCCAGCTCCCGCTCCAGGTTCCTCACCCCGGCCTCCCGGGTGTAGCCGGACACGACCGAGCGCAGGGCGTCGTCGGTGACCGACACCTCGTCGATCGACAGGCCGTTGCGCTCCATCTGGCGGGCCAGCAGGTGGTCGCGGGCGATGGTGACCTTCTCGTCGTCGGTGTAGCCGTCGAGGCTGATGATCTCCATGCGGTCGAGCAGGGGCCCGGGGATGGTGTCGAGCTGGTTGGCGGTGGCGATGAAGAGCACGTCGGACAGGTCGAGGTCGATCTCGAGGTAGTGGTCGCGGAACGTGTGGTTCTGGGCCGGGTCGAGCACCTCGAGCAGGGCCGACGAGGGGTTGCCCCGCCAGTCGCTGCCCAGCTTGTCGACCTCGTCGAGCAGGAAAACGGGGTTCATGGTGCCGGCCTCCCGCAGGGCGCGGACGATGCGGCCGGGCTGGGCCCCGACGTAGGTGCGCCGGTGGCCACGGATCTCGGCCTCGTCGGAGACGCCACCGAGCGAAACCCGGACGAACTTGCGGCCCAGGGCGCGGGCCACCGACTCGCCGAGCGACGTCTTGCCGACGCCCGGAGGGCCGACGAGGGCGATGATGGCCCCCGAGCTGCGCCCGACCACCGCGCCCATGCCCCGGTCGGCCCGCAGCTTGCGGACGGCCAGGTACTCCACGATGCGGTCCTTGACGTCGTTCAGGCCGGTGTGGTCCTCGTCGAGGATCACCCGGGCGTCGGCCACGTCGAGGTGGTCCTCCGACTTGGTGCCCCACGGCAGCTCGGTGACGGTGTCGAGCCAGCCCCGGATCCAGCCGTGCTCGGGGTTCTGCTCGCTGGTGCGCTCGAGGCGGCCCAGCTCCTTGTCGACGGCCTTGCGGACGTGCTCGGGCACGTTCTCGCCGGCGACCTTGGCCCGGTACTCCTCGATGACGTCCTCGCCGTCGCCCGACTCGCCCAGCTCCTTGCGGATGGCGGCCATCTGCTGGCGGAGGATGAACTCCCGCTGGGTCTTCTCCATGCCCTCGTTGACGTCGTTGTGGATGCGCTCCTTCAGGGTGATGTCGGCCAGGACGTCGTGCATCCAGGCCAGCACCTTCTCCAGCCGCTGCTCCACATCGACGGTCTCCAGGACCTCGACCTTCTGCTCCAGGGTGAGCTCGGGGGCGTAACCGGCCGTGTCGGCCATCTGGCCGGGGTCGGAGATGCCCCGCAGGTGCTCGTTGAGGTGGCTGACGCCCTTCTTGTCGAAGATCGTCTCCACGATGGCCCGGTACTCACGAGCCAGCTCGTGGGCGTGGGGACCGAAGGGGGGAACGGCGATGGGGTCGGCCTGCACCAGCAGGGCGGTGCTCCCGGTGGCCACGCCCGCGCCGACGGTTGCCCGCTCGATGCCGCGGATGATCAGGCCCCGGATACCGCCGGGCAGGTCGCCCGCGTTCTCGATCTTGCCGATGGTGCCCGTGCGGGCGTACTTGCCGTCGATGAACGGCACCAGGAGGAGCCGCCCGTCGCCCCGCTCGGCCGCGGCCACCGCCGCCTTGGCCTCGTCGGTGTCGGCCGTCAGGGTGACGACCATCCCCGGCAGGATCACGCCGGTGGTGAGGGGCATGAGGGGGAGGGTTGTGGTCTGCAGCTCAGGCATTGGCTGACCTCAGATTCAGGAAGGGTGAGTTAAGCAACATCTGCGTAGAACAACCCACTCGGCGACCCCCCTGTTCCCCGCCTGACCTCGGCGGGCGGAAATCTGACCTAATTCGTCGGAAATCCACAGGTTTGACCCCTTCCATTCCCCAGCCGTTTTCCGTACAGTGGGCTTCGTCCGGTGCCGAGCACGCCGGGGGAGTGCGAAGCGGAAGGCGCAAGCCGGAAGCGGAGCAGGAACCCGGTGGGCAGCAGTGGACGCCAGGCGAACCGGAAGCAGGCCTGCCCGCAAGGGCGGCAGGCGGAAGGGGAGCCAGCGAAACTAGGTCCCGAGAAGCGCAAAGGGTCTCGGCCCGGAGAGCTACTCGGGGCCGTTTCGCGTCCGGGCCCAATTCGATCTGCGGCTGCGCCAGACTTTCGGGGTCATGGACCGCTGGGCCAGCTTCGACTGCTACGGGACCCTCATCGACTGGAACGGCGGGATCGCGGCCGTCCTCACCCGGCTGTGGCCGCCATCCGAGTTCGGACAGAACGTCGACTCCCTCCTGGCCTACTTCCACGCGGTCGAGCCGGTGGTGCAGTTCGACGGGTCGCTCACCTACCGGGAGGTGCTCCGGCGGTCGCTACGGGCCCTGGCCGCGGTACGCGGCCTGCCCCTGGCCGACGACGACGCCGGCGCCCTGGCCGCATCCCTCCCCGACTGGCCGCCGTTCCCCGAGGTGACCGAGGTCCTGACCCGGCTGCGGGCCGACGGCTGGAAGCTGGCCATCCTGTCCAACACCGACGCCGACTACCTCGACGCGTCCATCGCCCGGCTGGGCGTGGAGATCGACGAGCGGGTGGTGGCGTCGGAGATCGGGTCCTACAAGCCCGGCCACCGTCACTGGGACGAGCTCGAGCGGCGGACGGACTACCCCGAAGCCCACGTCCACGTGGCCGCCAGCCTGTTCCACGACATCGAGCCGTGCGCCGAACTGGAGATCACCAGCGTCTGGATCAACCGGCTGGGCGAGCGCAGCCGCCGGGGCGAGATCTGGGCCGCCGAGCTGCCCGATCTCCGCGACCTACCGGCCACCCTCGCCCGGCTGGCGTAACGCGCCGCGCCCGGCGGGAGACACAAGCGACGTCCGAACTCTCGGGCGAGACGAGGAGGAACCCGTGGAGCTGACCCCGAAGCAGGAAGAGCTGTGCCGCCAGACGACCTGGGACTTCTCCGACCTGCGGGCGCTCTTCATCAACTGCACCCTGAAGCGGTCGCCCGAGGTGTCCCACACCCAGGGCCTGGCCGACATCTCCATTGAGATCATGCGCCGCCAGGGGGTGACGGTCGACCTGGTGCGGGCCGTCGACCACGAGATCCCCGTCGGCGTCTACCCCGACATGACCGAGCACGGTTTCGACCGCGACGAATGGCCGGCCATCTTCGAGCAGGTGAAGGCGGCCGACATCCTGGTCCTGTGCAGCTCGATCTGGCTGGGGGAGAAGTCGTCGGTCTGCACCAAGGTGGTCGAACGCCTGTACGGCAACTCCCACCTCCTCAACGACGCCGGCCAGTACGCCTACTACGGCGGGGTGGGCGGCTGCCTCATCACCGGCAACGAGGACGGGGTGAAGCACTGCGCCATGAACATCCTCTACTCCCTGCAACACCTGGGCTATGTGATCCCGCCCCAGGCCGACGCCGGCTGGATCGGTGAGGCGGGCCCGGGGCCGTCGTACCTCGATCCCGGATCGGGCGGTCCGGAGAACGACTTCACCAACCGCAACACCACGTTCATGACGTGGAACCTGCTTCACCTGGCCCGAATGCTCAAAGACGCGGGCGGAATCCCCGCCCACGGCAATCAACGCTCGGAATGGGACGCCGGCTGCCGCTTCGACTTCCCGAACCCCGAACACCGGTAACCGCCCGCCGGCGGTGGATGGCGGGGGCCGGGAAAAAATGTCAAGGAAATCGCAACGCCCTATAAAGCTTTTTTCAACTCATGCCGACCCCTGCGGACATGAGGACTTCCCACCGCACCCAAGCCAAGGGCAGCTTGCTCGCCCTTTCCGTCGCCTTCTTCGTCGCCGTCGCCGGCCAGGGCGCCGCCCACGCCGCGGGGAACCCCTTGATCTCGAACCAGGCGTCGGCGTCCGGCTTCCCGGCTGGGAGCCAGATCTACGACTCGGCCACGCTGGGCTCGGGCGTGAACCCGACCGGCTTGCTCACGTTCAAGCTCTACGGCCCCACCGACGCCACCTGCTCGGCGGCGCCGCTGACCACCACGACGACGCCGGTCAACGGCAACGGCTACTACGAGTCGAGCCGCTTCGTCACCAATGCCGCCGGCACCTACCGCTGGACGGCCGCCTACGGGGGCGACGCCAACAACAACCCCTCGATCACGACCGCGTGCAGCGCCTCCGCGGGCCAGGTCCAGGTAGGCCGGCGGATGCCCCTCCTCGATGCCACCCGCAGCTGGGCCGCACCCCTCGCCTCGGCAACCGCCCTGCTCACGGGGGGTTCCGGACCCTCCGGGCCCACCGGCACGATGACCTACAACCTCTACGGGGTGGGCAACTCGACCTGCGCCGGCGCACCCGTCTTCAGCGCCACCCGGTCCGTCGCCGGAAACGGCTCGTACGTGTCGACGACCTTCACCCCCACGGTGGCGGGGGCGTACCAATGGGTCGTCTCCTACAGCGGCGACGCCGACAACCTCGCCGGCTCGACGATCTGTTCCGACACGAGCAAAGCCTTCACGGCCACCGTCGCCAACCCGCCGGTCGTCTCCGGGAGCCCGACGACCGTCAGCCGGGGCGGCACGATCACCGTCACCTGGTCCGCCATCGCCTCCCCGACCAGCGGCGACTGGGTCGCCCTCTACGCCGCCGGCACCGCTGACGGCGGAACGGTGACGGCCTGGAAGTACCTCAACGGCACGGCCGCCGGGTCGGTCGCCTTGAAGTTCCCATGGGGAGCGGTCGCCGGCAACTACGAGATCCGGCTGATGGCCAACAACACGACCAGCCGGCTGGCCACGAGCAGCCCGATCACCCTGGTCTGGTAGGCGCCCGGCCTAAACCGGCCGGTCGTCGAAGCCCGGCGCCAACCGCAGCCGGCATCCCGAAAGGGGTGCCGGCTGCCATCGCCATTTCCGTCAACGCCCTGACACGTGACCCCCTCCATTCAGGGTCATGGGGCCTCTCGGCCGGGCCGGCATTTCATCCCCCGAGGATCCGAGGCATCAACAGACCCCCAATTCGCGGTAAGGGCCTCAAGGTCGCCCCCCGGCGGTCGACAGAGACGACGTGCAAATACTCGGAAAGACCGAAGGCAGGGGCGGCATCCTCGGTGCGCTGGCTGTCAGTTTCGTCATCGTCATCGTCAACGTCGTCGTCGTCGGCCAGGGCCCGGCGAGGGCCGCGTCCCCGCCCCGGCTCTCGAACCAGGTGTCGTCGGCCCAGGCATCGGCCGGGGACCAGATCTTCGACACGGCCACCCTCGGTTACGGCAGCAACCCCACCGGCTACCTCGTCTTCAAGCTCTTCGGTCCGGACAACGCCACCTGCGCCGGCAACCCCGTCCTCACCACCACGACAACGGTCAACGGCAACGGCTACTACGAGTCGAGTCGCTCCACCGTCGGCATCGCCGGGACCTACCGGTGGATCGCCGTCTACGGCGGCGACGCCAACAACCCGCCCTCGTCGCCCACCGCCTGCGCCGATCCCGCGGCCCAGGTAGTCGTGAGCAAGCGGGTCCCCGCCCTCGACGCGGCCCCGTCCCCCGGATACGGCAACGGCGACTCGGCCACCCTCAGCCTGGGCGCCATCCCCTCCGGCACCGTCACCTTCAAGATGTACGGGCCGGACGACCGCACCTGCGCCGGCGTCCCGATCTTCACCACCACCCGGACGGTCGCGGGCAACGGCAGCTTCACCACGGGACCGACCCCGCCCGTCCCGATGGGCACCTACCGCTGGGTGGTTGGCTACAGCGGCGACGCCAACAACGTCGCCCGCTCGACGTCGTGCTCGGACTCCAACGCCTTCACCACCTCGACGACCAAGGTCTGGGCCACGCCGACGACTGTGCCGCGGGGCAGCATCCTCACCGTGGCCTGGTCCGGCATCGTCTCCACCACCAGCGGTGACTGGGTCGGCGTCTACCAGGTCGGGACCGCCGACGGCGGCGCCGTCGCCGCCTGGAAGTACACATCGGGCACGGCCGCCGGCTCGTTGCCGGTCAAGCTCCCCTGGAGCGCCCCCGCCGGTCAGTACGAGGTGCGCCTGATGACCGGCAACACCAGCCACCGGCTGGCCACCAGCGGGCCGATCACGCTGGTCTGGTAGCTGTCGTCAGGGTCGGGCCGGTGGCGGAGCCGCCGGGGGAGGGCACCCGGGCCCGCCCGCGCCGATCCTTGAGCCGGAGGAAGGGCCGTTCGACGGCCACGTAGGAGAGGCCGGCGATGGCGGTCGACGCCGCCACCACCACCGCCGAGCGCACGGCCAGGGGCTGGTCGATCACGTGGGGCAGGAGCACCGCGTACACCGGCAGGTGCCACAGGTAGAGGCCGTAGGAGATCTTGCCCAGGGCTGCCAACGGCTTCCAGCCGAGGGCGGTGGTGAGGGGGGAGGGCGGACCGTCGCCGACCACGTGCCCGATCACGGTCAGGGCGGCCAGCGGGATCAGGACGTAGCCCACGGTCAGCATGAACGAGCGGTACGGCTGCACCATGACCAGGCCCCCCAGCACCCCGACGGCGGCCACGGCCGCGGCCAGGGGCACCCGTGGCCGCCGGCCGGCGTGGGCCAGGGCGAGGGCGACGGCGCAGCCCAGGAGGAGCCCGTCGAGGCGGGTGTCGGTGCCCATTTGCAGGCGGGCGGGGGACGCGCCGGCGGCGAAGAGGCCGCCGCGGAGGGCGGTGGAGGCGCCGGCCAGGCCCAGGGTGAGGAGAGCCGCCGTCCGCAGCCGCAGGCGGGACAGGGCCAGGAAGAGGAGCGGCCACACCAGGTAGAAGTGCTCCTCCACGGCCAGGGTCCACACGTGGCCGAGTGCCCCGAACGGGCGTCCCGCGATCTGGGCCCAGTTGCCGGCGTAGAGGGCGGCGAACACGGCCGGTCCCTTGTAGCTCTGGTGCTCGACGAGGCCGAACCAGGCGACGACCGCGGCCAGCACCACCGTCAGCGCCGGGAGCAGCCGGCATGCCCGGCGGACCCAGAAGCGGCCCAGGTCGACCCGCCCCGTCTCCCGTCGCTCCTCGACCAGCAGGGTGGTGATGAGGAACCCGGACAGGGCGAAGAACGTGCCCACGCCCACCGTGCCCCCGCCGACGCCGAAGGACTGGCCCAGGTGGCGGACCATCACCAGCGCCACCGCGATCGCCCGCAGGCCGTCGAGCGCGGGCCGGTAGCCGAGGCGGGGGCGGGTCACGGCCATGCCGGAACGTCAACCTAGCGGCCGCCGACCGGTTGGGTCGCGGGGAGCCGGAACCAAGCCCGCGGTCAGTGGTCGTGCACCGTACGGCCCATTTCCATCTCGGCACCGACCTACGCCGGACTTGATCCGTTCGCCGCCGCATGTTGAGATCCGGATCGACTTCCTGAGAGTCCACCCGATGGGGCGGGTTGCAGTGTCAAGGTATCGCCCATCAGCGGGGGGCCTTCAGAAAGGGTGTCGACGCATGTCGATCGTTCGCTCACGTCGTGTCGGCCTGGCGGCTCTCTCCGCGGTCGCCCTGGTCGCCGTCGCCGTCGTCGGTGAGGGCACGGCCCGGGCCACGGCCAACCCGACCCTCTGGAACCAGGCCTCGGCCTCGGGCCTGCCGGCCGGCTCCCAGATCTACGACTCGGTCACCCTGGGGGGCGGGGTCAATCCGACGGGGTCGGTGACGTTCACCCTGTTCGGACCCGGAAACCCGACCTGCTCGGGATCGCCGATCTTCACCGCGACCAGGCCCGTGAACGGCAACGGCTATTACGAGTCGAGCCGGTACACGACCAACGCCGCCGGCAACTACAACTGGATGGCGGTGTACTCGGGCGACGCGGCCAACCACCCGTCCGCCCCGACGCCGTGCAACCTACCCTCGGCCGAGGTGGCGGTGGCCAAGCGAATACCGGTTCTCACCGCCACCCGCTCGTGGACCCCGCCTTCGGCCTCGGACACGGCGGTGCTCAGCTCGGGCGCCGGCCCCGCGGGCCCGACCGGCTCCATGACCTTCACCCTCTACGGGCCGGCCAACCCGACCTGCGCCGGACCGCCGATCACCACGTCGAGCCGGACGGTCACGGGCAACGGCTCCTACGCCTCGGCCCTGTTCACCCCGACCGCGCCCGGCATCTACCAATGGGTTGCGACCTACAGCGGCGATGCCGACAACCTGGCCCGCTCGACGATCTGCTCCGACCCGGCCAACGGGTTCATCGTGACCTCGGTCAGCCTCACCGTCGTGTCCGGCAGTCCCACGACGGTCAGCCGGGGCGGCACGATCACCGTGACGTGGTCGGCGATCGCCTCGCCCACCGCCTGCGACTGGGTCGGGCTGTATCCCGTGGGCGCCCCCGACGGAGGCAGGGTCACCGCCTGGAAGTACACCACCGGCGCCGCCGGTGGGTCGGTTCGCCTCAAGTTCCCCTGGGCGGCGCCCGCCGGGAACTACGAGATCCGGCTCATGGCCAACAACACCATCATCCGCCTGGCCACCGGCGGGCCGATCACCGTGGTCTGGCCCTAGGCCCGAGCCGCGGAGCCGCCGGCGGACGCGAAAAGGCGCCCTCCCTGGCTGACGGCGGACCAGCCAGGAAGAGGCGCGGGCCCATTGTGATAGGTCTCCCGCCGGAGAGCAAGGACCTTCGACCTCGCCCACATCGTGCCCGGCTCCCGGCCCGGCGACGAGCCGTCAGGGGCCAACCGCGGGGCCCCGTAGGTTCAGTCCCCAGTCCGTCCCGCGTCGAGGGAGAGTTCGGCCCAGACCCGTTTTCCCGACACGCCGGCGTCGCTCTCCGAGGTCTGCCACCCCCAGTCCCCGGCGATCAGGGCTACCAGGTGCAGCCCCCGCCCGCTGGTCGACTCGGAATCCAGGCCGAGCAGGGCCGGGGGTCGGGTATCCAGGTCGGACACCTCGAGCCTGAGCACGCCCTCGCCCACGACGACCACCACCCCGAATTCGGTGCCCGCGTGGCGGACGGCGTTGCCCGCCAGCTCGCCCAGCACGGTGATGGCGTCGTCGATCACCAGCGGAGGCACCCTCGCGCCCCGCAACGCGTGGGCGGCCTCCTGCCGGCACCGCCGGACCGCACTCACGTCGGGGGGGAAGGTCGCTTCCCACCGCAGCTCGGGCTCCGGTCCGGCCCCGCCCCCGGCCCCTCGGTCTGTGGGTGTCATCGCTCCAAGCGGCTCTCTGCCCTCCGTTTGTGCAACCCCCTGTTGCGGGGTAGGCGTTACCCAACGGCCGGTGCGCCGAATCCGAGGAGGAGAGATGGCCGACACGGTGGGGCCCGAAACGGAGGACGGGCGGGAGTCCGAGCTCGCCGCCCTCGACGACCTCGCCACCGCCGTCGATGCCAACGCCCGGGACCAGCGCCGCCTGGCCGGACTCATACGCAGGCTGCGAACCAGCCGGGCCGCGGGCGGGTCATGGAAGGACCTCCTGACCCGTCAGCCGCAGCCGGGAGTTCTCGGGCTGACGGCCCAGATCCTGCGAGGCGTCGCTGATGCCAGCGGGACCCTTCGCCGGCAACTGGCCCGAGGCCTCCGAGCCGAGGGAGTCACGATTCCCGCCATCGCGGCCATGTTCGGCGTCTCGCACCAGAGAGTGTCGGCGCTCCTGCGCCGCGGCAACGGTAGCCCGCCCATCTGAACTGCGGCGACCGGCGGCCGGACGACGACGGCGCGGCTGTCGACCCGCCACTAGCGTCGGGAAAGTGGCGTACCAGGCTGCGGCCGATCGCTATGAGTCGATGGAGTACCGGCGCTGCGGCCGCCGCGGGCTGCAGCTGCCGGCCATCTCCCTCGGGCTGTGGCAGAACTTCGGCGCCGACCGGCCGCTGGAGACGAGCAGGGAGATCCTGCGGCGGGCCTTCGACCTGGGCGTCACCCATTTCGACCTGGCCAACAACTACGGCCCGCCCTACGGGACGGCGGAGGAGACGTTCGGCCGGGTCCTGAGCAGCGATCTGCGCCCCTACCGCGACGAGCTCGTCATCTCGACCAAGGCCGGCTACGACATGTGGCCCGGGCCCTACGGCGACCGGGGCTCCCGCAAGTACCTGCTCGCCAGCCTCGACCAGAGCCTGCGGCGCATGGGCCTCGACTACGTCGACATCTTCTACTCCCACCGCGTCGACCCCGACACCCCCGTCGAGGAGACCATGGGTGCGCTCGACACCGCCGTGCGCCAGGGCAAGGCCCTCTATGTCGGCATCTCGTCCTACTCGGCCGAGCGGACGCGGGAGGCGGCCTCGATCCTCGACGAGCTGGGCACGCCGCTGTTGATCCACCAACCGTCGTACTCGATGCTCAACCGCTGGATCGAGCACGGCCTGCTCGCCGTCCTGGGCGAGACCGGGACCGGGTGCATCGTGTTCTCGCCGCTGGCCCAGGGCCTGCTGACCGACCGCTACCTGCACGGCATCCCCGAGGACTCGCGGGGCGCCCGCGACGGCTCGCTGCGTCCCGAGTACCTGAGCGACGAGAACATCGCCCGGGTTCGGGCGCTGAACGAGATCGCCGCCGGCCGGGGCCAGACCCTCGCCCAGCTGGCCATCGCCTGGGTCCTGCGGGACGAGCGGGTGACGTCGGCCCTGATCGGCGCCAGCAGCGTCGGCCAACTGGAGAGCAACCTGGCCGCGCTCGCCAACCGCCGGCTCTCGGCGGACGAGCTGGCCGAGATCGACCGTCACGCGGTCGACGTCGGCATCAACCTCTGGGAGCAATCGAGCCGCGCCTAGCGCTCAGGCGAGCATCTCCCGGACGAGGGGTGCGACCTCGGTGCCGTAGAGCCCGATGGTCGTCATCAGCTTCGGATGGGGGAGCCCGCCCATCCCGTACTTGAGATCGAACCGGCTCGCGCCGAGGGTTCTGAGGGTGTCGACGATCTTCCGGGCCACCGTCTCCGGCGAGCCGACATGGAGGGCACCGTGCGGCCCGATCTCGTGGTCGAAGGACTCTCGCGTCGGAAGCCGGAAGCCGCGCTCCTGGGCGACGCGGGCGAAGAGGTCGGCGTAGAAGGGCCAGAACTCCTCCCGGGCCTGTTCGTCGGTGGCGGCGATGTGCCCGATGCAATGGACGCCCACCGGACGCTCCGGAAACCCGAACTCGGCGAGGGCCTGGCGGAACAGCCGGGCGAAGGGGGCGAAGCGGGGGATGGAGCCGCCGATGATGGCCAGCATGAGCGAGAATCCGTACCGCGCCGCCCGGACGACCGACTCCGGGCTGCCGCCGACGCCGACCCAGGTCGGTATCGACCCGGACTCGGTGCGGGGGTACACCGAGAGCCCGTCGAGGGCGGGCCGGGTCCGTCCGCTCCACGTCACCGGTCGCTCCTTGAGCAGCTCGGCGAAGAGGGCGACCTTCTCCTCGAACAGCTCCTCGTAGTTGCGCAGGTCGTAGCCGAAGAGCGGGAACGACTCGATGCTCGAGCCGCGGCCGAGGATGACCTCGGCCCGACCGTTCGACACCGCGTCGAGGGTCGCGTAGCGCTGGAAGACCCGGACCGGGTCGTCCGAGCTGATCACGGTGACGGCCGAGCCGAGACGGATGTGGGACGTTCGGGCGGCGATGGCGGCCAGGACGACGTCGCCCGCGGAGAGGGGGAAGAAGTCGGTGTGGTGCTCGCCGATGCCGAAGAAGTCGACCCCCACCTGGTCGGCCAGCACTCCCTGGTCGACCAGGTTGCGGATCGTCTGGGCGTGGGTCAGCGGCCGCCCGTCCTCGTCGTCGGTGACGTCACCGAACGTGTCCAGGCCGAGCGTGACGTGTCCGGGCTCAGGCATACCGGCCTCGAGCGAGTCGCCGGGCCCCGGCGCCGCTACAGCACCTCCCAGATCTGATCGATCGACTCCTCCACCGTCAGCCGATGGGTGGGGACCACCAACTCGGGATTGATCGGAGCCTCATAGGGGTCGTCGACGCCTGTGAGCCCGTGCAGCGAACCCGCCCGCTGTCGGGCGTAGAGACCCTTCACGTCCCGCTCGGCGCAGACCTCCACCGGTGCCGAGACGTGGATCTCGCAGAACCGGTCACCGTGCATGGCGCGCACCTCCTCGCGGTCGTCGCGGTACGGCGAGACGCAGGCGCAGATCACGACGATCCCGTTACGACTCAGCAGGTGGGCGACGAAGCCGATGCGGCGCACGTTCTCCCGACGGTCCTCCCGGGAGAACCCGAGATCCTTCGTCAGGTGGGTACGGACGACGTCGCCGTCGAGGACCTCCACCCGGTACCCCTGCCGGCGGAGACGCGCCGCCAGGCCCGACGCCAGCGTGGTCTTTCCGGAACAGGGCAGACCGGTGAACCAGATGGTCCGCCCGTCCGCCGGCCCGAGAGAGCCCGGCGCAACCGGCTCGACCATTTGCGGTTCCACTACCGCCCGCTCTCAAGCACCGTAGGCTCCCGAACTCCCGGACGCTCGATCAGGTCGCGGAGCACCTCCAAGGTCGCCGTCGCCAACTGCGGGATGCAGATCAGAAGGTCGGGCATCCACGGGTTGGCGTTGTTGTAGCGGAGGGGGCTTCCGTCGATCCGGGACACGTGGAGCCCGGCGGCGGCGGCGACGGCGACCGGGGCGGCCGAGTCCCACTCGTACTGGCCGCCCGCGTGCACGAAGATCTCGGCCTCGCCGAGCACGATCGCCATGGCCTTCGCACCCGCCGAACCCATGGGCACGACCGTAGCGCCCAGACGTTGGGCCAAGGGGACGGCCAGGTCAGGGGCGCGGGTCCGGCTCACGACGATCCGGGCGCTTCCCAGGTGTGCGTCCGTCGATCGGGGCGGGTCGTTCGTCGCCAGCGTGATCCCGCGGGCGGGGAGTGCCACCGCACCGGCGGCCGGTGTCCCGTCGACGACCAGGGCCACGTGCACCGCCCAGTCGCGCCGGCCCGCCTCGCCGAACTCGCGTGTCCCATCCAGCGGGTCGATGATCCACACCCGGCGGGAGAGAAGGCGGGCGGAGTCGTCGGCGGCCTCCTCCGAGAGGACGGCATCGTCGGGGTGACGCCGGCTGATGGCGTCCAGGATGTACTCGTTGGCCCGGCGGTCGCCCTCCCCGCGGAGCTCGGCGATATCGACGCCCTCGACCGCGAGCCGGGTCCGGATGTCGAGGAGGAGATCCCCGGCACCGGAGGCGATGGCGGCCGCGTCGCGGTGGTCGTCGGGGTCGGCGGACATCTAACCCCTTGGCACTAGGCTCGGGGGACCAAGCCCGCCGAGAGGTTCGGGAGCCCGGCCGGGAGGAGATGCAAGACGCACGCATTCCTGTCTTCCCGTCATCCCATTTTCCTCTTCGCGGTTGGCGGTCTTGAAGGTCAGCTCGATGACGCGCCGCTCCGCCGAGGAGGGCCATCGAGATGGTAGACGGAAACGTCAAGTCCGGCCGGCACGGCGTTGCCGGCCGCGCCAGCTGGGGAGTCGCGGACCAGGCCGTCTCGAGTCTGACCAATTTCGGATTAGGGCTCATGGTGGCGCGGTCCGTCACGCCCAAGGCCTTCGGTGCGTTCGGGATCGCTTTTGCGTCGTATGCCCTGGTCGTGAACATCGGTAATGGAATGATTTCGGAACCGTTTCTCGTGCGCTTCAGCAACGCGGCAATCGAGGACTGGCGGCGGGCGGCGGCGGCGGCGTCGGGAGCGGCCATATCCGTCGGACTGGTGGCCGGTGCCGCCTGCCTGGCGTTCGGACTCTCCTCCTATGGGGCCCTGGCCCAGAGTCTCCTGGCGCTGGCGCTGACCCTGCCCGGCCTCGTGCTGCAGGACACCTGGCGCAGCCTCTTCTTCGCCACCCGGAGGGGAGGGATGTCGTTCGCCAACGACCTGCTGTGGGCGGTGACCCTGGGGGTCGCGCTGGCCGTCGTCATCGGCACGGGCCACGCCACCGTGTTCTGGCTGGTGCTGGCCTGGGGGGGGTCGGCCAACGTGGCCGCGGCCTTCGGGGCCCTCCAGGCCAGGACGTGGCCGAACCCCCTCAGAAGCCTCCAGTGGTGTCGTGAGCAACGTGATCTGGCAGTGCGTTTCGTCGGCGAACTGCTCACGTTGAGCGGTGGCCAGTTCCTGGCCATCTACACCATCGGAGCCATCGCCGGCCTCGTCGTCGTGGGCGGGATCCGGGGCGCGGAGATGCTGCTGGGCCCGATCTACGTGATGAACTTCGGTGTCCGGGCCATGGCCGTACCCGAGGCGGCGGCGTCGCTGCGGCGCTCCGCCGCGGTCATGCAACGCCGGCTCATCATCCTGGCCGGAATCCTGACGACCGCGGCCCTGGTGATCGGCACCGTCGCCTCCATGCTGCCGGACCGGGTGGGGGTCGCCCTGCTCGGTAAGAGCTGGGAGGGCGCCCGTCCCGCGATCCTCCCCATGGCGCTGTGGATGGCGGCGACGGGCGCGTCGATCAGTGGACGGGTCGGGCTACGGGCCCTCGCCGCGGCCAGTCGAAGCCTGCGGGCCCGGCTGTACACCGCTCCCCTGATCGTCGTCGGTGCCGCCGCCGGTGCCGCCATCGGGGGCACCCGGGCCGCGGCGCTGGGGATGGCGCTGGGTATGGTGCCTGACGTCGTCAGTACCTGGTGGCAGCTGCACCTGGCGGTGAAGGAGCATCTCGCCTCCACCCCCGGCCCCGTCGCCGACGACCTGGTTCAGGTCCGGAGCCCGGTCGTCACCACCGAGGAGGACAGGACGTAGCGAAGAAGCGGCGTCGGGCCGACACCGGCGCGGTGTCGTCGGCTCAGTGCCTGCCGGTCGGGGGTCGCGACCGCTCGCCGGGCCGGCCGTTGGTGGGGGCCACGTCGAGCAGTGGCGACGAGGCGGATCCGTTCATCGACGACATCCACCGGGAGAGGTCGCGACCGATCAGGCTCTGAAGTTCCTGGATATCCGGCGCCAGCGACCGACTCAAATGCTCGATCGTGTCCATTGGCTTCTCGAGGGGCCTGATGTTGGCGTTGTGCACTGTGCGGAAGATGGCCTGGGACAGATTCCCCGGCACGATCGAGCGGAACGCGTTCTTGAGCCGGCCGGGCTCGGTGAGCAGCGAGTGGAACCGCGGGCTCCGGGGCATTCCGGAGACGTTCGGGCGGGCACCGATGTTCGGCCGGTACTCGGGATCCACGCCGAGGAAGGAGAAGGCCTCCCTCGCCACCGCCAACGGGTCGGACACGAAGTCCTCGTGCCGGAAGAGCTTCACCCGATCGGCCCCGAAGGCGCTGATCAAGGCCCTCACCTGAGGTACGTAAAGGCTCTGGCGGCGGTAGTGCCAGATGTACTCCCACCCTTGCGCGACTCGGGCATCCTCCGCGGCCAGGCCCTCGGCGAAGGAGCCCGCCGTCTCCCGACCGTCGCGGACGAGCTGGCTGTAGGCGGAGAAGGCCCGGCGGGCCGGGTCGCGGAGGATGGCGATGGCCTTGACACCCGGCAATTCGGCTGCGATCTCGTCCAGGACGTCGGGTCGGTACATGTAGTACACGGAGGCTTCGCCGATCGCCTTGCACCCACCGGCACCATCGAACATCTTGGTGTACTCACTGGTCGACCTGACGGCCTTCCGCAGGAGCCGTTCGTCGCCCGGCCCGTCGAAATCGGGGGCGTTCTTCCGGAAGATGTAGAAGCAGGTTTCTTTCCGGGGCGCCATGAAGACATCGGGATGCTGTTGGAGGACATGCGTCAATGCGCTTGTCCCCGACCTCGCGGCTCCCACGAGGAGGAAGTTGGGCCAAATCATCCGTTGGTACCCCCGGCGGCAGTCGCGAACGGGACGAAGAGTGAGAACTGAATGTCAGCCGGGAATGCCGTCGCGCCGACCCTGGCATCTGCCGGGAGACGTGTCGCTGAGCAGGACCGCCGATAATGATCTATTTGGAGAGGAAGCACGTAGGTAAGCGTTCTCTTAGGCCAAGGTTCCCGCAGTCGTACTGCTCGCGGTGGCGAACAGCCCGATGGTCGCGCACGGCGGTCGTCCGCCAGTCGCCAACCCATCAGCCCACGCGATTCCCCCTTCTTGCCGCCAGCAGTATTCGCGCGAACCAGAGTCGCATGCCCGGATCGTGCCAGTCAAGGGCTTCCGACCTCGAGGATCCGTCACCCCTCGGCGACGGGCATCCAGGTCACCGCCGGACCCCGGTGAGGTCGGCATGACACCGACTCGGCGGGGCGGGGAATCCCCGCGGCCGAGGGGACATGCGGGTCGGGCGGGTCCGTCCCGACGAGCCGGGACAAGGCTCGAAGAACGGCGCGTGAACAGAAGAAAAGAGCCTTGACCGTTGGTCGCAGGGGAACGAGAATCGGTCCACCTCGGAACGAGTGGAACGGGCATGGGGAATCGGCGGCCACGTAGTTCTTGCGCACTGCGGCGTTCGTCTTGCGGTGATCTGGCGGATCGCGCGGGCCCGGTCGACGAGCCCCATTTCCCTCCCCCACGCGCTTTCGAGTCAATACACCTTGAGCGGAGGTTGGGAAGAATGCGGCGATACTTGGCGGTTTCGGGGAAGGCTCTGTCGGTCGGGATAGCGGCGGCCATCATGAGCGCGGGGCCGGCGGCGGCGGCGAACCCCATCGTTTCCGTCGGCGGCGGTGGCTACGGGGAGAGCATTCAGGTCGGTACCCCCCTGAGCGGTTCGATCACGTCGGGCCCCACGCCCGTCGTCGCCCTGCCGGCGAGTGGTGGCGGTCCGTTTACCGCCCAGTTGGCCAACGTCAACATCCCGGGCGTGGCCTCGCTCGGTCTGTTGACCGCCTCCACCACGGGGGCTCTCGGTGCCGGCGGGTTCGCCCAGAGCTCGGCCCAGGTTGCGAACGTGGATCTCCTCACCGGCACTGTCGGGGCGACGGCGGTCAGCAGCTCGTGCCAAGCGGACGGCAACGGCACCAGCGGCTCGTCGTCGATCGTCGGCGGGCAGGCGGCGGGCATCCCCCTGGCGGCCAATCCCCCGCCCAACACCCAGATCCCCATCCCTCTGGTCGGCACGCTCACCCTGAACGAGCAGTCGGCCTCCCAGGTGGGCGGGACGCGCTCGATCACGGTCAACGCCGTGCACCTGCACCTCACCGGGCTGCTGACCGGCGACGTGATCATCGCCCAGTCGAGGTGCGTGGCCCGTAACTGACAGTTCGGACCGGGCGGAGCCGCTAACGAGCCGCGGTCACCGGCCACGGGGCGGGCGAGCCGACAGCTGCGGCGCCGCCAGTCCGGCGGCGTAGGAGCGCATCCCCGGCTCCTTCAATCCGGCGAGGGCACGCCGGAACTGCAGCGCCCGTCCGACGGCGTCGATCTCGTCCCACGCGTCGCCGTCGGGCGGCACCGTGATCGACGCCGACGGGACCGACGCGGCGACGTCGGCCGCGAGGTCGAACAAGGCGGCCCAGAGGTCACCGTCACGGCAGGGGCGGACGGCGTTGTCCATGACGGCCCGAAGCGATCCCAGCCGCTCCAGGGGGCTGACCGCGAGCTGGCTGGCGGCGGTCCACGTCCAGACACCGTCGAGCGCGGCGGCTCTCGCCGGCCATCCGTCGCCCGCGGCCCCGAACGGCGTGGACCCGGCCCACCAGCGGCCCTCCCTGCGGTAGAGGACCACGACCTGTGCGCTGAGCACGGCTCGGGATTCGACCCGCTCGACGGCCGCCGGCACGGGCCCGCCGGCGGCGTCGACGAACAGGTGGGCCCGGCCCCCGGAGATGACCCCGCTGGCCTCCATCAGGACGGCGCCGGTCCGGGGCGTGAGCAGGCTGAACACCAACTCGAGGACGAAGTCGAGGGCTTCGGGCGTGGCCGCCACGTCCACTTCTCCGTGGCCACCGAGATCGATCTCGGCCCGTAGATGCCGGTGCCGCAGGGTGACGTGGTCGACGTCCGGACGTTCGACCTCGATCGGGTCCGAGAACCCCTTGCCCGACGCCGAGGTCAGCGGGCGCAGCGACAACGAGCAGACCGGGGCCTCGGACGCGCCCAGGAAGGACGACCATCTGCGGGCGATGATCTGCTCGATGGCGCCCTCGGGCACCCGCAGCTCGATCTCCACCCCGGCCAGGCGGAACCCGGCCCGCATCAGCCGATCACCGGGATCCCTGTCTTCTCCAGCAAGCCCGACGCGATCGCCAGGGAGACGGCCTGGGCCTGGTTCCTGGCCCCCAACTTCCTGAACAGCTGCGCCTTGTGGTGCTCGACGGTCTTGACGGCGACGTCGAGCCGGAGGGCCACCGCCTGGGCCGACAGGCCGTCGCCCAGCGCGACCAGCACCTCCCGCTCCCGCCGGGTGAGCTCGGCGGTTGCCGGGGGCGGGGCGTCGGCCCGCCCCCGGCGCCACTGCTCGAGGACGGCAGCGGCGGTGGCCGGCTCGATCGCGGCCAGCCCGTGGGCGACGGCGGCGACCGCGTCGGCGACCTGGCCGGGCGACGCCTCACCGGTGAGGAAGCCGCTGGCGCCGGCCGCCAGCAGCCGCGTCGACCAGCCGGTGGACGCGTCGTCGCTGAGGACGACGACGCCCGCGCCGGTGCCCGCCAGCCGACCCAACAGGGACTCGACCTGGACCGGGTCGATGGCGGAGGCGACGACGACCACCGCCGGTCGCTCGGCGACGACCAGGGCGGCGAGCGCCTCGTTGTCGTCCGCCTCCGCCACCACGATCATCCGGTGGTCGAGCAGGCAGGCGCGCAGGGCCGCTCGGACCAGGGGCGACGGGTGGCTCAGCGCGGCGCGGGCGAAGGCGAGTCTGCTCAGCTCAGCTCCGAGCGGGAGGGCCACCACGAGGTCGGAGAAGTCCCTGCCGCAGGGCGACGGCCACCGCGTGACCCTGACTACGGACCTCCAGCTTGCTGAAGATGCTCTGCTTGTGGTGGTTGACCGTCTTGGCGCTGATGCCGAGCCGGGTACCCACCTCCTGGGCGGTGAGCCCGGTGGTGATCAGCTGCAGGACGTCGAGCTCACGAGCGGAGAGCTTGCGCTGACCACGGGGGGCGGAGGCGACGTACGGCCGCAGCACCGCCACCTGGCCCGCGTTCCTGGCCCCCATCCGCACGTGGGCGGCCAGGTCGGCCAGGATCCCGGCGGGCGGATCCAGGCCCGCGCCGCCGGCACAGGAGCGGCCTGGGTGCCGGGCGCACCAGCCCACGACAAGGGCGCCGTAGCCACGGGCCACGGCGACGACGCTCTGCTCGGCGTCGTGGACCTCGAGGACCACCACGTCCGGATGGTGGGCGACGCATGCGTCGGCCAACCCGTCGGCGCCGACCTCGGCCACCACGTCGAGATCGGGCTCGCGGCGCAGGGAGTCGGCGACCAGCGCGCGTGACAGCGGTGGCATACCGTGAACGATCACCCGCAGCTGGCTCGGTGCCATGACTCCGCTTCGTTGTACCTCAGGGGGACTTTAGCGCCAGCCGGCACCAGTAGTACCGTGGGCTCGAAGGGGGCGGCGTGAGGTTGCTGTGGGCTCTGCGCCGAGCACGGCGCTTGACGGGCGAAGACCGGCGTGAGCTGGTTGTCGCGTTGTCGGTCGCCGCGTTCGTCGAGATCGGCGTGCGGACGTTGCCGCTGCCCCGGATGGCCCGGCTCCTCGGCATCCGCCTCGACACGGACGGCACCGTCCCGACGGGGAGCGGCCCGATCGAGATGCCGATGTGGGCTGTGCCCCGCATACGGGCGGTGCGGCGGGTATCGGGACGGTGGCCGACGAGCACCTGCCTGCGGAGTTCCCTCCTCCTCGGCCAGCGGTTGCGGGCCCTCGATCCCTGTCTTCGGATCGGTGTCCGGCGGGAAGCCGGGGGGCTGAAGGCCCACTCCTGGCTGGAAGTCGGCGGGGTGAGCCTGGACGCCACGGCGAAGGACTATTCGCCCCTGGCTGCGGGGCGCCCCGGTTCCCCCGAGTGACCGACGAGGGGCCGGCGATCGGGGATGACGAGCCGGCGGAGTCGACCTTCCGGCTCGACGAGGTCCTGTCCCCGAACGTCGGGCGCAGCCTGCGCAAGCTGCCGAACCTCGTCGCCATGGCCCTTCGGATCACGTGGCGGGCCGCCCGCCGGGAGTTCGTGGTTTCGGCCGCGCTGCAGGTGACGGCAGGAGTGGCGGTGGCCGGCCAACTGCTGGCCGGGCGCCAGGTCCTCGAGCACGTGGTCCGGGGGCAGGTGGCGGGGGGGTTCGCCGACACTCTCCCCGCCCTCGCCGCTTTCGCCCTTCTCACCGCGGTCGTCGCCTTCTCCAGCCTGGCCAGCATCGAACAGCAGCGCCTGCTGACCGAGCTCACCGCCCGTTTCGCCATGGGCCAGGTGCTCACCGTCGCCGGCACGGTCGACCTCGTCTCCTACGACAACCCCGCCTTCCACGACCGGTTGCGGCGGGCCCAGGTGAACGCCCAGGTGCGTCCGGCACAGATGACGAGCGGGGTGTTCGGGCTCCTGACCTCCGGCTTCGCCATCCTGGGTATCGGCGGCGCCCTCCTGGTCATCCAGCCGCAGTTCGTGGTGGTCGTGATGCTCGGGTACATCCCAGCCTGGGTCATCACCAAGCGCGCCAGCCGGGTCGGATATCAGTTCGCCCTGGAGCAGACCGAGCGCGACCGTCGCCGGGACTACCTGGCCGTTGTCCTCACGGGAAAGGACGAGGCCAAGGAGATGCGGGCCTTCGGCCTGTCCCGATATCTGCGGGGTCGTTACGAGCACCTCTACGACCAGCGGATCGTCGACATGCGCACGCTGGTCCGGCGCCGCCTGACCCTTGGGCTCATCGGGGGACTGATCACGTCCGCCCTCACCGCCGGGACCGTCGCCGTTCTCGTGTGGTTCGTCGTGACGGGACGGACCCCCGTCTCCGCCGCCGGTGCCGCGGCGGGTGGCGTGCTGCTCCTCGGCCAACGGCTGCAGTCCGTCGCCGCATCCGCCGGATTGCTGTACGAGAGCTCGCTCTTCCTCGAGGACTTCGCCTCCTTTCTCGACCTGCAGCCGGCGATCGAGGCCGCCCGGCCGAAGGGAACGCCACCACCCGCGTTCCAGCGGCTGGTCGTGGAGGACGTGTGGTTCCAATACCCGGCGGCGACGTCCCCCGCCCTGCGCGGTGTGTCCCTCGAGATCGGGGCGGGCGAGGTCGTCGCCCTCGTGGGCGAGAACGGATCGGGCAAGACAACGCTGGCCAAGGTCCTGGCCGGCCTGTATGCGCCCCGCCAGGGCCGCGTCACCTGGGACGGCGTGGATGTCGCCGAGTGCGACCCCGACCGGGTGCGCGACGCGGTGGCGGTCGTGTTCCAGGACTTCATCCGCTACCACCTCACGGCCCGCGAGAACGTGGTGATGGGCCGTCCGGACCGGGCCGCGGACTCGGACCACTTCACGACGGCGACGGCCAGGGCCCAGGCCGACACCTTCCTCCGCCGCCTGCCGAATGGTTACGACACGCAGCTCGGGCCCCACTTCTTCGGCGGCACTGACCTGTCGATCGGCCAGTGGCAGCGGGTGGCGTTGGCCCGGGCCTATTTCCGCGACGCCCCTTTCCTGATACTCGACGAGCCGACCTCGGCCCTCGACCCCCGGGCCGAGTACGAGCTGTTCAACAACATCCGGGAGCTGTTCGCGGGCCGGGCCGTGCTCCTCATCTCCCACCGTTTCTCCAGCGTGCGGTCCGCCGACCGGGTCTACGTCCTGCATGAGGGCGAGGTGGTGGAGAGCGGTAGCCACGAAGGGCTCATGGCCAGAAAGGGCCTGTACGCCGAGCTGTTCACCCTCCAGGCGGCGTCGTATCTCGAAGCCGGGGGGTGATGTCGGGCGATGGTTCGCCTCGCGCCACGGGTCCCCCGTCGCTCTCCTACACTGATGTGAAATGGCGCCCGAAATGATCGTGTGATGTCGGGCGAACCCTCGGAGATCATCCGCCTCAGGGCCAGCGATGTGGCGTGGCGTGAGATCGACGGCGAGGTCGTGCTGCTCGACCTCAAGGCGTCTGTCTACATTTCGGTCAACGCCACCGGCACCGTTTTATGGAAGCTCCTGGCCCCGGGAGCCACCCGAAGTGAGCTCATCGGCGGCCTCATGTCGACGTTCGGCGTCGACGAGGGGCAGGCGGCCGTCGATGTCGATGCCTTCGTCGCCTCGTGTCGCGAGCGTCGCCTACTCGAAGGCTGAGCCGTGGCTGACCTGCCCGTCGCGGAAACGACGGGGCCGCGCCCGCTGGCGATCTCGCCCCTGGAGCGGGCGGCCGGCCTGGTGGTCGGGTTGGAGCCGGGGGCGCCGCCGCTCCCGCCGCCCGTCCCCGGGTTGTCGCCACGGGGCGCGCTGGAGGCCGAGGTCCTAGATGCCCTCCGGCACCCGCCGTGCCTGGTCACCTTCTCCGGGGGCCGCGACTCCTCGGCGATGCTGGCCCTCGCCACCAGCGTCGCCCGCAAGGAGGGCCTGGCCCTTCCCCTGCCGGTGACCCTCCGGTTCCCCCTCGTCGACACCAGCCACGAAGCGGACTGGCAGGCGCAGGTGATCCGCCATCTCGACCTCGATGACTGGGTCCGGCTCGACCTCGACGACGAGATCGACTGCGTCGGCCCCCTGGCCCGGGAGATGTTCGACCGGCACGGTCTGTTGTGGCCCTTCAACGCCCACTTCCTGCTCCTGCCTCTCCGGGCCGCGGCCGGAGGGTCGCTGGTCACCGGGATCGGCGGCGACGAGGTGCTCTCCCCATCCGACCGCCTGCAGACGACGCTGGCGCTCACCCGGCGACGACCCCTCCGGCGCCGCGACTTCCGGCGAGTCCTGGGGGCGGTGGCTCCGACCGTCGTCCGCAAGGCGGTGCTGCGGCGCCAGCCCGCCCCCGGGTTCCCGTGGCTTCGCCCGGCGGCGGACAGGGAGTATGCCGGGAAACTGGTGGCTTACGACGCCGCCGCGCCCCTGCGATGGGACGGGCAGATCCGCCGCCACTTCTGGCCCAGCCGCTACGTCCAGGTCGCCCGTTCGTCCTTCGCGGCCATGGCCGCCGGCGAGGGGACCCGGGTCGTGCATCCCTTCATGGAGCCGTCCGTGCTCGCCGCCTTCGCCGGCGACGGTGGCATGGTCGGTTTCGTCAGCCGGGACGAGGCCATGCGCACGCTCTTCGGAGATCTCCTCCCGGAGGACGTCCTGACCCGTTCGTCGAAGGCGATGTTCGACGGGGCCTTCTGGAACCGCCACTGCCGCGAGTTCGCCTCGGCGTGGGACGGGTCGGGTGTCGACCTCGACATCGTCGACCCCAACGCCCTCGCCGCGACGTGGGCGACCGACCCGCCTGACGCCAGGAGCTATCTCCTGCTGCAATCGGCCTGGCTCGGCCAACGCGACCGATCAGGCACGGGACGGGGCTGAGGCGAGGAGCTCCTCCATCAGCCGGGCAACCGTCGGCTCGACGTGCTCCCACCCCCGGGGTCGCCGGAACTCCCACGCCGGCAGCCGGGCCAGATGCAGGAAGAGGGCCGGATCCGGAGGGGGCAGTCGCAGTGCCAGGTGCTCGAACAGCCGCGGTACCCGCTCCCGCGCCGGGATGCGGACGAGGCTCACCTCGTCGGCCCATCCGGGGAAGACCCACCCGGCCAGGGGCGCCGGCTCCGGACATTCGGGCAACACGAAGCGCCATCGCTCCCGGGCTCCCACCAGGCCGATGTTCTCGCCCACCCCCAGCGCGACCGCCGCGTCCGGGCGGAGGTCGACGCAGCGGGGCCCGACCAGCACCTGGCCGTCAGCGACCACCACCAGGTCGTCAGTGAGCACCGGTACCCGCTGGGTCGCCAGCCATCCCAGGGTGCTGCTCTTCCCCCTGCCCTTGTCGCCCAGGATGACGACCGCGCCACCGCCGGCGACGAACGCGCCGGCATGAAATGCGACTCGCCCCAGCCAACGGCTCACCACCGCCGCGCTCGACGCGAGGAAGGGGTGCACGACGGCCTCGTCGTCCCATGCCCGGGGCTGGTGGAGCCGGATGGTCACCGTGGGGGATTCGGCGGCGTCGGACACCATCTCCACCCATCCGCCGCCGCTCAGGCCGCAACGGGCGTGGGCCTCGTCGATCACCTCGGACGCAAGGGTCAGGTCGCCGCCGGCGGCGCGCTCCACGACGATGTCGGGCCCGCCCTCGGCGACGGGGCCGAGCAACCGCCTGGCCCCGTCGAGACCGACCAGGCCGATACCGTAGGCACCGAGCCGGGCCGAGGGTGTCACGGAAGCCGTCGTTGCCGGACCCTTAAGGGCATCGTCCCGTTGACCTCATCGCTTCGATCGTGGTCTGCTGCACCCAGCACCAATCGAAAGAGGGTACGCCATGTCCGACAAGATCGACTACGAAGCGCCGGCGCTGACCGAGATCGGTTCGTTGCAGGAACTGACTCTTCAGTTCAAGAAGTTCGGTGGATCCGACGGCATCTTCTTGGTTATCCCGAACAATCCTCCGATCCCCCTTTCGAACCTTTCCTGAGGGCACACGGCCCCGGGTAACGGCTGGGGAGCGAGGCTGGGGAGCAGCGGACTGGCTCGACCTTTTGGCCGAGCCAGTCCGTTTGTTTGTCTTCGGACAGCTGGTGATTCACCCAGATTCGTCGCCGATGGAAGCCGTCATTTGACGTTGCTCTGTCCGCGGCACTTGGCGGGCGATCGTCAATCGCGGGGCCGACCTGCCTCCGCTCCCACGGTCACCGATCGGGGAGGAGACGAATCTCTGGTCCTCCGGGGGTAGTGGGCCAAACGGCCTAAAGCCGGGCCGGTCGGCTGTCGACACCTTCGGCATGAATGATCGGCGCTCATCGGTATCGGCCGGACCGTGCCGCGCCGTGCGGCGGTCGGTCGCCTTCGGCCTCGCAGCCCTCGTCATCGGACTCCCCGCGCTCACCTCGCGCCCCGCTCCCGCCGGCGCCGCCATCGGCACCTTCCCGACCACTCCGCCGGCCCAGATCTGCGGAAACGCCTCGATCCTGAACGGCCCCGCCACCCAGCCCGCGGGCTCGGTGCGGGTCGATCCGGGCCAGAACCTGAACACCGTCACCCAGGCCCAGCCCGCCGGCACCACCTTCTGGCTGGCGCCCGGCACCCACACCCTGGGCTCGGGCCAGTACAACCAGGTCATCCCCAAGGACAACGACTCCTACGTGGGCGCCCCCGGGGCGATCCTCGACGGGGGCAGCGTCAACAAGTACGCCTTCACCGCCCAGGCGGCCAACGTCAGCATCCAGCACCTGACCATCCAGAACTTCGGCCCCGTCGGGTCCAACAACAACGAGGGCGTGGTCAACCACGACGGCGGCAGCGGCTGGACCCTGAAGTACGACACCATCCAGGGAAACGCTGGGGCGGGCGTGTTCATCGGCTCCAGCAACACGGTGGCCTACAACTGCATCCTGAACAACGGCCAGTACGGGTTCTCCATGTTCAAGGCCACCCAGGGCTCGCTGGGCAACATCGTGATCGACCACAACGAGATCGCGGGCAACAACACCTACGACTGGGAGGCCCACGTCGCCGGCTGCGGCTGCTCGGGCGGGGGCA
>JAXDMK010000123.1:0-4502 GCA_034666105.1 Actinomycetota bacterium | reverse complement strand
GCACCGGCCCGGGCATGGAGGGTGAGGTACGACGCCCCCAGGGCGCCGACCACCCGGGCCGACTTGCGCACGGTGGTGGGGATGTCGTGCAGCTTGAGGTCGAGGAACACCTTGAACCCGGCGTCGGTGATGGTCGCCACCGCGTCGGGGCCGGCGGCGGTGAACAGCTCCAGGCCCACCTTGGCCACCCCGAACCACGGCCGCAGCTGGTCGGCCAGCCGCAGGGCGGCCACCAGGTCGTCGACGTCGAGGGCCAGGATCAGGCGGTCACGAAGCTCCATGGGCCTGTCCTACCAGATCGGCGACCCGCGCCACGCGGTGACGCCGGCACCACGCCTCCAACCCGGCCAGCACCCGCACGCACGCCCGCGGATCCTCGAACGTGGCCGTGCCCACCTGCACCGCCGACGCCCCCGCCAGGAGCAGCTCCACCGCGTGCTCGCCGGTGGCCACGCCGCCCACTCCCACCAGCGGCATGGCCGGCAGGGCCTGATGCACGTCGAAGATCGCCCGCACCGCCACCGGCCGGATGGCGGCCCCCGACAGTCCCCCGCCGCCGGCGCCCAGTCGCGCCCGGCGGGTCAACGGGTCGATGGCCAGGCCCTTCACCGTGTTCACCAGGGTCAACGCGGAAGCGCCCCCCTCGCCGGCCGCCACCGCGATCTCCACGATGTCGGTGACGTTGGGACTGAGCTTGGCCCACGCCGGCCGCCCCCCCAGCGCGGCCACCACCGCCGCCATCGCCTCCCGGGTGGCCGACGGGTCGGTGGCGAACATGTGCCGCCCGCCCTCCAGGTTGGGGCAGCTCAGGTTGACCTCCACCGCCACGACCGACGGCGGGGCCGCGGCCGCCAGCGCCGCCGCCGCCTTCTCGTACCCGGCCACGGTCGTGCCCCAGATCGACGCCACCACCCGGGCCCCGGTGGCCACGAGGGCGGGCAGCTCCTCGGCCAGCCACGCCTCCACCCCCGGGTTCTGCAGGCCGACGCTGTTGAGCATCCCCGCCTCGGTCTCGTGCACCCGGGGGGCGGGGTTGCCGGCCCACGCCTCGGCCGACAGCGACTTCACCACCACCGCCCCCAGGGTGGAGAGGTCGAAGAAGGCGGCCAGCTCGGCCCCGTGGCCGGCGGTGCCGGACGCGGTCAGCACCGGGTTGGGGAACTCGACGTCGCCGACCCGTGATGCGAGGTCGACCCGGCCCTTCACCGCCCGTGGTACTCCTGCAGCGACCGGACCGACGAGCCGTGGACGGCCACGTCGGCGATGCCGTTGGCCGCGGCCAGGGCGGCCGCCACCGTCGTCAGGCAGGGCACGTTGTGGACGCTGGCCGTGGTGCGGATATAGGCGCCGTCGGCCCGGGGCCCCCGCCCCCGGGGGGTGTTCACCACCAGGTCGATCTCGCCGTTGGCGATGCGCTCGACGGCCGACCGTCCGGGATGGCCGAGGAGGGGGACGACATCGGCCACCGCCACCCCGTTCTCCTCCAGGTAGCGGGCCGTCCCCGACGTGGCCACGACCGAAAAGCCCAGGTCGACGAACTGGCGGGCCGCCCGCAGCCCGCCCGCCTTGTCGCGGTCGGACAGGGAGAGGAAGACCGTCCCGCTCGCCGGCAGCCGGTCGCCGGCCCCCGCCTGGCTCTTGGCGAAGGCCAGCCCGAAGGTGCTGGAGATGCCCATGACCTCGCCCGTGGCCCGCATCTCGGGCCCCAGCAGGGTGTCGGCGTCGGGGAAGCGGTTGAAGGGCAGCACCGCCTCCTTGACCGCCACGTGGCCGCCGGCGGCGGCCTCGCACAGCAGCCCTTCGGCCCGCAGCTCGGCCAGCGTCGCCCCCACCATCACCCGGGCCGCGACCTTGGCCAGGGGTACTCCGGTGGCCTTGGCCACGAACGGCACCGTGCGGCTGGCCCGGGGGTTGGCCTCGATCACGAACACCTGCCCCTGCTTCACCGCGTACTGCACGTTGAGCGGCCCGCACACGCCGAGGGCGTCGGCGATGGCCCGGGTGTGGGACTCGATCACCCCGATCACGTCCGCCGACAGCGTGGGCGGCGGGATCACGCAGGCGCTGTCGCCCGAGTGCACCCCCGCCTCCTCCACGTGCTCCATGACCCCGCCGATGAAGACCTCCCCGGTGCGGTCGCGGATCGAGTCGACGTCGACCTCGGTGGCGTCCTCCAGGAAGCGGTCGACCAGCACCGGCCGCTCGAAGGACAGCCCGCCCTCCCGGCCCAGGGACCCGAAGCCGGCCAGCTGGGCCATGGCCCGGCGCAGGCCGTCGTCGTCGTAGACGATCTCCATGGCCCGCCCGCCGAGCACGTACGAGGGCCGGACGAGGGCGGGGTAGCCGATGCGGCCGGTGATGGCGAGGGCCTGGTCGACGTCGACCGCGGTTCCTCCGGCGGGCTGGGGGATCTCCAGGCGGGCGCACAGTGAGCTCCACCGCTCCCGGTCCTCGGCCTCGTCGATGGCCGCCGGCCGGGTGCCGAGGATGAGGTGCTCGGGGATGCGGCCGGCCAGCTTGAGCGGCGTCTGCCCACCGAGGGCGACGATCACCCCCAGGGGTTCTTCCACCTCCAGGATGTTGGTCACGTCCTCGAACGTCAACGGCTCGAAGAACAGCCGATCGGACGTGTCGTAGTCGGTGGACACCGTCTCCGGGTTGCAGTTCACCATCACCGTGTCGAAACCGGCGTCGCGCAGGGCGAAGGAGGCGTGGACGCAGCAGTAGTCGAACTCGATGCCCTGGCCGATGCGGTTGGGCCCCGAGCCGAGGATGACGACCGTCGGCCGCTCGCCGGGGCGGGCCTCGTCCTCGTCCTCGTAGGTGGAGTAGTGGTACGGCGTGGCCGCCTCGAACTCGGCGCCGCACGTGTCGACCGTCTTGAACGTCGCCCGCACGCCGCACGCCAGCCGGGCCGCCCGCACGTCGGCCTCGGGCACTCCCTTCCAGATGTAGCCCAGCTGGGGATCGGAGAAGCCCAGGCGCTTGGCCCGCCGCCAGTCGGCCCGGGTCATGCCCTCGAACCCGATCTCGGCCACCGCCGCCCGCTCGTCGATGATCCGCACGATCTGGTCGAGGAACCACGGGTCGACCCTGGTGGTCTCGTACAGCCGCTCCACCGAGATCCCCCGGCGCAGGGCCGCCTCCAGGTGGAAGGGACGGTCGGGCGTGGCCACCGACGCCCGGGCCACCAGTTCGACGTCGTCGAGGTCGTCGTATTCGACCTCGGCCGGGTCGCAGTTGAGTCCCCACCGGCCGTGCTCGAGCGACCGCAGCCCCTTCTGCAGCGACTCGGGGAACGTCCGCCCGATGGCCATCGCCTCCCCCACCGACTGCATGCGGGTGCCGAGCACGTCGGCGACCCCGGGGAACTTCTCGAACGCCCACCGGGGAATCTTGGTGACCACGTAGTCGATGGTGGGTTCGAAGCTGGCCGGCGTCTTGCGGGTGATGTCGTTGGGGATCTCGTCGAGGGTGTAGCCGACGGCCAGCTTGGCCGCGATCTTGGCGATGGGGAACCCGGTGGCCTTGGAGGCGAGGGCCGACGACCGCGACACCCGGGGGTTCATCTCGATCACGACCATCTCCCCGTTTTCCGGGTTGACCGCGAACTGGATGTTGGAGCCGCCGGTGTCGACGCCGATGCGGCGGATGCAGGCGAAGGCGGCGTCGCGCATGCGCTGGTACTCGACGTCGGAGAGGGTCTGGGCCGGGGCCACCGTGATCGAGTCGCCGGTGTGGACGCCCATGGGGTCGAAGTTCTCGATCGAGCACACCACCACGCAGTTGTCGGCCCGGTCCCGCATGACCTCCAGCTCGTACTCCTTCCACCCCGCGATCGACCGCTCGATGAGGATCTCGGAGATGGGGCTGGCGGCGAGGCCGATCTCGGCCAGGGCGGTGAGCTCCTCGGCGTTGTCGGCGATGCCGGTGCCCCGCCCGCCCAGGATGTACGACGGGCGCACGATCACCGGGTAGCCGATCTCGTCGCCCACCTTGGCCGCCTCGTGGGTGGCGTAGGCGAAGCCCGACGGGGGCACGGCCAGGCCGATCTCGGTCATGGCCGCCTTGAACGCCTCCCGGTTCTCGGCGGTGCGGATGGCCTCGGCCGACGCCCCGATGAGCTCCACGCCGAACTCAGCCAGCACCCCCCGCTCGTGCAGGGCCATGGCCAGGTTGAGCCCGGTCTGGCCGCCGAGGGTGGGGAGGATGGCGTCGGGCCGTTCCCTTTCGACGACCTTGGCCACCGTCTCCCAGTCGAGGGGCTCGACGTAGGTGCGGTGGGCGAAGTCGGGGTCGGTCATGATCGTGGCCGGGTTGGAGTTGACCAGGATGACCCGGTAGCCCTCCTCCTTCAGGACGCGGCAGGCCTGGGTGCCGGAGTAGTCGAACTCGCACGCCTGCCCGATGACGATCGGCCCCGACCCGATGAGCAGGATCGACTGGATGTCGGTGCGCTTCGGCATCTAGCCCCGCTCGCCGGTCATCAGCCGGCGGAAGTC